>PEVN01000320.1 GCA_002779825.1 Armatimonadetes bacterium CG06_land_8_20_14_3_00_66_21 | reverse complement strand
GGCTGTCTTCGTGCCTATCACGGTGTCAATTCCGCCCGATGCCCTCGATGATCTCCTGGGCCAACTGGCGATGCGTCGAGTCGTCCAAGTCCTTGCGGATGAGCTGGCCGGCGGTCAGCACGGCCAAATCGGCAACGCGGTTGCGGATCTCGACCAGCGCCTTCTCTTTCTCGCGTTGGACCTCGGCGTGACCCCGTTCCATGATCCGCTGGGCCTGCTCGCGAGCGTGCGCCAGCAGTTCATCGCGGGCCACCTGCGCCTGGGACATGGCATCCTCGATCCGATGCCGCGTCTCAGCCTCGATGTCCGCAATGCGCGCCTCATACTCGTCGCGCATGCGGATCATCTCTTGGCGCTTCTCCTCCGCCTCATCCAGCTTGGTCTTGATGGCATGCTCTCGAGTCGAGAACATGGTCTGGACCGGGCCGAACAGAAACTTCGACAGCACCCAGTACAGGATCAGGAAGCCCAACACCTGGATCACCAGGTGCGTGCCATTGATCCCCAATTGGTCAAGCAGGGCCATTGGGTGGTCCTCCCCGGGGGGGCGACGGCTAACGCCTTCCGCCAGACCGACGCCACATTCTCAGTGCGTTCCGAACGCTTTGCCGACGAGTTCCAGCGCCTTCTCTGTGACAGGCAGCTTGCTCTGCAGCATGAAGAACATGAGCAGCGCATAGATGACCAGTGACTCGATCAGTGCCAGACCGATGATCATGGCCGTCTGGATCTGCCCGGCGGCTTCGGGTTGGCGGGCGATGCCCTCCAGAGCGGCGATGGCAGCTTTTCCCTGCGCCAGAGCGGCGGACAGCACCGCTACCGGCAGGCCAAACCCGACAGCCAATGCCAATGCTACGAAATAGCCTCCCATGCAGAACGTCTCCTTTCCAGTGGGATTACGAACCAGCGATTTCAGAGTTCAGATTCCAGACCGCACCCCGGCACCCAGTAACTGCCGTCGGGAATCTCAGCCCTCAAACCAGCTAATGCTCCCCCTCCTCGTGGCCGGCATGCTCGGTGAGCAGCGAGATGTAGACCGCCGCCAGCGTGGCGAAAACGAGCGCCTGCACGAAGCCGACAAAGAGACCGAAGGCCAGGATCGGCGCCTGGATCGGCAGTACGTACTTGAGGAAGCCCGGAAACGTCGCCGCCAGCAGGACCAGGTTGATGATCACCATGTCCTTGCCGAAGACGTTGCCGAAGAGACGGATCGAGAGGGACAAAGGCTTGGCCAGTTCGCCGACGAGGTGCAGTGGCAGCATCAGCGGCGCCAGCCAGATTGGCTCGCCGCAAAGGTGCCGCAAGTACGCGCCGACTCCGGTGTCTCGGATGGCGTAGAACTGCACGAAGACGAATGTGGTCAACCCCAAAGCCAACGTCGTGCTCAACTTCGCCGTTGGAGCCAGCATCCCTGGGACGACCCCCATGATGTTCATCAGGAAAATGTAGATGAACAGGGTCCCGACGAACGGAGCATACTTGAGCCCGCGCTCGCCGGTGATCGAGCGGACAAATGTGTACAGCCCGTCCACGACCAGTTCGCCCACGTTCTGCCATCCCGTGGGCACCAGCTCCATGCGCCGGGTAGTACGCCGAGCGAACAACGCCAGCAGCAGGATGATCAATCCCGAGATGACGATCCAGTCGGGAACGTGCAGCAGCTTCGCAAGCGGGTGTACCAGCGACCCGTGCTCAGCAGTTAGCGGATTGCCTTCGCCCTGTCCTCCGGCCAGATGGACTGGCGCACTGTGCCCACCATGTGATTCAGAAGCCAAGCTACGTCTTCCTCACGCTTTCCTCACGCTCACAGTGTCCTACGGTCGGCGCCGCGTCGGGCCGAGAGTGAGTGCGGTCTGTCCCACCGCTTGGAGGAAGACCACAGCTTGCGGAATCAGGAAGCCCGCAAACAGAGAGTAGATGTTGACCGAGTTTCGGCTCAGTGTCAACCAGAAAAGGAAACCGACGGCCAGGTATTTGCCGACACTTACTGCAAAGACAATGCCTTTCTCCCGCCGAGTCGCCTCCCGTCGGAAGGACGTTCGCACAGACCACTCAAGGGCCTTGAGCAGCCCGACCCCGAGGCCGGCTCCGAGGAGGAAGCCCACGATGAGACGCCAGTCCATGGTCTGCAGGAGCGCCAGCAGCGCCAGGGCGAGCACCCAACTCGTGGTGCGGTAGACGCCGGGAAGGAAGTTCTCCTCCAGGTTGGGGAAGGTGTTCATTGGGTCCGGGAAGCCTTGGTGACGATCTGAATCATCTCGAGGAACCCCGCGAGGCTGCCGAGGAGCACGCCGACAGCCGTGCCGATCGGCTCGATCCCGAACCGCCCATCGGCCCAGTGACCGACGGCGTACCCGATCAGAATCGAGGTGACCAGCACGAACCCCACCGCGCTGACCATTCCGGTACCCCGAAGACCTCTTCCGGTTTCTGCCAGCCGACTGCTGCTCTCCTCAGGGGGGCGCTCCACCTCCGGCGGGACATCCGGCAAAGAGGGCAATGGCGACATGGACTCTCCGCTACTTCCGGCCGAGGTGCGTTCCCAATCGGCGCGGCCCTATCATAGCCAATGTGTACCCTCTGGCCAACGGGCACTGCTAACGCCACCCCACCGGCGAGCGGGCGGTCCGCCAACCCAAAAGGTGTTCCTCGAACCGCCGCGTACCCTCAAGCAGCCCCCGGGCCAACGCCCGAACTGGTCTCGGCGCCCGCGCCACTCGACGCCCGACACCCGACGCCCGACACCCGAACCCGCCGAAGGAGCATCGCCATGAAACTCGGACTAGTCACCTACAACCTCGCCAACGAGTGGGACCTCCCTACGATCATCGACAAGTGCAGCAAGCACGGCTTCCACGGCGTGGAAGCCCGGACGACCCACGCGCACGGCATCGAGCTTGAGCTTTCCACCGCGCAGCGTGCGGAAGTCAAAAAGCAGTTCGACGACTCGCCAGTCGCGCTCTGTGGGCTGGGCAGCACCTACGAGTACCACTCGGCCGACGAGACCGAGGTGCGCCAGAACATCAACGGCACGAAGGAATACGTCAAGCTCGCCCACGACGTCGGCTGCCCCGGTGTCAAGGTCCGACCCAACGGCGTTCAGACCAGCAAGGGCATCCCGCTGGAGAAGACGCTGGACCAGATCGGGCTTGCCCTTCGCGAGTGCGCGACGTTCGCGCAGGACTACGGCGTCGAGATCCGCCTGGAAATTCACGGTCAGGTCACCTGCGAAGTGCCTCACTGCAAGACCATCATGGAGGTTGCCGACCACCCGAACGCCCTGCTCTGCTGGAACTCCAACCAGAGCGACTTGGTGGACGGTTCCATTGATGCCAACTTCGAGTCCGTCAGGGACAAGATCGCGCTCGTCCACATGCGCGACATTTGCTTGCCTGAGTACCCGTGGGCGCACCTGCTGCAGTTGCTGAAGCAGAGCGGCTACGCAGGCTTCACCTGCGCCGAGATCCCCGGCAACGAAGACCCCGACCGAATCATGGGCTACTACTCGGCGCTGTGGAAGGCGTATACGGCGTGACCGTACAAACGCTTGGCCTCGCGATTGGGCTGTTCGTCGCCTCGTTCGCTGAAGCCGGTGTCGGCCCCGAGAACACCGCTGTTGTCGTCAATGCCGACAGTTGGGCTTCGCTCACCGTTGCCAACGAGTTCGTCCACCTGCGGCAGATCCCACCGGACAACGTCGTCTACCTCAGCGGCCTGCCGGACTTCGAGCAGACCACCGTGGACGCCTTCCGCGAGCAGCTCCTGAAGCCGGTGCTGGACACGCTCGCCCAACGCGGGTTGACGGAGCAGATCGACTGCGTGGCGTACTCCGCTGACCTGCCGTGGGGCGTCAACGTGTCGGCCGACATGCAGGGCTGGAAGTTCCCGAAGGTCATCACGCCTTGGGCGTCGATCAACGGACTGACCTACCTGTACGAGGACGTGCTGGGCAAGGACCCGCGCTACCTGGATCTGGAGTCCAACCGCTACGCCCGGCGTCCCCTGCCGCAACAGGAGGCGCAGCGGATCGGCGACCAGCAGCGCGAGCGTTACGCCCAAGCCCTCAACTGGATGCAGGACAAGAAGTGGGCGGAAGCACTGCCTCTGTTGCGCGAGCTGGAGGGCGAGACGCCTCGCTCGCCAGACCTGCTCTACAACTTCGCCTGTTGTCTGGCGCAGCAGAACCAACCGGAGGAAGCCGTAACCGCTCTGCAACGGGCGACCGAGAATGGCTTCCTGAACTACTCGTACATGAGAGCCGACGACGACCTGAGACCACTGCACGGGCGGGACGACTTCCGGGCCCTGGTAAGCGGCTTGCAGAACGGCGACTTCGAGATCCAGCCCACGGTCGGCTTTCGGTCGAGCGATCGGTGGAATGGCACGGGCGAGAGCCGGCCCCGAGCCGAGTCCAAGTACCTGCTCTCCACCATGCTCGCAGTCACCAGCGGCCGCGGCAACTCCGTGTCCGAGGCGCTGGCGTACCTCCGCCGCAGCGCCGCCGCCGACGGCACCCGCCCGCGGGGCGCCGTGTACTACCTCGTCAACGGCGACATCCGCTCCCGCACCCGGCAGTGGGGGGTCCGGCCCGCAGCACGCAAACTGGCTGCACTGGGCGTGAGGGCAGAGGTGATCGAGGGCACGCTCCCTCCCGGCAAGCCGGACGTGGCCGGCGCCATGGTCGGCTCCGCCGGGTTCGACTGGGCGAAGTCCGGCAGCACGATGCTTTCCGGCGCGATCTGCGAGCACCTGACCAGCTTCGGCGGCGTCCTCACCGAGGGCTCCGGCCAGACGCCGCTGACGGACTTCCTCCGCTACGGCGCCGCCGGTTCCAGCGGCACAGTGACCGAACCGTACGCCCTCCAGCAGAAGTTCCCCGACCCGTTCCTGCACGTGCACTATGCCAAGGGCTGCACCTTGGCGGAGGCGTTCTACCAGTCCGTCACCGGTCCCTACCAGTTGCTCATCGTCGGCGACCCGCTCTGCCAACCGTGGGCGAGGATTCCGCGTCCCATGGTCTCGGGTATCCGGCCGGACCAAGTGGTCAGCGGGCCGCTCCGCCTCCGGCCGAGCATCCGGAACGGACAGGAGGTTCGCGCAGGACGCTTCGAGTTGTTCGTTGACGGACGCCGCCACAGCACCTGCCCACCGGGCCGAGTCCTCAGACTGGACACAACCGCCGAAGGCGACGGCTACCACGAACTCGGCCTCGTAGCCGTCGCCGCCGAGGCAACGGAGACCCGGGGCAGCCTCGTCGTGCCGTTCCAGGTCAACAACTACAGCCGTGAACTGCGCGTGACCGCACCGGCACGGAGAACGCTTCCGTGGGGCGACGCCCTGACACTCAGCGCCCAACTGCCCGGCGCGAAGGGAATCGCCTTCTTCCACAACGCCCGCCTGCTCGCCACGCTCACCGGCGCCGCCGGCCAGGTCGCCATCGACACCCGTCTCCTCGGCATGGGACCAGTGCGGCTCCATGCCGTCGCCTGGGTACCAGCCGCTCGGGACAGCGCCGCCGCCGCCCCCGACCACCCAAATGCTCCACCCCTCGATCCCACACTTGCGAAAGTGTGGGATTGCCTGGCCAAGGGCGGACTGGGCGCGGGTGGCTCTGCGGATACCGATCGGCGGGCGTTCGTGACCAGTTGCCCTGTCGAGCTGATGATCACCCCACCTCCCGCCCTGTTAGCGGTCAGCCTCGACGCGACGGTACCCGTCGCCAACGGACTGCAACTCGTGCCGGAGGGCGGGAAGCCCGCCGTGGTCGAGTCCACCCGCCCGCGGGACTGGCTGGCGAAAGCCGGCGTCAAGGAGGGGCAGCCGTTCACGCTGGAGGGTTACTTCGACATGCCCGCCGACGACGTGTACCAGCTCCAAGTCCGGTTCGACGGCACGCTTGCCCTCGCAGTCGACGGGCAGCCGCTAACCGGAGTGAAGGAGACTGGCTGGAGCTTCCTGCCCGTGGCACTCAAGGCGGGTACGCACCGCCTGCGCGTGAGCGCGGCGCCGAAGAGCAAGCCGGCGCTGGATCTGCGCTTCGGCGGGCCAGGCGCGGTGAGTGTGGGAGCGGACCGGTTTCGGTGCGCCGCCACACCGGTTGGCGAGTAGCCACCCGGCTCGGCCACGGCAGCCTCGCTGGAGACAGCGGTAGTGAGCGGCTGGAACCGTAGGCCGCGGGAAGGAGTCGACGCCGGCGCGCGGAACCAGTTTGGCCGACCTCCTGTCGCGCAATCCAGGTGCTCCCTCATGACCCCCCGCGAACGCTGGCTAACCTGCCTCACCCACGGCATCCCCGACCGCGTCCCCGTCGACTACCGCGCCACGCCGGAAGCGACACGGAAACTGCTCGAACACCTCGGCGTGGCGGCTACCGCCGAGATGCACGAGCGGCTGCATATCGACCCGATCATCGACATTGGGCCGCGGTACGTCGGGCCGGCGATCCCGCCGGACGAAGACGTGTTCGGCGCGAAGTACCAGAGCAGCGACTATCACCTCGGTCATTACCGCGATGTTGTCCACCATCCGCTGGCGCAGTACAACTCGGTCGCCGAGATCGAAGCCGACTACCGGTGGCCGGACCCGGATTGGTGGGACTATTCCGGCATTCCCGCACAGGTCAAGGGCAACGAAGACCAGGTGATCCGCGGCGGCGGGTCGGAGCCGTTCGCCACCTACAAGTTCCTGCGGGGCACGGAGCAGGGCTACATCGACCTGATCGAGAACCCCGAGATGGTCCACTACTGCCTGGGGAAGCTCTACGACCTGTGCTACCAGACGACGCTCCGCACCTACGAAGCCGCACCTGGGATGGTCGTGTGGACCTGGGTTGCTGAGGACGTCGGCTCGCAGGAAGGGCTGCTGGTGTCGCTCGCCCAGATCCGCGAGTTCTTCCTGCCGCACATGAAGCGCATGATCGACTTGGTGCACTCCGCCGGCGCCTTCGCCTTCCATCACAGCGATGGCGCGGTCCGTGACAACGTGCCCAACATGATCGAGGTCGGCATCGATGTCCTCGACCCCGTCCAGTGGCGCGCCAAGGGCATGGACCGCGAAGCCCTCAAACTCGACTTCGGCGACAAGCTCGTCTTCCACGCCGCCATGGACAATCAGCGCACCCTCGCCTTCGGCACCGTCGCAGAGGTCCGCCAAGAAGTCCTCGACAACCTCCGCATTCTCGGCGCCAACGGCGGCTACATCCTCGGTCCTTGCCACAACCTCCAGTCCATCAGCCCGCCGGAGAACATCGTCGCGATGTACGAGACGGCGTGGGAGGCGGGGGTGTACCGGTAGGGCGAGGAATCCCTTCCCGCCGACCGCGCGCGTTGCCTGCAGCCCCGAGAGAAACGCAAGGCAGAGCGGAACGGATTCCTGCCCCTACACGCCCACCTCGCGCCCAGCACTCTGCTCACTCCCATGGCCAGCCGCCACCGAGTCCTCGCCGCCCTCAACCACCGCGAGCCCGACCGCGTCCCGCTTGACCTCGGCGGGTCGTTCGTCACGTCGATTGCCGCCACGTCGCTGCACCAGCTGCGTGAGCGCCTTGGGCTGGAGGATCGGCCGGTGAAGGTGTATGACGCGTATCAGATGTTGGGCGAAGTCGAGGTGGATCTGGTCGAACGGTTCCGGCTCGACTGCCTGCCGGTAGAGCCGCCCGCGCTGACGCTGGGGCTCCGGCGCGAGAACTGGAAGCCGTGGACGTTGATGGACGGCACTGAGGTGCTGATGCCGGGGCAGTTCGAGATCGACGTGAACGAGCGGGGCGACTGGCTGGCGTACGCCTCTGGCGACCGGTCGCGCCCGCCCGTGGCCCGGATGCCGAAGGACGGGTTCTACTTCGACAGCATCGGCTACGGCGACTGGCATCCTGACTGGCAGCCGCCCAGCCTGGACTCAATCCGGGCAGGCGCGAAGAGCTGGCTCGTGTGTGACGAGGACCTGGCGTTCCTCCGCGCGCACGCGGAGCTGCTCCGCCGCAACACCGACAAAGCGCTGGTCCTCGGCGCCTGGCCCTACACCGGCCTGCACTACGTCGGCGCGCTGGTGGACTTCTGGACGTTGCTGGCTGGCGACCCGGGCTACGTCAAGGAGCTGTTCGCCATTTCCACCGAGGCCGCACTGACCAACCTCGACAGGCTGTGGCGCGCCCTCGGCGACAACGTCGACGTGATCGCCCTCACTGGGTTGGACTTCGGCACGCAACGGTCCGAGTGGTTCTCGCGCGAGGTGTTCCAGGAGGTCTACCTGCCCGGCTTGCGCGCCCAGTTTCAGCGGATCCGCGCCAACACAACCTGGAAGTCGTTCGAGCACTCGTGCGGCAGTATTGCAAACCTGGTTGGCGATCTCGCCGAGGCCGGTTTGGACGCGCTGAACCCGGTCCAGACCTCCGCCGCCGGCATGGACCCAGCGTGGCTCAAGAAGACCGTCGGGGACCGGCTGACCTTCTGGGGCGGCGGCGTGGAGACCCAGTCCACCTTGCCCTTCGGCACCCCCGAGGAGGTGCGCGCCGAAGTCGCCGACCGCCTCCGCACCTTCGCCCCCGGCGGCGGCTTCGTCTTCTGCCCGGTCCACAACATCCAACCCAACACCCCACCCGAGAACATCGTCGCCGCCTACGACGCCGCGTGGGAGTTCGGCAGCTACCCGATTGCCCCGGCAGCGCCCGAATAGGTGACACCGGTCCCATCCGTCCCATCCGTCTCATTGGTCCTTTCCACACCCTCGCCCACTCGGAGCACCCCATGCCAACCACCGCCAAGCACACCGACCTCCTCCGCACCATGTACCGAATCCGCTTCTTCGAAGACCGACTGAAGGAATTCTACGACTACACCGGCTTCTACGGCGAGGGCACCGTCGCCGGCGATGCCGCGACCACTGAAGACATGCTCACCTGCGTGATGTACGACTTCGAGATCACCGGCTCCATCGGCGGCGCGGTGCATGTTTACATCGGTGAGGAAGCGGTTGCAACCGGAGTGTGCGGCGCGCTGAAGCAGGGCGACTTCGTGACCAGCACCCACCGCGGCCACGGCCACGCCATCGCCATGGGATTGGACCTGGGCCGCGTGTTGGCAGAGCTGATGGGCCGGGAAGCGGGCTACTCCCGCGGGTGCGGCGGCTCTATGCACATCTTCAGCGTCGAGGACGGCGTGCTTGGCGGCAACGGCATCGTCGGCGCTGGCATCCCGATTGCGCTCGGACCGGCGTTCGCCGCGAAGTACCTGGGCAAGGACGGCGTGTGCGTCGGCTTCTTCGGCGACGGCGCCTCCAACCAGGGCACGTTCCACGAAGCCATGAACATGGCCGCCTTGTGGAAGCTGCCCGTCATCTACGTCTGCGAGAACAACCTGTGGGCAGCCACCACCCCGGCGGAGATCGCGCTTTGCACGCCCGACATCGCCGACCGCGCGCAGGCGTACGGTATCCCCGGCGTCGTGGTAGACGGCATGGACGTGGCCGCCGTCCACAACGCCGCAGTCGAGGCCGTCGCCCGGGCGCGCGCCGGCGAGGGTCCCACGCTCATCGAAGCGAAGACGTTCCGCTTTGAGGGACACGCCGGCGCCGGGAAGGGCAGCCATCAGGATTTCGAGGCCGTTCAGGAATGGCGCCAGCGCGACCCGATCCCGCGGCTCGAGCAGCAACTCATCGGGGCCGGCGTCATGACCGCCGCGCAGCAGCAGGCGGTGCAAGCTGAGATCCGCGAGGAAGTGGAGCAAGCAATCGGCTTCGCGAAGGAGTGCCCGTTCCCCACGGTGGACCTGCTCGAAGCCACAGAACTCCCAAGTGCCAATGCAGATTGCGGATTGCGGATTGCAGATCGCACGGCCCGGCCGGGGGAGCCGCGAGAGGGCGCACTCCCGTCCGACGTGGTGGCTAACCAGCGGGAGATCAGCTACGCCCAAGCCGTCAGCGAAGCCCTCCGCGAGGAGATGGAGCACGACGAGTCGGTCTTCCTCATCGGCGAAGACCTCGGCCCCGTCCGCACTCGCGACGGCCTGTGGGACCAGTTCCGCGAGCGCCGCGTGTGGCAGACCCCCATCTCCGAATCAGGCTTCGTCGGCCTGGGCGTCGGCGCGGCAGCCGCCGGGCTGCGGCCGGTGGTCGACATCATGTACTGCGACTTCGTCACCGTCTGCTTCGACCAGATCGTGAACCAGGCTGCCAAGCTCCGCCTCATGTCCGGCAACAAGCTCCACGTGCCGATGGTCATCAAGACCCCGGCCGGCTGCGGCACCCGCGAAGGCGGCCACCATAGCGGCAGCCACGAAGCCTGGTTCATGCACGCCCCCGGGCTGAAGGTAGTCATGCCCGCCGACGCCTACGACGCCAAGGGACTCCTCAAATCCGCCATCCGCGACGACGAACCAGTCGTCTTCATTCAGCACCGCCGCCTCCACCGAATGACCCAGCGCGTCCCCGAGGGCGAGTGGCTTGTCCCCCTGGGCGAAGCAGCCATCAAGCGCGAGGGCACCGACCTCACCGTCGTCGCCACTTCCTACGCCGTCCCCAAAGCTCTCCGCGCCGCCGAAGCGTTAGCCGGCGAGATCAGCCTCGAGATCATCGACCCCCGCACCCTCGTGCCCCTCGACGTGGAGACCATCGCGCAGTCCGTCCGCAAGACCGGCAAGCTCCTGATCGTCCACGAAGCCCCCGCCCGCTCTGGCGCCGGCGCCGAGATCCTCCGCCAAGTGCTCCCACAAGTGTTTGGGCACCTACGAACGTCTCCCCGGGTGCTCGGCGGAGCGGACGTGGCCATGCCCTACAGCCCGCCCCTTGAGGATGCCTGCATTCCGCAACCGGCGGACATCGCCCGGGTGGCGCGGGAGATGGCGCGAGGGTAGGCAGGAGGCCGCCATTGGTGCTCGCTTCCCCCACAGGTGGCAACTGCATGGAAGTGAGCTGCCTCACCGCTGTTGCGCGACGCTCGCCGCACCGGCGAGCGCACCAAACAACGGATGGAGCAACCAGCATGGCCCAATCGATTCTCGTAACCGGCGGCGCCGGCTACATCGGCTCCCACACCGTTCGCATGCTGACGGACGTCGGCCAGAAGATCGTCGTGCTGGACAACATGGTTTACGGCCACCCCGAGGCAGTTGTCTCGCCGGAGGTGATGTTGGTCCGGGGCGAGATGGCCGATGAGGAACTGGTGGAGCGTCTGTTCCAGGAACACGCCCCTCAGGCGGTCGTGCACTTTGCCGCCTACTGTTACGTGGGCGAGTCGGTGCAGCAGCCCGGCAAGTACTACCGCAACAACACCGCCGCCCCGCTGACGGTGCTGGACGCGATGAGGCGGCATGGCTGCGACAGGTTCATCTTCTCTTCAACCTGCGCGACATACGGCAACCCCGAGTACGTGCCGATGGATGAGCAGCACCCGCAGAACCCCATCAACCCCTACGGCAGGAGCAAGCTGATGTTGGAGCGCATCCTTCGCGACTACGAACACGCGCACGGCATCCGCAGCGTGTTCCTGCGGTACTTCAACGCCTGCGGCTGTTCGCTCGACGGCGTGCTCGGCGAGGATCACGACCCGGAGACACACCTGATCCCGCTGGCCCTGAGGGCAGTCAGCGGCGAACGCGACAAGCTCACCGTGTTCGGCACCGATTACGACACGCCCGACGGCACCTGCATCCGCGACTATATCCATGTGCTCGACCTGGCGGACGCTCACGTCAAGGCGCTGGAGTACCTGAACGGCGGCGGCCAAACCACTGCCTGCAACCTGGGAACCGGCGACGGCACCTCCGTCAAGCAGATCATCGGTCTCGCGGAAGAGGTCACCGGCCAGCCGGTGCCGGTCGAGTACGGGCCGCGGCGACCCGGCGATCCACCACGACTCGTGGCCGCGGCGCAGAAGGCCAAGGACGTCCTCGGTTGGGAAGCGCACTACGGCGCCCGTGACGCCGTCGAGACCGCCTGGAACTGGATGAGCCAGCCCCACGGCGGCCGATACGGGCAGACCGGGCCCGCTGCCGGTCCGGCGTAGGGCTGCGGGGAAGTGGTGTCAGACGAGTCTGACCTGTCGGACAGGTCTGACTCGTCTGACTTGCGCCGTTCCCCGCGAGCGCTACACCCACGCCTTCCCCTTCGGGTCCTCCGTGCAGTACGCCGACAGCACCTTGTTGAGGCCTTTGGCGATGCTCCGGCAGTCTGCCGCCGTGTACCACTGGTTCAGCCCGACGCTGATGACGCGGTCAAATAGGTCGTCGGCAACCGGGCAGTCGCCCCGGGCGTACGTCACGCCGCCGCCGTTCTGCAGGTAGAGTGGGCACTTGAAGGGGCAGTCGTCCTCGGTGGCGCCGACCTGCAGCGTTACCGAGAACATGGAGTGGTAGACGTGCCAGTCGGGCTGGGTGCTCTTCCCGCGCATGCCGCAGCCGACCCCCTCGGCGTTGAGCGCCGCGACGATCTTCTCGCCCAGCTCGAGGGTCTCCGGGAAGAACCGCAGCGAGTAGCCCACCTCGCCTTCGGCATCGTTGAGCTTCTGCGGGGCGATCTCGCAGAAGGTCTTGAGCTGTTTCAGGAGGCGGCTTTTCACCGTGCGGAAGCGCTGCACCGTCTGGGGCATCCGCTTGAGCTGGACGACGTCGACAGCCGCCTCCATTTCGCCCATGCGGTAGTTGGTGCCAGAGAACAGCTCGCGCGCGTATCGCGGCGGGGCAAACCGGTCCGGGCGCCACAGCCCGCCGCACTCGGCGAGGCCCTGGCAGCGCTCATACAAGCGCTCGTCATCGGTGAGGATCAGCCCGCCTTCCCCGCCGCCGACGATCTTGTAGGCGGAGATGCTGAAACAGCCGAGGTCGCCGAAGGTGCCGACGTACTTGTCTTTCACTTTGCCGCCGCAGCTCTGGGCACAGTCTTCGACGACCTTCAGCTTGTGCTTCCGCGCGACCTTCATGATCGCCGGCATGTTGCAGACCGACCCCATGACGTGCGTCGGCGCCAACGCCGCCGTGCGTGGCGTGACCAGCGCCTCAATCTTCTTCGGATCCATGCCCAGCGAGCTGTCAACATCGCAGAAGATCGGCACGCCCTTCGAGTGCACCACCGCAGCGGCGGTCGCGTAGAACCCGATGGCCGGGCAGATCACTTCCTTACCGGGACCGACGCCCGCGGCGACAAATGCCGCGTTCAGCGCCGCGGTCCCCGAGCTGACGCCGATGGCGTACTTGGCGCCGAATGTCTCGCGAGCCAAGCGCTCGAACGCCTGGACGCTTGTCTCCTTGAGTCCGGAGTAGTAGTTGGCCAGGAACGGGCCGGCACCCATCCCGTCCTCCTCCGCCGCCTCCCGCATCTTCTTCAGCGCGGGCCGCGAGAAGCCGAACCGCTCGGCAACGCTCAAGAACTCGGCCACACCAATCTTCGGCTGGCCTTTCCCCTCAATCTGTGTGACGGCCTTCAGTCCGCCCTGCAAGGCGAGCTTCTGTTCGAGCTTGGTGTTTGCCATGGGTGTTCTCACTCTCTCCCGACGCTGACGACTGTGACTGCACGACGCGGCGATTGATTCACCTTTGGTTGCGCGTTTCCTGCCAGAAGCAGCCTCCGCAGAGACCAAGCGTGGGCGCACAGCGCGTTGCGGGCTCGCCCCCTTGCCGGTGCGGCAACCAGCGGGTAGAATTGACCACAACACGCTTCTGGTCAACGGTCACCACAAGAGGACTCCTTCGAGGGGGTGCCTTCACTCCGAGCCGCGACCGCGAGGGAGCGCGTGACACGCTACCTCTCCGTGCAACGCCGATGACTCACGCGCTCCCTGACGGTCGCGGCTCGGAGTGGCTGGCGTTTCCAACCGTCGGGGTCTTCAAGCGGGGCGCGGACAGGAGTGATTCCTATGAACCGAAGAGAGCAAGTTCTTAACGCAGCCCTACGGCTCTTCCGACGGTACGGCTTCCGGAAGACTACCGTGGATGAGATTGCCGCCGAGGCAGGGGTCGGCAAAGGCAGCGTCTACCTGGAGTTCCCCAGCAAGGAAGACCTCTTCTTCGCCCTTGTGGAGGAACACGAACGGGCCATCCTCGCCGAGGTCCGCCTGGTCGCTGACAGCCGCCGGAAGCTGCCGAAAAGGCTCACTGAGGTGGCGTTGGTGCGCCCGTTCCGGAACTTCGACGAGCTGCAGCAACTGCCCGAGGCTTTCGAGATGCTTGCGTCGCTGCGCGGGCGCCTGGCCGAGCGGATCCGGCCATACTACGTTCAGTGCGAGCAGCTCGTGGCGGAGTTGATCCGCGAGGGGTGCGTTTCGGGGTGTTTCCGGGTGGCGAATCCGGCGGCGGCGGCGCGCGTGTTCTACAGCGCGTTTGAGGTCGCGTTCGTGTTTACGATGCAGGGGATGGAGAGGGCGACGCTCGAGAAGACACTGCGGAGCCTGGCCGGCTTGCTAATGACCGGGCTCAGCGGAGAGGGTCAGTGACCGAGTGAGAACGCTCTTCCGCGCCTTGCGCTACCTCAAGCCGTATCTGTGGCAGCAGTCGGCTGCCCTCCTGTGCGCAGTCATCGTCACGGTCCTCGGTCTGGCCTTTCCCTGGGTCCTGAAGGTGCTCATCGACGACGTGTTCGTGCACAAGAACGCTGCCGCGCTGGCATTTGTTTGCCTGGCATTCCTGGGAATCTCGTTGCTGTCGGCCGTGTTCGGGCTGGTGCGCCAGTACCTGTTCACCCGGGTAGGCGAGCGAGCAGGCATCGACCTCCGCACCGAACTCTTCGCCCACATGCAGTCGCAGGCGCTGCAGTATTTTGCCGGCGAGAAGACCGGCAAGCTCATGTCGCACTTTACCAACGACGCCGGCGCCATGCAGCAGCTCTACACCTCCACGCTGGTCGACTTCGCCACCAACACGCTACGCATGGTCGTGACGCTGGTGGTGCTGTTCAGGATCGATCCGCGGCTCGCTCTGCTGAGCCTGCCCGTGCTGCCTCTCTTCGGGCTGTGCATCTGGGCCTTTGGCGGGCCCCTCCGCCGAACGGGGCACCAGGTGCAGGAAGCCATGGCGCAGACCTCGGACACACTGCACGAGAACCTCGCCGGCATGCGCGAGGTCAAGGCGTTCACGCAGGAAGCCCCACAGGCGCAGGGCTTCGTCGAGGCGTTGCGCCGGATCCTCCGAGCGCGGCTGCGCCAGACCGTGTGGGGCGCCTCATCGGGCGGCGCCGCCGACATTGTGGCGACGGCCGGCTCGGTGCTGATCCTCTGGCTGGGCGGTAGAGAGGTCATCGCCGGGCACCTCACAGCCGGCGTACTGGTTGCGTTTGTGACCTACCTGAGCAACCTGTTCGGCCCGACGGCCTGGTTTGTGAGCCTCAACGTCAACGTCCAGTCCGCGTTGGCGGGCGCGGAGCGCGTGTTCGCGGTACTGGACTCGGCGCCGGCGATTCAGGATCGCCCCGCGGCAGTGCCGGTGGCCGGTGTGCGAGGAGAGGTGCGGTTCTGCAACGTGTCCTATGCCTACGACACTGCGGACGTGCTGCGCGACATTACGTTCACGGTTCAGCCCGGTCAGACCATTGCGCTGGTCGGTCCAAGCGGTGCCGGCAAGACCACGCTGATGAACCTGATCCCTCGATTCGCCGACCCGCGAACGGGGTGCATTCTGTTGGACGGCTGCGATCTGCGAGACGCCACGCAGCAGTCCCTGCGCGCGCACCTCGGCCAGGTGTTCCAGGATCCCTTCCTGTTCAGCGGCAGCATTGCCGACAACCTCCGCTTCGGTCGCCCCGACGCGCCGCAGGCTGAAGTGGAAGCCGCGGCAGTCGCCGCCAACGCCCACGACTTCATTCTGGACCTGCCCCAAGCCTACGACACGCTGGTAGGCGAACGGGGCGTTCGGCTGTCGGGCGGGCAGCGCCAGCGCCTCGCCATCGCTCGGGCGCTTCTGCGCGACCCAGCGGTACTCCTGCTGGACGAAGCCACTTCGGCGTTGGACTCCACCGCGGAGGCAGCCGTCCAAGAGGCGCTGGGGCGACTGCTGGCGAACCGAACGAGCTTCGTGATCGCGCATCGGCTGAGCACGGTCGTGCATGCGGACCGGATTTTCGTGCTGGACAATGGGACGCTTGTCGCCGCCGGAACGCACAGCGAGCTGCTGGAGACCTCGCCGCTCTACAAGCAGCTCTGCAACAGGCAGTTCCGCGAGGCGTCGCCACCGAAGCAGGCTGCCCAAAGCCTCTTGTAGCAGGGCTCCTTGTGAGCGTCTGCAGTGCGCGTCGATGACGCCCGGAAGGGGCTACACTACAGGGCGACTGTGAGGGGCTTGCCCTCTCGAAACGGGACTTGGAGCACCCTCCCAAGCGCCACCCACAGACCACATCCCGCACACACGAGGACCCAGATGCAGACTTCACGATATGACACCTCCGGCCGCTGGTACAAGGGCAATGTTCACCTCCACAGCACCGCCTCCGACGGCGGGCGGACGTTCGCGGAAATCGCGGCGATGTACGCGGGCGCGGGGTACCACTTCCTCTTCCGCACCGACCACTGGGTCGCCTCCGACGTCGCCGCTGACCCGGCCGAGTACCCGCTCCTGTGGCTCGACGGCATTGAGCTGGATGGGGAGGACCATGGGGGCTCCCGCTACCACGTGGTGTGCCTCGGGAAGGTCGCCGGACTCAGTCGCGACATGGGGCTGGTGGCGGCAATGGAGGCAGCGCGTGCCCAGGGGGCATTTCTGGTGCTGGCGCATCCGACGTGGATGGGCAACTCGCAGGACGACGCGACCCGCTACGGGTTCGACGCAGTGGAAGCCTACAACCACGTCTGCCGGTGGTTGAACGGAAAAGGGGACGCCTTTGTGTACTGGCAGATGATGCTGGACCGGTTCCCCGAGACCCTTGGTCTGGCAGTGGACGACGCCCATATCCGACCGGAGCACCCGGGCTGGAACGGCGGTTGGATCATGATCAACGCGCCTGAACTCTCGCCCGAGTCGGTGCGGGCGGCACTCCGGGCAGGCAACTACTACTCGTCCTGCGGCCCGGAGTTCAGCACCATCGAGTGCGACGGCACCCAGGTCACCGTCGAAACCTCGCCGGTGCAGTTCGCCCGACTGGTCGGCCCCGGCTGGTCAGGGCAGCGCGAGGGCTCGTTCGAGGGCAGCCTGCTCGCAGCGGCCACGTTCGAGATCCCGCCCAACTGGGCGTACGCCTACCTCGAGATCGAGGACGCCCAAGGCCGCCGGGCATGGACAAACCCGCTGCTGCGAAAGAACAGCGACGACACGGCGTCCAAAGCGTGAGGGCGGTGCAGCCGCCCTGCACCCTCTCCCCCTATCGCCCAGTCTCCGAGTCCCCTGGTCTCCCTATCCTGTTGCCCCCACTCACTTCCCCAACGCCACCCAACTCCGCCGCAGTTCTCTTAGCTGCTCCTCCTGCTCCGGGCTGAAGTACCCCTGCCGCTGCGCGTAGACGTCCATCCAGGTGACCAGCCGGTCGAGGCTGTCCCTGTCGAGGTGTACGTCCTTGTGCTGCTCGCCCGAGCGCAACACGGCCAGGAGCTTGCTCTTGCGGGCGGGGCAATCGCCGACCGCCGACCGGTCCTTCTCGAAGGCGAGCTTCTTCAGGTCGGTGTCGGCGAACGTCAGCAGGTTGTCGTAGGCTTTGGCTGCTGTCAGGTCCAGGGCGACGGCCTTCGCGTTCGCGCTGCGGGGAGCGTGGCAGGAGACGCAGTGCTTGTCGAGTACGGGCTGGACCAACTGGTCGAAGCGCAGCGGCCACGAGCCTTCGGGACCGGGGGTGAGTTGGGAGGGTCCCCGCGTTGCCGCTATCGGTGTCGCGCCGGATACGGCCGGCGCCGCCTCGCGCGACTCGTGGCAACCGACGCAGGAGAGCGTCTGCTGGGGCCAGACATAGGTCAGGCTGCGCATCGTCTGAAGCGCCATGCCGTCTTCATCCAGCGCCTGGAAGAAGACGGACATCCCGCTGGGGACGGGGAAGTGGGCAGAGCCGTCGGTCTCCGCCGGCACCGTGCCCAACACGAACTTGCCCGGATCTTCGCTGGAGACGCCCAGGTTCGGGGTGTTCATCTGCGGTTGCGTCTTCGGCGGCACGCCGATGATCCGCAGCCGTTTCACTGTGCCGCGGGCCACGTCGCCCAATCCACGATACACGTCCTGCAGGAGGAAGAAGCCCTCCTGCGGCGCGTCCCACTTGACGCCATCGGCATAGGCCGGCGGCTTCGGTCGCGGGCGGACAGGGAGCGGGCAAGAGCTGGACAGCTCCGGGTCCCGATACAGCAGGTTCAGGTTGCCGAAGGCGTCGTACAGATACAGGCCCATGGCGTTGATGGGGTTGCGCTCCGAGTCGTCCACCCGACTATGCGGCGGCAGGTGGCGGTCGGCCCAGCCAACGAGGTAATGCTCCTCCGACAGCGGGTAGGGGTTGGCGTAGTACATGTCGGCGTTGGATTCCGTCTCCGGGAACGGCACCTCGGGCGTGAGTCGGGTGATCGGGTCCGCCTCCTCGGTACCCCGGGCACGGTCGAGGAGGCAGAGCGAGCCGCCGGTGATGGAGTGATGAGCGGCGGCGGTGAACACGAGCTTCGTCGAGCCGGGGATCGGCCGCGCTTCCAGCACAACCTGCGGCCGAACCGTGAAGTTGCCGTAGACAATCTGCGGGTTGGTGCCGTCGGCGTTGTTCGACCAGAGACTGAAGAAGGGCCCGTTGAAGCGATCGATGTAGTCCCACCGCGTGTACAGGAGGCGCCCGTCGTTCGCAACGGAGGGGGTCCACTCGAAGTTCTCGAAGGCCGAAAGCGGCCGCATGTCGCCGCCGCCGGCGTTCATCACGTGCAGCGTGAAGACCGGCACAGGCCGGTAGTTGTCGCCGCCGCAGCGCACGTAACTATCGGGCAAGTCGGCCGTCTCGGTCGCGCTGGCACTGAGCTTGCCGCACTGTAGCGCCACCCCTTTGCGGGTCGAGACGAAGACGATCTCGCCGCTGGGCAGATAGCGCGCGTCGAAGTCATCGTAGCGGCCGTGGGTCAACTGCCGGAGGCCGCCGCCGTCCAGATTCATCTCGAACACGTGGTAGAAGGCGTCTTCCGGCACGTTCGCCTTGGCCGCCTTGTTCGGGAGGTCGGGCACTTCGGCGTGGTACTTGCAGTACGAGAAGAGCACCTTCATCCCGTCGTACGACAGTTCCGGGCGGATGAAACTCCCCTCCGGCCAGTCCACAGTCAGGCAGCACAACTGCGGATTGTCGCCCTTGAGACCGCGCAGCAGGCAGACCCCGCCGCCCGGCCGCGACCACCAACCGTAGTACTGATCCGACATGTGCGGGAATCGGCCCGGCGCGCCCTTGACGAACAAGACCGCGTCGAAGTCCAGTAGCGGGTTGCGCAGCGCCAGCCGGCGCACCGCCCACCGCGCCTCGAAGTAGAGCTTCTGGCGCGCTTCGTCGGGGGATTCTGCAGCAAGCCGTTGCCACCGATCCCCCAGGCGGCGAAGTGCCGCCGTCTCCGCCCGCACGTCGACGCCGCGCTTTTCGAGGTCGGCCGCCAGCCTCAGCCCGCGCTCAACCGTTTTCGCCATCGGGTAGTGCCGCGTCAGCGACTCCGGCAGGTGCGCCGCCGACCACTGGCTGGTGCTGCTCTGCGTGGCCGGTTTGCCCAGCGCCACGTTCTCCTGCCCGCCTGTCGGGTAGACCTCAACTTCGTCCAGGTGGAAGTAGCTGGTTCCCGGGAGCTGCAGCCGGACGTACCGAGCCGTTGTGCCCTTCAGCGCCGCAACCAACGGCTTCTTGTCCGGGAAGCCCTGGAACATCGTGCCGTCATGCTGGTATGCCTGCCGGAACGCCTTCCCGTCGTTCGAGAGGCGCACCGTGATTCGGGTGTTGCGCTCCCCGCAAGTGTCGCACCGGTTGTAGAGGACGACGCGGTCCAGCGAGGTCGGCGCGCCCAGGTCGACTTGCCACCAGGGGTTCGCCTCGTTCTCAGTGTGGAAGCCCCACTTGCCGTCGATCACGCCATCGCAGCCGCCGGCCGCGTCGCGCTCAGGAGTCACATTCCGGCTCTCCGCCGCCCGTTCGCGAAGCGAGTCCGCCCGCAACCAGTCGGCTTCGATCTGCGCGGGGCCGACGTTGGCCGGCTGCCAGTGTTCGCCCTTCGGGGCCGGCGCGGCGCCAAGGCCGGACAGCCACACGGGGAACAACACAATACAGAAAAGCGATCGAAATGCTCGAGCCATCGGTTGCGTCAACTCCTGAACGAGGCCGGCAGCCGCCTGGTCGCGGCGCACACGGGAGCATTCTACGCGCGAGCCCTCAGCGGGGCAAGGCGCGAAGCCATTCCCTCACTCCACTCCGTTCTCCAGCACCGGCTGCACTTCGACGAAGCTGCACATGACCTGCTGACCGGGGGGACCTCCCGGTTCATTCGGCTTGGCCCAGTCGCTGATGGAGAGCGTCGCCGTCGGGCCGTCGGCGCGAAAGCGCAGATAGTGGTAGGTCATCCAGAACGGGTGCTCCGCCGTGAAGGGCTTCGGCCCGCGCGCGCTGCGGAACGGGTAGCTGAACCCGCCTTCGAGGACTTCGGCGCCGGTGACTGTGACCGAGACGGCCTGCTGGTCTTTGCGCGTCTTGCCAGCCTGTAGGTCGGCGGAGTCCCCGGTGAGGAGCTTCACCGAGTAGCGCCGGCCCTGCTGCAGCTTCTGCAGTTGCTGGCGCAGGACGTTCGGGGCCTTCGCACTGCGCGTCATGACGGCGAACGTGTCACCGAACGCCCCGCCGGGATAGCGGCCCTGGAGCTGGCCGTAGCCGGCGAACTCCCCGGCGGTGAGACTGCCCTCTTTGGCTGCGACCGCCTGCCAGTGCTTCGTACCCTCCTCGAAGTCGGGGTCCGTGACATGCCGCAGTTCGTAGGGGTCGGTGAGCAACCGCGTCGTCTTGCCCTCGATACAGTAGTGGCGCAGGAGCCGGCCCATGCAGTTGAGGATCTCCTCGTCGACATAGTTGGAGCGGTAGGGCTGCACGCCCCAAAGCCCGAAGAAGGCGGGGTCGTTGGCCAGCACCTCCATCTGCATGTCCAGGTGCACGCGGAAGTCCGCCTGCGGGTAGCGGTTGGTGGTGCAGTAGGGCAGGTAGGCGTACATGGGCGTGAAGATCGCATGGCGAAGAGACCCCGGGTAGGCCCCTTCCCACCCAGCGGCCACGCCTCGGAAGCGGGAGCGGAGGCTGGTCGCGTTCTCGGCCTCGGTGGGCATTTCGCCGACGTAGACCTCGACGGAATAGGGCCAGCCTGCGCCGAGGGAGGTCTTCATGAACAACTCCGCCGTCGGGTTGCCGAACATGTTCACCACGAACGGAATCCACAGCTTGCCGGCAAAGGCCAAATCCTCGGCCAGTTGCGCAATGGAGAGCGCCGTCGTCAAGACGTGCTGCGCCGACATGCCGGAGTAGTACTCGTCCACCTGCAGACCGGAGAGCTTGGCCAGGTCGAAGCCCGGGCGCTCCGGGTGGGCGGTCGAAGTGCCCGGCTTGCGCCACACCTCCAGCATCCGGTCAACGGTCCACTCCTGCTTGTCGATCAGTCCGGGCGCCTGCACGTTGCCCAGCCAGCTCTTTCCCTGCGCGAGCCATTCAGCGTGCTCGGGCGTGTCCACGACCTGACCCTCGATCGTGTTGGTGTTGGGCAACGTGTACTTGCGCAGGCGCTCCCAGGTGTTGCTCCCAAAGGGCGCGATCTGCGGAGTGGACGGGTAGACGTTGTACACCAGGGCGGGAACAGCGCGGACGGTCACGTCGGTCGGCGTCCCGGTGACTTGCAGCACGTGCTTGCCCGCGGGCAGGAGGCGCATGGTCTCGGCTCCGGGGGTGCCCTTGGCGGCCGCAAGCACCTCCTTGCCGGCCAGGCGCAGCGCGCAATCACCCGAGGCGCGGAACCACACCCAGCCCTCGCGCGGGTTCATGAACTCAATCCGGGGGCTCCTGAGCAGCCCCCGCGCGCGGGCGTCCATCAGTTCGCTCACGAGGTTGTTGAGCACCCGGATCGCCTGCCTACCCTCCGGCAGTATCGTGGTCGCGCGCTCCGTGCTCACGACCGCGCGGCCGGCCCGGTCCTGGAAGCTGACCCGCAAGTCGTAGGCGCCCCATGGGAGCGCTGAGACGTCCAGAGCCAGCGGCATGGACCTCGAGGGCGCGTTCACCTGGCGCCGAAGCACTTCTTGCTTCGTCTCGCAGGAGACAAGGCAGACCTGCAACGTGCCCTGCCGCAGTTGCTCGGCCGGGAGGGCGAACTGGAGGTCGGCCGTCAGCCGCTTCGTCCGGCCGGCAGGCAACCGTCGCTGCCAGGGATCTTCGACCTCCACTCGCAACGGCTCCAGCGCCAGTTGCGAGGTCAGTCCCAGGCTCATCTGCTCGGTCTGTTCGCCCCGGTGCACCACGACCGAGATCCTGCCGGTCTCCGGCGACGGTTCACAGAGGAACAAGTCGCTGCGACTGCGCCACACCGGCTTGAGCGCGATCGGCGCCAGACTCACCTCGGCCTCCGCGCCGGGTTCCAGGCGGACGTCCTGCCTCTCCATGTTCGGTCCGCTCACCTCCACGCGGCGCAGTTCCTTGCTGCCGTTGCGGAGCTTCACCGATGCCACGCCGCGGGGCTCGGGCGGTGAGGCATCGAAGAGCACTGTCGGTTCGCCAACCTGCACCTCGACCTCTGACTCGAAGAGCTGCTCCACCTCGGCTGCGGACAAGGCGCGGCCATAGAGCCGCACGTCGTCCAGCTCTCCCTGGAAGCAGCCGTTGTAGAACCAGCCGGTCAGGCGCTCCCTGACGGGCGCCCGGCTGACAGGCAGCGGCATGTCCATGCGCGCCACCTCGACACCATCCACGTACATCGTCGCCAGCTCGCCCTGCGAGTTAGCCACCACGACCACATGCTTCCAGGTCCCATTCATGAGGGTGCTCGGCGCGAGCAGAGAGGCGCTGGTCTTGCCGTCGGCCCACTCGAAGCGCAGGTAGCCGTACCCATCCATCCGCAGATTGAGATTGCGCTCGATGCCAGCGCCGCCATCGCCGAAGATCAAGCGGTTGGTGCCGGGCTCTACGCTCGAGTCGGTCTTGACCCAGACTGCGAGCGTCACGTCGCCGGTCACGTTCATGGAGTCCACCTGGCCGTATTGGGCCAAGTCCTCCTTGCTGTCAAAACGCAATGCGTGCCCGCGCGGCGACGCCGCCCAGTCCACGTTCTTGAGCGCGGCGTCGTGGCCGTGTCCGGTGACGTCCTTGGCGACGGCGCCACTGCCTTCGTCGAACGTCCAGTGAGCAATCAGATCGCGGTTGTCGGGTTCTCCACAAGCAGCTTGGCGACGGCCGACAAACCCGCAGTCGCCGCCGGCCAGCACCACTGCCAGACACACACTCGCCATCCGGATGTTCATGCGCTGTCTCCAATCGCTCCGGCGACCGTGGAGGCGCTCACGCCACACTTTCTCACCACGGGTTCGCCGGGGCCATGTCCCAGGCTTCGAGCTTCTGCACAACGCAGTCGCTTCCGCGACTGAACAGCGCCACGCCCAGGCTGTCGTCCCGCGTCGGGTAGAGCCGCTGGGTGACGCACTGACGGTCGTTGGCGAAGACTTCGAGGATCGAGCGGTCGAGGAAGACGCGAAGCTTCAGGGGTTCGTCCGGGCGCAAACTGAAGGGCGCTTCCTGCGCGGTGACGAGTGGGTTGTCGCCGCCGTACATGCAGAAGGTGTGGTGGACGATGCCCGGGTCCAGCGTGGACTTGGCGACGTCGAGGCGCAGGCACTGCTTGGCCACGTCGTAGGCGATGACGGTCTGCTCCTCGCCGCCCGGGGAGCAACGCACCTTCAGCCCGCACTGGCGGGCGGCGCCAGGCGTCAGCTCCACGGCGAGTTCGAGGCAGTCTCCGCGCACGCTGTCCACAGGGACCTCGCTGTCAGCCGGCACCGCCAAGTTGCCGAGTTGCCGCGGGGTCAGCCGCAGCGACTGCAGCTCGTCCGGCGGGGCAATCCGCAGCGTGCCGTCTTTGCCCAGGGACAGCACTCGCGGCAGTGTCATCGTGCCGCTCCAACCGGACTCGCGAATCTGCTCGCCGGTGCGCCGGTCCAGCGCCCACGCCCACATGATCCGGCGCCCCTTGCCGTCCAGCAGGCTCTCCGGCGCGAAGCACGTGCCGCCGGGCCAGTTCATCCGCGCATGGAATTCGGGGTGGAACTGCTCGTTCTCGAACCGCCCCAGGTAGTACCGGCAGCCGCGTTTGTGGCTGATGCACAGGAGCATGTGCTTGTCGCCAAGCTTGAAGAAGTCGGGGCAGGAGATGTCCTCATCCTTGTCCACATCCGGCATGTCGCCGCTGAGGAACCGGCTCAGGAACTCCCAGTGCACCAGGTCGCCCGACTTGAACAGCGTCGCCGGGTTGCCGCCGAAGACCGCGTAGTAGGTGTCACCCTCCAGCCAACCGTGAGGGTCCCATGACTGGTACTTGCCGAAGCCGAGGTCGCCCTCCTTGGGAATCGGCACGAGGGGGTTCGACGGCAACTTGGTCCAGTTGTCCAGCTCGTCCTCGGAACTGGTCGCAATGCAGTTTCCCGCGCCGACGCCGTGGTAGAGCAGGACGGCTTCGCCCGCCTTGCTGACGAACGCATTGCCGCTGAAGATGCCGCGGTCGGGGTCGCCGGGGTTGGGCGCGAGCGCCGCTGGATGGAAGCGCCAGTGCACCAAGTCGGCACTGGACGCATGACCCCAGCAGTGCCCGCGCTCATCCTGGAAGAGGTAGCAGAGATGGTACTTGCCCTTCCAGAACAACGCGCCATTCGGATCGAACGGCATGCACGCACCCTCGGGGGTGACGAAGTGGTAGGTCGGCCGCTGCCGGTCGGTTAGCAGTCGGGCGCGGTGCCGGCGCGCGGCGGCGACCAGTTCGTCGCCCTGAGCAGACGGCCGGCGGAGCAAGTCCATGACGGTGCCGGGCGGCGCAGCCACCAGCAGGCTTTCCTTGCCGTCCAGGTGGAGGCGCCCCTCGGCGAGTCGCGCGCCGCCTTCCAGCAGACACTCCGTGAACCGCCCCATCCGGTCGGCGACCTGACCCTCGTCAAACGTCCACCAGGCATACGGCTCGGGCGCGGACAGCTTGCCCGGTTCGAGGGCGGCGACCTGCTCGCCGGACAGAGCAGTATCGTAAACGCGCGCCTCGTCAATCGCTCCGGCAAGGTATGCCCGGTTGGTCGCCTCCAGGTGCCGGCGCCCCATCACGATGGCGCAGTTTGGGCCGAAGGGTTGCGGCTGCTCGATGGTGTACTGGGCGTACTGCCGATCGTCGCGATAGAGGGTGACTTCTTTTCCCTTGTAGACGACCGCCATCCGGATGAGCGTCTGCGGGTCCGCCGCCTCGGCCGGCCACGCGGATTGGTCCTTCGGCGTCCGACTGAAGTAGTTGCTCCCCGCCATCCACTTCCCTGGCGCGATCTCGCCGAAGACGATCCCGTCGAACGCCCCAGCCAGGTTGTCGAGGGTCAGCGCGCTGCCGCCGCGCTGGTCAATGTTGGCCAGGTACACCCAGGCCACAAGCGTCTTGTCTGTGAGGGTCTGCATCTTCGCACCTTCCGCAGTCGGCAACGGCAGGCTGAGACCGACGCCGGCCGAAGCGACGGCAAACACAGCGGACCTTCGACGTCGACGATTGCTCATGCTGCACCTCGCTCTTCCGGGATCAGCCGCAGCAGTCCACCAGGATCTTGGTGACCGCCGGCGGGTTCTCGCTCCATGTTCTCAGCGCCTGCCCCGCTTCCTCTAATGGCACCACCTGCGAGATCGCTTCGGCCACGGGGAAGCCGCCCGCCTCCAGCATCCCGATCACCCGGGGGAAGTCCCCGGGAAGGGCGTTGCGCGACCCGCGGAGGTCCAGCTCCTTCTGCACGAAGTACTTCGTCTCGTACTCGACGGGCGCCTTCGCGTAGCCGATGTAGACGATCCGCCCCGCGAAGCAGACCTCGTCGACAGCGGCGCGAAACGTCTGCGGCAGGCCGATGGCCTCCACGATGACCTCGGGGCCCTCGCCGTCGGTGAGCGCCTGGAGTTGCTCGTGCAGGTTGTCCGTCTGGGTGTTGACCGTCTCGCTTGCGCCCGCTCTGCGGGCAAGCGCGAGTTTGGCTTCGTCGATGTCCACCGCGACGACTCGGGCGCCGCGGAAGGCCGCCCCCGCAATAGCACCCAGCCCGATGGCGCCACAGCCCAGCACACAAACTGTGTCGGACTCAGCCACGCAGCCGCGGTCGACCGCGTGGGCGCCGACAGTGAGGGGCTCCACCAGCGCCAACTCCCGGAGGCTGAGCGTCACCGAGGGGAACAGCTTCTGCCACGGCGCCGCGATCAGCTCCGTCATCGCTCCGTCGCGTTGAACGCCCAAGGTCTGGTTGTCGCGGCAGCAGTTGGGGCGCTCTTGGCGGCAGGCGGTGCACTTGCCGCAGTTGGCGTATGGCGACAGCGTGACGGCCATTCCGGGTTGCCATTCGCCGGGCACCCCGCCGCCCACTGCCTCGATGGTCGCAGCGATCTCGTGACCGGGGATCCGCGGGTAGCTGACCAGGGGGTTGGCCCCGCGGTAGGTACTGAGGTCAGATCCGCAGAACCCGACCAGCCGCACGCGCAGCAGCACGTCTTCGGGTCCCCTGACCGGCTCGGAGATCGGGTGAATCTCAGTCACGCCGGGTTCGGCGATACGAAATGCGCGCACGGGATGCAGTCCTCCAGTCGGTCTTCTCGCGGCGGTCCAACAGCGAACGCGACGCCCCTCGGACAAACCGTCCAGCCGGATCCAAGCTCGGCACTGCACCTACACGACTGCCGGCTCCGCGGGTGAGGCGGCAAGGGGTTCAGCCGCCGCGCAGTCTTCCGGCAGGGCCGCCTCGCTGGACCCTTCGCTGGCAGCGGGACCGCCGTTCTGCGCGTAGAGCGGCGCCGCCACGTAGAACGTAGACCCGTGGCCCGTGCCCGCGGACTCAAACCAGATGTCGCCGCCGTGCTTGAGCATCGTTTTGCGGTCTTCGTAGAGACCCGTCCCGGAACCGGCCGGATCGACTTCCTTGGCGGCCTCGGTGCGGAAGAACAGGGCAAACAAGTCGGCCTGCACTTCCTTGGGGATGCCGATGCCGTTGTCGGCCACAGACATTACGGCGCGGTTGGCGTCGACGTAGGCGCGCACGTGCACTTTGCCGCCCTCGGGGGTGTACTTGAGGGCGTTGTGAATGGTCTGGTCGAGAACGCGCTCCACCTCGTCCTCGATGACCAGGATCTTCTGGTCGTCCAACGCCACCTCGAGCGCATAGTCCATCTTCTTCTGCTTCGCGAAGTTTGTGTGCGTAGTGAATGCTTGTTCCACCAGCCGGCGGAAGGGGAGCGTCTCCCACTCCTTTGCCTTCTTCTCGAGGAGCCCCTTCTGTTTCTCGTGCAACTGGCGGATCAGGTCGGTGGTGTTCCGGGCACCGCTGTAGGTCATGTCCATGAACTCGTCCACGATGTCGATGCTGTCCAAGTTCATGACGAAGGCGTCGAAGTCTTCCTGGCGCTCGGCGATGAACTCGTCCACTGCCTGCGCGGCCTGCTTGGCTGCGGCCATGTCACCGGCCGTTACGGCTGCGCGCAGAGCGTCATTTCGCTCCTTCAGGCCGATGACGATCTGCGCTTGCGCCTTGATCAAGAGCATCGGCGGGGCGTAGGGATTCCCGTCCTGATCCAGCGTCAGCAGCGTCTCCAGGGGGCCAATCAGCTCCGCGATCTTGTTCTTGATCTTGTGGAACATGTCCTCGAACTCGGCATGGATCTTCGTGGTGCGGCCCTTGCCGAAGGTGTCGGACACTTGCGTTGCCAGGCTGGTGACGATTTCCGTGAGCTGCGAGTAGGCGATGCGCAGTCGCGTGACGCGGTCCCTCAAGACCTCCGGCGACGCCTCCTCGGGCGCGACCAGCCGCCGGTACAGGATGGGCTCGACGATGCGCAGCAGATGGAGCACCGCCGGCTGGAGCTCCTCCAACTCGAAGCCGCGGTTCTCGAAGGTCTCGGCGGCTTTGTCCACGTACGCCTCGACGCCTTGCCGGGAGCCCGTGAGCATGGTTTCGCACGTGGCCAGCGTGGCCGTCGCGAACTCGGTGAGGGTGTGAAACTCCGTCTCAGTCAACGCCGGGGCGGTGGCCTCGTCGCGGGGAAGCAGGCGGAAGTGCGGGGAGACCACGTCTGTCGGCAGCTCGTCCACCCAGCGCGAGAGGATCTCGTCGCGGTGTTGCTCCATCACGTCGAGAACATCCGCGCTGAACGTCGAATTGAGCGCCCCTGATAGTTGCTCGGCGAAGAGATCCAGAAAGTCGCCGAACTCCTCGCGGTTGGGCGCGTTGGGGCAGGTTTGCTCCAGGTACTCCTTGATGACAGTGGCGAAGGAAAGCAGACTCCCCTTCGCTTCCTCGATGGTAAGCCCCAAGTCGGAATACTCGTCGACCCGCCGCCGGATGAAGTCGTTGATGTCCTTGAAGTAGAAGCAGGAGCCCTTGATGACCCCGCGAGTAATCCCGATGCCCATCGCGTTGAGGCAGTGGTCGAAGGGTAACTCGTATCGGTCCAGGACCAGTTGGCGATCGAGTTCGCGGTACCGAGCACTGACAGTCCTGCTCAGGTGGTCGATCCAGCGGTCGATGATGGCGGAGCGATTCTCTTTGAGCAGCTCAATGAACGGCTTGAACTGCTTGATCAGGATTTCGAGGTTTTCTAACAACCCGGACACCTCTCAGCAAGTGAGTGGAGGTCAGACTCGGGAAAGGTCCAGCCTGGCTGCCGCCTCTAATTGTGCGGTCTGGCCCGCGCTTCGCCTTGGCGGGCCGAGAAGCGAGAGCGACGTGCCTTCTCTGCCGGCAATCAACGCGCCTCCCCGGCGACCGTGTCAGAGCGTGCTGCGTGGATACCACTTTACCCCATCTCGTCCGGGATTTCCATTGCGTCGAGGTGACCTGTTGCCCTGCTCCCACAAGCCGGGCACCCCGGAAGGGAATGCCCTCCGCTTGGCGAATACGAATCCCCTGGCGATTCCCGATGACCATCCGCCGCGCCGCCCCCCGGACGGCAGGTGCACCAACCTATACCCGCGAAGGTTGGGAACACACCGAAGTGGAAGTTCGCGGAACTTCCCCGGCAGGCGTGCAGCAGACGTAGGACAGAGGGTATTCTCCCAGACGGAGCCGAAGTCGCACCGGGACTTCGGTGTGTTCCCAACCTTCGCGGGTATACCAGGCAGTACAATAGCCCCCATGCTGAGCCGAAGACAAGCTGAGCCCAAGCGCCCCGCAGTGTGGGCTGTCGCCCCTTCCCAGAAGCGTCCGCGACGACGCTCCGCCTTGCTGCGGACGCTTGCGCAAGCGTTGATTCCCGCCGGCATGTTCACCGCCGCGGCGGTTGGGCTGGCGCTCGGCGTCCTTGTGTTGGGCGGGTTGGGGTACTTCGTGTCCCGCGTGGTGCCGCTCACCGCGTTCCAGGCGGCGGCGCTCATGTTGGCTGCCGGGGTGGCGATCTTCCTGGTGCTGCTGCTGCAGGACTTGCGTGACCTGCTGCAGGAGGCGCTCTTTGAGGAAGAGGAGGAAGAGGCCGACGAACCAGCCCCGAAGCCCTTCCTGCATCCCGTTCTGCCCTTCCCCAAAGAAGACATCGTCGAGCCCTCGGGGAAATGCCCCTGCGGAAGCGGCCGCAAGTACGAGAACTGTTGCGGAGCCGGGGCGCGGTAGCAAGGCTCGCAATGCGCTCAGGGCCGCAAGCGGGTCAGCCAGTACCTCCGCCCTTCGCCGAGACACCCCGAGGGATGAAGACTACGTAGAGCGGTGCTGCCAGCCCGTTGTTGTCCCCCAGCACAGCGGGCTGGCAGCACCGCTGTACGTGGCTTGTGAAGGAGCTCCAAGGGAATGAAGAGCACACCCACGGTGGCCTGGCTGCTGTCCGTTCTGACTCTCGGTGGCTCCGCCGTTTCCGCCCAACTGTCGACTGACCTCGCCGACTCCGGCGTGCTGCGGGAGGTCCGCGTCGGCGGTTCCGTCCTCGCCCGCGACGTTCGGGTGACGATCCCCAAGCCCAACTGGAACGGGTCGTGGGTGTCACAGCGGGACGCGGAGGCAGCAAAGCTCAACCGCGGACGCGAGGGCGGAAACGAGGTGTTCTCGGGCACGCTTCAGGCCGCACCCGGGCCCTTGGCGGTTGAGGAGGTCGTGACCGTTTCCCCGGAGGAGATCCGCGTCGCCTACTCGCTGACCCCCTCGCCCCCGTTGGAATGCGTGGGGGTGCTGGTGATGATGAGCCTGCCCACCGAAGGCCACGCCGGAGCCACAGCCTGGGCCGCCAGCGACGGTCGAACGTTGACCCAGAAGCTGCTGCCCGCCGAGTTGGACGCCGACAACTACCACGTGGTCCACTCCGACGCAGTGGACTGGTTCGGGTGGCTGCCGAAGTCGGGCGACGGTCTACAGGTGGTCGTGGACGGAAGGGGTCTCACCGGCGCCTACCTCCAGGACGACCGCAAGTTTGGCATCCAGTCCTTCGGGATCCACTGCCTCGTCACCGACAGCGCTTCTCTCTCGCCGGGGAAGAAGCTGACCTTCGGGCTGACGTTCCGTCCACTGACTCGCCAAGGACTCGCCGAGGCGAAGGCCACCGCGGCGGCTGAAGCGCGCGACCTGCTGCCACCATTGGGGGGTGCGGACAAGCTCGCCTTGCGGTCTGTCGCGCCCGGCGCCGAACAGGTCGGGCTGTACGAGCCCATTGAACTCAACTTGGACCTCTCTGCGACGTACGACAATCCCTTCGACCCCGACGACGTGGACGTGACCGCCCGGATCACAACGCCCTCCGGGAAGGCGCTGACGGTGCCGGGCTTCTTCTACCAGGCGTACGAACGGTATCAGCGCGGCAGTGCCGAGCGGCTGATCCGCAAGGGCGAGCCCCAATGGGAAGTGCGGTTCGCCCCCGCTGAGCTGGGGAAGCACACCTGCACGGT
>PEVN01000533.1 GCA_002779825.1 Armatimonadetes bacterium CG06_land_8_20_14_3_00_66_21 | reverse complement strand
CTAGCGTTGGGCCAGTGTTGCCCGGCGTCTGCCACAGCACCACTGAGAGGAAGCGGCGAGCGGCAAAGGATCTCTCGACCGCCAGGGACAACTCGCACTCGCCGCCGCCCATCGGCAGCCAGACCGCGACCCCGCCATGCCGCTGCCACGTCAGGGCGCCGCTGGCATATTCAACGCGGGGAGGGCGCTGCGGATCGAGCAGAGACACGGTGGGCAGACACACAACCGGACTGGCGGAGGCCGCTGCCACTATCGCAGCAGTTCGCCCGGCCCACCCCTGCGCCAGTCTACCCGGTGCTGTTGCGAACGCCGCGTTCTGTACCACCGACGCTACGGTCCTCTCACGATCTCCAATCCTGACAGGAGATCAGATAACGACGGCGCAAATCCTACCCCGCGCAGCCGCGAGTGTCAAGATCCGGCTGCGCAGGCGGCTGGACCCGCCCGCCGCTGCTACTCCCGGCTCACCCGATAGTACCAGTTCAGGTAGCGCCGCGCGGACTTCTCCCAGGAGAAGTCGATCCGCATGCACCGCTGCACGAGACGCTGCCATTCCGCCGGCTGACCGCGGTAGAGCCGCATTGCTCGCTCCAGCGCGCCGGCGAGGTGGGCGGGGTCGAACTCCTGGAAGACGAATCCGTTCCCCTCGGGGCTCTTCGTTGGGTCGAACTCGGTCACCTGGTCGACCAGCCCGCCGGTGGCTCGAACGACGGGCACGCAGCCATACCGGGAGCACTTCATCGGCTCCAGACCGCAGGGCTCGTAGGACGGCGTCGAGACGAGCACGTCGCAGCCGGCATACATCCGCTGGCCGAGGCCGTGATCGAACTCGTGGGAGAAGCGGAGGAGGATCCGGTTGGGGTACGCGTTCACCAGCGGGAACAGCAGGCGGATGATGTCGCGGCAGTAGACATCCCCCGGTGTCGCTGGCTGCCCGTTGAACAGAAACTGCACATCGTGCCCCTGGTCCAGCAGCAGCCGCAGGGCGCCGACCATCACCTCGAGCCCCTTCTGCTCGGCGATCCGGGCGATCATCCCGATCACGAAGGCGTCGGGGTCTTCGCGGAGCGTGCAGCCCGGCAGAATTTCCGGCATGTGCGAGGCCACGTTATCGTCGCCCAGGACGGCGACGCGCACGCGCTGGAGATCCGCCTTGTTCTCGGCGCGAGCGTCAAGGGCGGTGCTGAAGTCGTAGGTGCGCCGGATATGCGGGTCCGTCTCCGGGTTGTAGACCTGGTAGTCGATGCCGTTGAGCAGCCCGAACACGCCTACGCGGCGCAGGATGGGCTGCAAGCCCCACCCCAGTTCAGTCTGGGTGATCTCCCGCGCGTAGTTTGGGCTGACGGTGTTGACCCGCCCCGGTCCCGCGGAGAGGATGCCGCCGATCAGGAGAGAGAAGCCGTAATCGCCGTCGCGGTAGTCGCGGTGCCGCTCGGGCGACAGACCGGTGACCCAGTACCGATCGTTGGGGAACGACCCGCGATACCCCAAGTTGTGCACGGTGAACAGGACGGGAACGTTGGCAAGGGGCGAGTCGCCCATGTCGCAGACGCACCCGGGCAGCAGCCCCGCCTGCCAGTCGTGACAGTGGATGACGTCCGGCTTCATGCGCAGCTTCGCCACAGCCGCCAGCACGGCCCGGCAGAACAGCACCGCCGTGGCCAGCTCATCGCCGTCGTACGGGCGCTCGCCGAACCGCGGGTGCTTCAGCAGGTACACGTCGACGCCATGGTGCGTGGAGCGCAGAAGTTCCACCCACTCGCCCAGTGCCTCGACGTGAACGCCCAGGGGTTCGATGCCCAGGAGATCGTCGCTCATGTTGGCGTAGTAGGGGATGAACACCGCTACGCTCTGGCCGAGCTTCTCCAGCGCGCCCGGCAAGCCGTGGACCACGTCTGCCACGCCGCCCCGGCGGGCATAGGGGATCATCTCCATGGCCACATGGACGATGGCCGGCGACAGCAGCCGCTCAGCCTTCTGCTCGTTCTCCGCGCCGGCACGCTCCGGGTCGAGCAGCGCGTAGAGCTGGCGACAGAGGGTCAGGTCCAGTTCGCGCGGCTCGTGCAGCACGTCTTCGGTCAGGCAGACACTGGCGTCCTCGTGGATCGGGTAGCCGAAAAGGTGGGGCAGTTCGGAGACGTAAACCGTTCTCCGACCGGGGGGTGCGCTCGCTCTGTTCGCCAGGAAGTCGCGGGCTACAGCGGCCAGCTCGGCGTCGCCCTTCCCGGAGTCGTCGGCGGCTTCGGCGACCCTCGCCAGCGACTCCGATACATGTCGGTGCTGTGCAGCCCAGCGGACCCGCTGCATGTCGGCGGCTGCCTGTTCGGCGGTGACTCCCAACCAGCGGACGCGACCGAAGTCGGGTGCCGTGGCTGCCTGGGGCAGTGGCTCCGGCTCGCGACGGCCGGCCGGCGGTGCAGTGGCGGCGAGGCGAGCGGCGGCGGCATGACGGTCGAAGTAGCACTCCTTGCCAGTCAAGGTCAGAGTCGAGGGGCTCAGCGGGTCGGCCGCGGCGACTTGGTAGAGCCCGTTGGCCCGCTTGCGCGCCGGTCCTTGGCGAACCACGAAGGCGAACCGGTGCGGCAGCTCACGCGGCGGCAGCACGGATTCGCCGACGACCACAGCCCAGTGTCGCGGGGCGATGCGCCTTAGCGCAATTGCCCCCGATTCGTCGTGCTCGCCCCAGTTGGCGAACTCGCCGGTGAGGAGTGCCTCTTCGGCCTCCGCCGCGGTCCGCAGGTGGAACAACATGCCCCGGTTCACCGGCGATTCGGCGCGGAACCGAAGGAGCAACTCGTGGAGCGCTCCGGCGGGCGCGCTGGCGTCTGTGGGCCGCCCCAAGGCGAGCAGTGCTGCTTCCAGGGCGCGCGCCTCCCACTCCTGTTGCTCCGCCGCGGCTCTCCCGAGCGCCTTCAGCCCCTCGCCGCGAGAGGTCACGCGCGCTGCTTCGAGCACTGCATACTCCTCCGGCCCGGTGAGCAGCAGCGTCTGCCCGGCGCGGAGACCGGCTGGGTCGGGTGCCGCCGGCGCCATGCGGGCGCCAGCAGGCTTCCGCTTGCCGCGGGAGGTTGGCGGGGGCGCCTTGGGGAACACGGCCGCAAGGAAGGTCACCCCCGGCAAGTCGTCGACTGCCGCCTCTGTGGGATCGGCGGGTGCTGCCGCTGCTGCGGCGCCTGCGGCTGCTTTCGCCCCATCCAACAGGGCTGCCAGCTCTTGGCAGTCAAGGGTGGCCAGCAGGACTGTTGGCACTTCTCGGTTGGCGGTCATGGTCTGTCAGCGTTCCTCCGAAGAGCGTCCTTCAGCAGCATCTCGCGGCGCCTCGGCATGGGAGACTCAGAACGACAAGGGACTGCCCGCACGGGGGCGAATACCGTGCATGGCGCGAGTCAGGCACTTAGAATAGCACATTCCGCCGGATGACGAACGGCCGGAAACGCTCGGCTGGAAGGGATGGACCGCGATGGGACTCGACAATCGGATCACACTCACGGGCGCTGACGGGGCAGAGGTGGACGCACTCGTCGAGCAGTTGGCACAAGCAGACCTCTTCGGGCAATTGCTCCGCCATCAAGGCAAGGCAGCGGAATTGGGGCTTGAGGGTGGCGACTACAAACTCGATTGGGTGGACGGCGTCGAGAAGGCGCTGGCGCATCCCGAGTGGTTGGCGGAGGCCGAGGCAGAGGCGGAGCAAATCGTCCGGCTCGGTATCCGGCACGTGATCTGGTCGGGGATGGGCGGGTCGGTGCAGACCGTCTATGCGCTCAAGAACATGGGGTTCCTCGACAGCGAGGCAATGACGGTCTACCCGTCGGACTCCACCGATCCGGCCTCGCTCAACCGCATTGTCCTGGACATTGCCGGCCGAATGGGCCTGCCCCTGCAGGCAGCGCTCGACTCGGGGGACGGAGCGAAGACGACCGAGTGCCTGAAGGCGCTGTTCGGCCAGACGATGATGATCGGCGTGAGCATGGGCATGACTTCCGAGGAGCCCATCACGCACTTGGACTGGTTCGACGGGATGCTCAAGGAGCTTGAGGTTCCCAACGGCGGCGACCACCTCCAGGTCATGACGCTGCCCGACTCCTACCTGGACCAGTTTGCGCGCCCCCGCGGTTCGCGGATGGTGCCCATCCAGCTTGACGGCAGCAACTCGACCCCGGGTCGCATGAGCGCGCCCGCTACGCGAGTGTTCCTCCGGCCGGTGGCCCTGAGGCTGGTTGCCGACGCCATGGCGTCCGGGTGCGAGCGACCTGCCCCCGGGGAGTTGTTGGCGCGCGTGCTGCGACGCTCCCAGGAGCTATACGGTCTCTCCGCGAGCGTGAGCGAGGTAGACCGGACGCGACAGGTTCGAGCGGATGCCTTCGTCCGTCTCGGGGCATCCGTCTCCAACGAGGTCCGTCAGCGGAACCGCAACAAAGTGATCCTGGTCATGCCCGAGCCGTGGGCCGGCTGCGCGCCGTGGATCGAGCAGCTTGTCGAGGAAAGCCTCGGCAAAGACGGCAAAGGGTTCCTGATCTTCTACGGTGGCGCGTTGCTCGACCCCGAGGCGTGCGGCGACGACGTGGTGTTTCTACACTTCCGAGTCGCGGGCGTCGCGTGTCCCCACGCGGACCGGCTTGACGCCCTCCGCCGGGCGGGGCTGCCGGTGCTCGAACTGAGCCTTCCGGTAGCGAGCCTCGACGCCGTCCCGAGCGGATTGGGCGAGACTGCTGCTCTGTTCGCCAACTTCAAGAAGACGGTGGTCACGTTCGGCTACCTGCAGGACATCGTGTACGCCGGCCAGCCTGCAGTGGAAGCCTACAAGAAGTACGCCCGCGACCTGAGAGAAGCGCCCGACCCGGTGACCATGCCGACCAAGACGCCGCACCAAGCGCAGTTCCGGTCGCTGACGCTGTACTACAACTCCCTTGTCGAGAAGGGGCTTACGCCCTCACCGGAGCCTGGCGACGCAGTGGCTGTGTACGCCGCACTACTCGGTGCGGCCAGGCAGGCATTCCGCTTCCGCTACAAGGACTTCACGTTCAACGGTGAGCTGACGCCGGCACTTCGCGAGTTGCTCGAGGAAGTGCGCACCCGATTGGCCAACCAGGTGCTTGGCATGCCCGGCAAGATCCGGACCGGCCCCAGCGACTACCACTCCACGGAGCAGAGCGAGACCGATGGCCCGTTCGAGTTGGTCAGCACGCGGCTGGTCGCCCTCGAACACGACGCGATCCTGTGTGGCAGCTACTCCGACAAGTTCCTACTGGCCCAAGCTCGGGGCACCTGGCAGGCGATGGAAGACGCGAACCGGTGGATCGTCATGATCGCCTTCCCGCGGCTCACCGCTGAGACGCTGGGTGACTTGCGCGAGTTCTTCACCAAGGTAGCTGACCAGCTCTAAGCCGCCTGCGGCCGGCGGCACAGACCGGAGGGCAGACTGCATCCATGGCAGTGGGCGTGGAGTCGCCGTTCGTGGCAGGCCCTCGCCGGATCGGCTAAAATCTGCCAGCCGCTCCCAGGACGCCGCCCACACCTCCTTGGCGCCACGAGCCGCCGGAACCCAGGAATCGGGACTACCCAATTGGCCCATTCATCGACCTCAACTCAAGACGCCGACCGCGAGGCGCTGACCGCGCTGGTCAACGCGGCGCGCCAAGGCGACATGGCGGCGTTCGAGCAGCTCTTCCACCGGTTCCAGCAGCGGCTCTTCAACCTCATCTACCAGATGGTGGGCAATGAGGACGATGCCGCCGAGATCACCCAGCAGACCTTTGTACGTGCGCACGACTCCCTGGGGCGGCTGGAGCACGCCGAGGCGTTCACCACTTGGATCCACACCATTGCCGTCAACCTGTGCCGGGATCATGTGCGCAGACGCACTCATGTCAGGACAGAGTCCATCGACCAGAAGTACGGCGACGACGACGGCCCCGACGGTGGGCGGGAGATCCCCGACGAGTCGGGCAGCCCGGAAACCGTGGTCGAAGACGCTGAGAAGCACGCCATGATCCGCCAGGCGATCCAGTCGCTTTCCCCCAACCACCGCGCGGTGATCACGATGCATCACTTGCAGGGCATGGAGGTCGTGGACATCGCCAAGATCATGGGCTGCCGCGTCGGCACCGTCAAGTCCCGCCTCGCCCGAGCCAGGGACGACCTCCACGCCCAACTCAGCGGGTACCTGCAGGTGTCGATATGAACCCGAGCGGACGTTCCGGAGAGCAAGCAGTGCCCGTCCTCTCGGGAGCCAGCAACAAATCGAGAACGCCCGTTTGTGGGTCGGCAGGAACCGGTGCGGCGGCCCGGCGTCGGTACAGGGTTAGCATTCATGGTTCCCTACCGAATTGCAGCAGCCCTGTCTGCTGGAGGAGCGTCCGATGACGTGCAGGAAAGCCTCGGTGTGTTTGGCGGAATACTCCGCTGGCGCGCTGAGTCTGCGACAGACAACCGGAATTGAGCTCCACCTGAAGAAGTGCGGCCGGTGCGCTGCCGAGCTGGAATCGCGGCAGGCCGTCATGCGCCTGGTGGAGTCGGTCGAGGCGTACCACTGCCCGGCAGGGATGTGGGAGAGTGTCCGCAGCCGCATGGAAGCCGGGGCGCGCCAGCAGGCGGCGCCCCCCGACGGGCGCCACTGCCGCGAGGTCACGGTCAGTTTGGCGGCGTACTCCGCCCAAAGCCTCGGCGAGCGACACCTGCTGCGGATTGAGCGACACCTCCAGGGGTGCCCAGAATGTACCCAGAGATGGCAGGCATTCCAGTCTGTCTTGCGCGCGGTGGAAGGCGTGCCGGAGCTGGCGCCACCTCCGTACCTCTGGTACCAGGTCCGCGACCGGATTGAGGCGCGTTCCCGAGGAGGGGCGTGGTGGCGCGTGCCCAAGGTGATCCCGGCCTTCGCCGGCGGGATGGCGCTGGCTGCAGTACTGGCCTTCGCAGTTGTCAGGCACCAGCCCCGGTTCGAGTTCCGACCGATGCCAGTGGAGCAGGTGGCCTCAAACCTGGATTTCGTTCAGCAGCACGCAGCAATGGCCCAGGGCGAGCTCTTTTCCGACAAGGCTGCGCTGGGCACTCTCGTGAACTACGTGCCTTCAGACAACAGGCGGTGAGGCGGCCGTGGTCAGGAAGATTGCATGGGGCATTGCTATCGTCGCCGCAGTTGCCGCGGCCGGGCGCCAGGGGCGGTGCTACTTCGCGCTGCGGTCGGCGCCCCCGGGCGAGGAAGTCCTGCGGCGAGCGATGCGGGCAGATCTCGAGGCGGCCGACTACTCCGGCGAGACAGAGACCGAGTCGTTCGTGCGCGGCGGGCAGGTAAGCGCGCGAGCCCACATCCTCCATCGCGCCCCGGGCAAGTACAAAGTCAGCTACCTCAGCGGCCCCCAAGCTGGGATGACGGTGGGTTCCGACGGGATCATGGCGTGGCGTTGCGGGAGCAAAGGCGAGGTGATGGAAGTCACCAATGAGACCATCTCTCCCGCCGAGGTCGCTGAGCGCTTTCCGCTTCTGCTGAACAACTACGCCGTTCGCATCGTGTGCCCGGACACCATTGCCCACCGTGCTACGTGGGTCATTGATGTCCGTCCCCGCTATCCGGGGAACGCCTGGAAACGGCTCTGGGTCGACAAGGAGCATTCCGTGGTCCTGCGGAGCGAGAGCCACGACTCGGCGGGCGCGCTCCGCTCCCGGTCGGCTTTCCGCAGCATCGAGTACGGCGTCGACATCAGCGACCTGATGTTCATGCTGCCCTCCGAGGCTTCCACGTACTCCGACCAGCAGCGAGAGTCTGCGCGCACCGCGACGCTGGCGGCGTTGGGCGGCGAACTGGGGTTCAAGCCTCGCCTCCCAAGCCATGTTCCCCAGGGATACGATGTCGAGGGGTACTACATTTTCGACCATCGTTGTTGCGAAGGGAAGTCAGCGATCATCCGGTACGTCGACGGGCTGAATAGCATCTCTCTCTTCGAGGCGATGCCCGCCACGCCAGGCGAGGCGACCCCGCGCCGGGTGCCTGTAGAGCCAGCCAACCCAACCAGCGGGCTGGGCTGGGTTGCCGAGCAGTTCGGGGCCAGCAATGTAATCAGCGTGCTGGACACCAGCCCGCAGGTGGTGCTGGTGGGTGACCTCAGCAAAGCGGAACTGCTCCATATGGCGGAATCGCTCAAGTAGGGGCAAAGGAGAGCTTCAATTGCCGCCCCTGAAGGCCCGCATTCACATTCGGCCGGGGACGCAGCTTCTGCTCCTGAGCTGCGGGCTGGTCTGTCGGCTGGGGACAGCGTCGGACACCCCCCCCGACAGCACGCCCAAAGAGGTCGAGATGGGCAAGGAGGCCGCGGGGCAGGTCGCGAAGCGCTACAAGTTCATCGAGGACAAAGACTGGCAACCTCGTCTTGAGCACATGGTCCAGGTGATTGGGCCGCGTTCGGAGCGTCCCCTGATCAAGTACCAGGTGAAGATCATCGACGACGACACGATGAACGCGTTCACGCTTCCCGGAGGGTATGTCTACGTCACCACGGGACTACTCAAGGCCACGCGCACGGATCACGAGGTCGCCGGCGTCCTCGCCCACGAGATCGCGCACAACGCCCGGATGCACGTGTTGCGGCTATTGGCGAGACAGAAGAAACTGCAGCTCTGGCAACTCCTCGCCGTCGTCGGCGTCGCCGCCGGTGGGTCGTCGGGTGCGGACCTCGGCCGCATGGGGCTAATGATCATCGACGCAATCTTGAACGGCTACAGCCAAGAAGCCGAGCACGAAGCCGATGAGGCCGCGATCGCCTACCTGGTCGGCTCGGAGTACAGCCCGGTGGGGCTGCTCACATTCATGGAACTGCTGCGCGACAAGGAAGAGCGTAGTCCGCACGGCGGCGATCCGGGGATCTACCAGACTCACCCGCTGACGCCGGACCGGATTCGGTACCTCGCCGACCGGCTGACGGAACTGGGCATCCCGCTCAACCGGCGGCTGACGGCGGGCGGCGCAGTCGCCACCGCCGAGAAGGCGCCGGAGACTGGAGCAGGAGTGCGCAGCCGGGTGACGCTGGGCAAGACGCAGCTCTTCGAACTGGTCGATGACCCGCAGCTCTCTCGCGGTACCGAGTCCGCCAAACGGCTCAACGAGGCCCTGCAGGCGAATGCGCGCATGTACTCCGTCGAGGTCCAGAGCGTGGAGGGCACGCCGGCCGTGGTCTGGGAGGGGATCCTGCTAACCAAGGTCACCGCCGAAGATGCAGAGGCAAACGGCGCCACACAAGCGGAGTTGGCCCGCAAGTGGGCCAACGATCTCAAGGCAGCCGTGTGGCGGGAATCGGTTACCTCACCGAAGTGACCAAAGGCAGGCGAAATGACCTCCAGCCCTTCCGGCAGCAGCCAAGCGCCGTTTCTCAACGCGAGCACGCGCTATATCGCGATCCTCGGCGACCCGATTGGGCACTCCATGACGCCGGTCCTCCAGAACGCCGCGCTATGTGAACTGGGGGTGAATGTGCGGAATATTGCCCTTCGCGTTTCGCCCGCAGACCTCCCCGCCGTTGTGACCGGCGCCCGCGCGGCCGGATTCCTCGGGTTGATGGTGACCATCCCTCACAAGGTCGCCGCGTTGGGACTCGTCGACCAGATAGACTCCTTCGGGAAGCTGATCGGCTCCCTCAACCTGATCCATTTCAACGGCGAGGGTGTCCTCGGGTACAACACCGACGGATACGCAGCCTCGCGGAGTCTCGGAGAACAGGGCATCGTTCTCAAGGACGCCCGAATTGCCCTTCTTGGCGCCGGCGGGGCGGGCCGCTGTCTGGCCTACAAGTTCGCTCTGGAGGGCGCCGCCGCGCTCACAGTTCTCAACCGAACGGAGGCCCGCGGAGCGGCCTTGGCTGCTGAAGTCTGCCAGCACACGGGGGTGCCGGTGACAGCGCTCCCGCTGACTGACGACGTGCTTGCCCAGGCACTCTCGGAGAGCACGCTCCTCGTCAACACCACTTCGGTGGGGATGCACCCCGCCGAAGAGGAGTCGCCGGTACCGGCCGAGCTTCTGCGTCCCGACCTCGCTGTCTACGACATCGTCTACAACCCGCTGGAGACCAAGCTGCTGCGCGAGGCGGCCGCCGTCGGTGCTCGCACGGCAGACGGGGTGGGCATGCTTGTTTACACCAACGAGCGAGCTGTGCAGGTCTGCGTCGGCCGGGATCCCTCTGTCGAGACGATGATGGACTCCTGCTTGGAGGCGCTCCGGGCCAGGCAGGGATAGATCGCTGCCCGCAGCGCTCAGGGCGGCACGGAGCGCCCGCTTACGAGGGAGTCAATTCATGTCTGACCGTGCCACTCACCGGCGGGGGCTGTCGCTCGTCGAACTGATCATCGTCCTGAACATCATCGCCGCCCTCGCCGCTCTCTCCGTGCCGCTGCTGCGCACGGTCCGGGCCCGTGGCCGAGAGAACTCCTGTCGCGCCAACCTGCAGACCACCTGGTTGGCGCTGGGGCGATACAAGGCCGACTACAAGAAGTACCCCGCCTACCTGACCGATCTCTATCCTGGCTACGTCGATTCTCTCGAGTCATTTGTCTGCCCCGCAGATCCGCGGCGCGCGGAGGAGTTGGCGGAATGGCGGAAGTGGGCTGACGGAGAACAGCCGGATCCCGCTTGGATGCAGAAGCACGCGCCCACCTTGGGGCTGAACCTGCTGTATTCCCGCCGGGAGAGCCTGGAGACCGGCCAGGAGATCGTGTGCGGCTGTCCGTTCCACCAACGAGGGCTCGTGCAGACCCTCGATGGCGCGATCTCCGAAGGCGAGTTCCAGACGGCAACGCTCAAGTCTCCCGTCCAGACCTCAGTGTTTGGGAGAGGCGCTGGCGAGCCGGCCGCCGCGTC
>PEVN01000493.1 GCA_002779825.1 Armatimonadetes bacterium CG06_land_8_20_14_3_00_66_21 | reverse complement strand
ACGAGGCTGGCGTGGACGATCTGGTGGCCGGTACCACAGTACTGGACATCCATGACGTGGGCACGGAGCAGAACCAGCTCGCGGCGGCGAGCTTCTTCCTGCACAAGGTCTACAAGGACATGTTCGCCCGGGGGGAGTCGCCGCACCTGCGGCAGGTCGTGATCTTTGACGAAGCCCATCGCGCCGCCAAGCTGGGGCTGCTGGGCACGATGATGCAGGAGTGCCGGAAGTTCGGCATCGCGATGATCGTCTCGTCCCAGCGTATCAGCGACTTCCGCCGGCAGGTGATCGAAACCGTCGGCAGCCATCTGATCCTGAAGGTCAACCACCCCGACGCCAAGCTGCTCGCCCCGCTGCTGACGATTATCAGCCCCCTGGAGGTCGTTGCGTATGACGACGAAGACATTTGACTGCGTGGACATGAAACGGCAGATCCAAGCCGGGATCTACGCTGAGACCAAGGGCATGACGCAGGGGGAGCTACTGGAGTACTTCCACCAGGCCGCCGCCAAGTTCTGGGCGGGGGTGGAGGCCCGTCGGCGTCAGGGCGAAGCACGCGCGACTCCCGCGCCGCCTGCGACTTGAGAGCAGTCGCGACAACCATCCCGCCTTCCACCCCTCCCATCCTCCAGGCAATTGGTCCCGCTACCGCCCCCAAGCCTCCGGGTTCACAAACGACTTCGGTCGCTCGCCGCTGAGAATGCGCGCCATTTCCTCCGCCGCGCGGCGCTGTAGTTCGGGGATGGCGGCGTCGGAGAACCAGGCGCTGTGGGGGGTGAGGAGGACGTTGTCGAAGTGCTTCAGCGGGTGGTCGTGTTTGACGACGGCGTTTTCATCTTCTAAGAGGTCCAGGCCGGCGCCGGCGAGCTTGCCGTTCTCTAAGGCCCAGACCACTGCGTCGGTCTCGACGATTTCGCCGCGGGCGCAGTTGATGAGTAGCGGCTGGCGGGTGGTCTTGGCGAAGGCGTCTCGGTTGAGCAGGTGGCGTGTCTCCGGGGTCGCGGGGCACTGGACGAAAACCGCGTCGCAGGTGGCCAGCAGGTCGTCGAAGGCCAGCGGCTGGCAGCCTTCGCACTCCACTTGGACGAACGGGTCGAAGAACGTCACTTCGGCGACGAAGGGCTTCAGCCGCGCGGCGAGGGCCCTGCCGATGCGGCCGAAGCCGAGGATGCCGGCGCGCATGGTCTGGAGCGGCTTCACCGGCTTGACATAGGAGAGCGACCACTCGCCGGCGCGCACCTTCCGGTCCGACAGGGGGAGCTTTCGGGCGAGGCTCAGAAAGTGGGCCAGGGCGTGGTCGGCCACTTCGTTGATGCAGTAGTCCGGCACGTTGGCGACGGCGATTCCGCGCTTCGTCGCCTCGGCGATGTCGATGGTGTCCAGCCCGATGCCGTAGCGCACCACGGCCTTGAGCTCGGGCGCGGCGTCGAACACCGGTGCGCCGATGCCGGGCAGGTAGGTGTTCAGCAACCCGTGGGCGTCGGCAACTTGGGGCACAAGCTCCGCCGCCGACTTGCACTGAAGCACCTCAAGCTTCGCCTCGACTGCGGCGAGGATCTCGGTTTCCGCTTCGAAGGACTGGAAGACGTGATCGGTGACGATGACGGTGTATTGGGCCATGGGGTACCTCCGGGGTTGTTGGGACAAGGAGACTTGGGGACAAGGAGATGGGGGGAGAGGGTTGAAGAGGGCGCGCTGGGGAAGAGCCCGCCGGCAGAACGCAAGTGACGGCCGGTGGCGGCGCCACGTCGTCCGGAGGTCCAGCGTGTGCGCCGCCCCCCCCCAGTCGCCGTGTCTCCTTGTCTCCAAGTCTCCTTGTCCCCTTTTCCCCAAGTCTCCCCGTCTCCTTGTCCCCGCGTCTTCTCAGAGCTCATGCTCCGTTCGAGCGATCACTTCATCCTGCATGTTCCGGTTCAGGTGGACGAAGTAGTCGGAGTAGCCGGCGACGCGTACCAAGAGGTCCTGGTACTGCTCGGGGTGTTCCTGGGCGTCGAGGAGGGTGTCTTTGCCGACGACGTTGATCTGCATCTCGAAGCCGCCGCGCCGCAGGTACGTCTCGATGACATCCCGGAGCGCCTTGCGGGCGGAGTCGCGCTTGAGGAGGGTCTTCGAGAACTTGGCGTTGTGGACCAAGCCGCCCAGGATGGGCCGGTGGGACCATTTGGTGGTAGACAGCACCGAGGCCGTGGGGCCGCACTTCTCGCGCCCTTGCGCCGCGCCAGCACCGTCGGCCAGAGGCCAGCCGGCCGGGCGGCCGTCGGGGGTGGCGCCGGTGTCGCTCCCCAGGTGCTCGTGCATGATCCAGCAAAAGAACCCGGGCACGTAGCGGTGCGGGCCGACGGTGTTGGACTCTGTTGCGGTGACGAGGAACTCCGCCCACTCCTTCGCCAGTTTGTCTGCTTCGCCGTCGTCGTTGCCATACTTGGGCAGGCTGTTGAGGAGGCGTTGACGGAGGTCTTCGTGGCCCTCGAAGTTGCTCGCGGCGACTGCCTGAAGCTCCTTCAGCGACAGCTCCTGCCGGTCGTACACAAGGTGCTTCACGGCAAGCAGGCTGTCTGTCAGATTGGCCAGGCCGACGAAGGAGTTCTCGACCCAGTTGTAGCGCGCGCCGCCGCGGTCGAAGTCGCGGCCGCGTTGGAGGCAGTCGTCGATCAGGCAGCTCGCCAGCGGGAAGCAGCCGCGCGTCGCCCGTTCCTGCCAGACGTGATCCAGGCTCTCGGCCGCTTGGCGAATGGTGCCGGCCAGGTCCTGTCGCACAAGCTCCTGCAGCCCGTCGAACGACTCCGGCTCCGGCGTGCCGTTCGTCGCGACGTGCTCCATCGCGTTAAGCAGCCCTTTGGGGCAGTTGAAGTAGGGGGCCGTCACCCACATATTGGAGGCGCCGCAGACCTTGATCTCGACGCACGTCGAGTTCATGTAGTTGTGGGAGTCCGTTTCGCTGACGCCGTGATCGCGCAGACCTTGGGCGATCAACGCGTCATTGAAGAAGGCCGGGTCGCCGCCGCCCGTCGCCAGCATTCGCGTGGCGAAGTCGGTCAGCTCGTCCGGGGTGCCCTCGTGCCAGACCAGCCCGACCGTCGGGTAGACCAGCCGCGTCGCCTGGCGCGCTGCCAGGCAGAGATACGTCAGCTCGTTGGTAACGTCGCGCCCTTCGGCATCGCGCCCGCCGACCATCACCGCGACGGCGGAGCCGGGCCAGAGGATCCTGTTCATCTGGATAAAGAGGCAGCAGATTGACTCGAAGGCTTCGCGGCGCGTGAGCCGACCGGCAGCGAGATCTGCCGCGTAGAACCGGCGCAAGGTCTGGTCCATGCGGCCGGGACACGTCAGCCCATGGTCCTCGCCGAACCACAGCGCGATCTCCGTCAGGAACATCAACTCGATAGATTCACGGAACGTCGCCGGCGGCTCTGTCGCCACCCGGCGACAGACGGCACTTAGGTTCTGCCACGGCTCTGCGCGCTCGCCTTTCCGTTGCGCCATTGCCTCGCACTCGTCACCCACGCGCCGGCAGAAGGCCGACAGCCCCTCCAAGGCGATTCGGCACGCCTCGTAGAACACGCGCTGCTCGTCTGTCAGCGCCGATTGGCTCCGTCGCGCGTCGATCTCCCCGAGCAGGCCGCCAATCCCCAGCCGGAACAACTTCTCGTAGTTCGGGTGGAAATGCCCGGCGTCCCCGCCGGGGAACGGGGGCACCGAAGCAAGCGTCCGGTGCGCCGCCTCCAGCAGAGGTCGCTCGGCCTCCGTCGGCTCGCGGAACAGCGGCTTGCCGACGACCAACTCCCCCGATTCCAGTTCAACCGGCATCGCCTTCAGCCGCTCCGCGCACCGGCGCGCCCGCCACAGCAGCCAGTCCTCGTCCTCGGTGTGCGCCGCCCAACTGCAAGCGTCGATGAGGGTGAGGTCGGGCAGGCCCGGCTGCGGCTGGCGCTGCAGTTCCAGGGCGCGCCCGCGGAGGGCGACGAGGCTGGGGGGGAGGGCGAGGGAGAACGATTCCTCACGGCCGGGAAGGAGCACGGAGTCTGCTTGCATGGTGCTTGGTCGGGTCATCTCCTGGGTTGGTGACGGAGGGAGAGGGTACCTCAAGATCGCGCCACTTGCGATAGTCGCGCCGAGACACGCCACGGGGACCCGATCCCCAGAGACAAAACTCAGTTGCGGGCGGCCAGAGCCTGCTCGGCTACGAGGACTGCTCCCAGTGCCGGCACCGGCAGCACCTGCCTCCCTCCGGCCCACTCCAGGACGACCTGCGTCCGGTAGCACGTGACCTTCAGCCTCCGCCCGCGGAACACCAGCCCTTCCACGCCAGCGAACTCCAGCGAGGCGGGCAGGTTCGGCCAAACGTGCAGCCCGTCAAGGTCCGCGCGGATTCCCAGGAACGCGGACAGGAAGGCAGTCGGCGCCAGGCCGCTCTCCGGGAAGGCGCCCCAGGTTCCCACTGAGCCGCGTCCCTCCGTGTCGTTGTTGGTCTCGCCGCGGCAGAGCGGGTTGCCGCCAACCAGATGGTCGGGCAGGTCGTAGCGCGCGAGGATCTCCTTGAACCGGCGCCACGCGTCGTCGGCGCCGAGGAACCGGGCGCGAGACACGATCTCGTAGTAGGCGGTCCACAGGAGGGCGCCGCCGTCTTCGCACCACTCGTCGTACGGGTACGAGTCCCGTT
>PEVN01000424.1 GCA_002779825.1 Armatimonadetes bacterium CG06_land_8_20_14_3_00_66_21 | reverse complement strand
GCAATCCTCGTTTCCGCCCACCGCTTGGCGGTGGCGGGACGCGTGCAGCGGGGTCGGAGGACAGGCAGGAGGGCCTTCCGGAGCCGCCCGGGGGCCTTGCGGCAGGGTCCAAACGGCTCTGAACCGCAGCCCACTGCCGGGCCAGGGTGGGCGGAAGGCCTCCCAGGCATACTACTCCCTGACGCGCCGCCGGCGAGTCAGGGAGTGGACTGGGTTGGGGGGTGACGCTCAGCCGGTCAGGCGCTGACCGCCACCCACGCCGCCCATTGGCGAGCGTGCAGATGCTCCTGCGGGGTCTTCAGGGTGAGTTGGCGGCTGCCGCGGGCCAGCTTGCCCGCGACGCGGATCAGGAACGTCCGCACGGTCTGCATTTCCCAACGCCGCAGTTGCTCGTCGCCGCTCAGCAGCGCCATCCAGCGGACCAGGTTGTAGGCCAGGACCGCACACTGGAAGAGCGCGGCGTTGGCCTGGAACTCGTCCGTCCGCAACGCCGCCAGACCCATCTGGTTCTTGGCTTCCTCGATCCACCCCTCGCAGGTCGCGCGTTTCCCGTAGGTCTGATGCGTCTCCCACGGGGTCAACGACAGGTTGGTGACGTAGCAGAAGGAATCGTACTCCGGCGCTTCCAGCAATTGCAGTTGCGGCGTGGGCTCCGAGCGCTTTCGCTGCCGCAGGGCGTTGAAGGTGCGACTCCGGGACCACGGCCCGCACTGGTGCGCGAAGGTGGTCTCTTCCCAGCCGGGCTGCCCGGTCGCCGGTGTCCACACTTGTCGCGACAACAGCCCCACCAAGTTCTTCATTTTCACCTTGATCAAGTAGCCGTCTCCGCGTGACTCCGCAAAGTCCAGCGTCTCTCCTCGTGCCCATTGGGCACGCCGAAAAAGCCGCTGTCCGCCCGCCACACGATCCGCACCCGCCGGTTGACCGACGCCGCCAACTGCTGCATGAACAACACCATGCCGTTGCCGGTATACGCAGCGCCACTCCGCAGCCAGCCTTGCAGGATCTCCTTGGTCTCCACACAGAAGCCCAACAGCGGAGGGTAGCTCTTCGCCCCGCGCTTGTGCTCGTTGTACCCCTTCTTCGCCCCTTCCTGGTCCCCAAACACCGTCTGCACGGTCGAGTCCACATCAACCCACAGCACTCGCGTCGCACAGCCCAGCCGTTTCCCGGTCTGCACCGCCCGCCGCCACACGCGACCCCGCAACCGCTGGTTCAGCGTCTCCAGCGCCACCACCTGAGCCCGATCCACCTCCTTGAACACCCGACCCAGCGTCGTGTCCACCGGCAGCCGCGTCCACCCCGCCACCCGCCGCAGCACGCTGTCCGCCCACACATGACAAACGCCCGTCAGCGACGCCGCGCCAGCCAACACCCCCAGCACCGCCAGCTCGATCACGTCTGACAGTTGATACGCCGCGTTCGCCCCCCCGTTCGTGCGACACCGTCTCGCAGCACACCCTCCGGAATCTCAATCGCTTCTGCACGAACCGGATCACCGGCAGCAGCCCCGCATACGACGTCAGCCCCTGATCCGCCGTCTCCAGCTTCACCTTCCGAGGCGACACCCGACACTTGCTTCGGCCAGACTCGCTCATGGAAAAGGGGAACTCCTTCCTGCTCAAGGAATGCGAACTCTCACTCACAAGTTCGCCTTTTCCCCTTTTCTTGCTCGCCGCTCAAAACGGATTGCAGGATCTGGGTGGAACAGGTACGGCTCCTGGAGCACGATGCCGATCTGCCGCCGCAGCGACGTTTGCGTTACGTCGCGCAGGTCCACCCCGTCCAGGCGCATCGCCCCTTGCTGCACGTCGTAGAAGCGACACAGCAGGTTGATCAAGGTCGTCTTGCCGGCATCGTGCGTCACCCGCGACAGGAGCTGGCCGGTCTGCTGCTCGTCGTAGTAGCGCAAGCCGAGTCGCTGAAGGTGGTCGTAGGTCTCCTGGCGGATGCGGACCGTGATCATCTGCCCCAGGGCCGTCATGAGATACCCGCGTACCCCACCCAAGGCGGCGCTCACTGCGTTGATGCCGAGGATGCCAAACGCGACCCACTTGAGCAGTGTGTAGTTGCGGGCGCCGCTGACGTCGTCCACCATGACCTTCGACAGGTACGGCGGCGCCATATCGACGGCCGTCAGCAACAGCATGAGCAGCAGCCCGGCGGTGGCCAGCGGCCAGAACGGCAACGCGTACCGTAGCAGGCGAACGAGCAGTTGTCGCTTCTTCAGGCAGTCGGGGCAGACGGAGGACCAGTGGGGCACCACCTTGCTGCATTGGTCACAGCGTTTGGGCGCTGGACCGCGGTAAACGGAGGGCGAGCCGCCGGGCCGGGAGGCGGGGGCTGCCGCCTCGCCGTTTCTGGCCAGACGGGTCAGTTCTGCCGCGGCGGCGCCAAAGGCCTGCGCCCGCGACCGAGAGAAGCGCACGAGGGGCGTTCGCCCCGCTGCCGTGACCAGTACAGGTAGCCGTTGCCCACATAGTGGTCTGCTTCTGCCTTCTCAATCTGGTCCAAAGGCAGCTCAAACTGAACCTCCGGCGCGCCACCGGTCCGGTCGACGACGAGGACCCGGTCGTCGGTGGCCAAGAGCCACGGCGAGCCGGATTGCCCATCGAGCTGGAGGTCGCTCTCGAGCGTGAGCCTGGCTTCTGCCCCGCCGAGGAACTGCTCCGCCCAACCCTCGGGCAGCGCCTCGCGGAGTTGGGGGCTATCGGTCGTGCTGGCGTTCGTGCGCAACCACCTCGTCGCTTCGTCCTCTCGTCCGGGCGTTCGTAGAGCCGCGCGCGTATGGGGGTGACCCACGCGCGTGGCTTGACGGGCCGGCGGAGCATCCCTGTCTTCGCGGTCCGCCGCGGGGGGCCCTGCCGGCAGGCCGAACTACCCAGGCAGTGGAACCACTTAACGAGGCGCGTGCGTTCAGTTAGAATCAGGCGACCTGACTCGTCGAGCGGGGCCGTACTGCGAGGAACAACGATGACTGAGCGTGCCGTGCGACTGCAGGCACGACGCCACAGACGAGGGCAAGCGTCGATCGCAATCCCACCTCTTCGAATGTATGGGATGGAGGCGATCCGGACCCTTGGCTGCCTGGCGGTGGCTGGGACCTTCCTGGGAGTGAGGACAATGGTACAGGCAGACCAACTACTCATCTGGCACAGCGCCGACTCGTGCCGCGTCGCCGTCGACCCCACCAAACGCGAGCCGCGCCCGGTGAGCCGGCTGCTGTACGGCAAGTTCACCGAGCACTTGGGCCGCAACATATACAACGGCATGTGGGCACAGGTGCTGCGCAATCCGGGTTTCGAGAGTTGGCGGTACTTCGCAGAGTCGAAGGACGCGCTGGCTGGGAGGTACCGGCACGTTCAGCCGGGCGTTCCTGCCCAGCTTCCGTCGACGGACCCCGACAAACTGGCGGCGTGGTGGATGCCCTACGGCCGGGGCGAGGTCGACTACTCCCTGGACGGCAACGCGCGCAACGCTGAGTTCTGCCAACGCCTCGCAGTGACCAAGCTGGAGACACCAGAAGTCGGTCTGCAGCAACCCCTCTTCCTGCCGACGCACCGCACGGCCGACTACGAGGTGTCCTTCTGGGCGCGTCGCCAGGAAGGCGGTGGCGCGCTACATCTCTCCGTCGCTTCGGTGGCGGGCCAGTCGCTGGGTGCTGCGACGGTCGAGCTGCCGGGAACCGAGTGGCAGAAGCTCGAAGCCAGACTCACCCTCGACCTGACCGGCGTGAACCCCGGCGACCCGCTGCTCTTCCGTCTCGGGCTGGAAGCTCCGGCAACGGTGTGGCTGGATCAGGTTTTCCTGTTCCCCGCCGATCATGTGGACGGGTTCGACCCGGACGTGATCCGGCTGCTGCGGGAGTCAAGGCTGCCGCTGCTCCGCTGGCCGGGCGGGAACTTCGTCTCCGGCTACCGCTGGAAAGACGGCATCGGCCCGCTCGACGATCGCCCGATCCGTCACAATCGCGCGTGGAACATGCCGGAGTACAACCATGTGGGCACCGACGAGTTCATGGCGTTTTGTCGCGCCGTCGGCTGCGAGCCGATGATCTGTCTCAACGCCGGCGACGGGACGCCGGAAGAAGGAGCGCAGTGGCTCGAGTACTGCAACGGCGGCACCGACATGGAGTACGGCGCGCTCCGCGCCAAGAACGGCCACCCCGCGCCGTACGGCGTTCGTTACTGGGAGATCGGGAACGAGCTTTACGGCATCTGGCAGATCGGGCATTGCACAGCGGAGGAGTACGCCCAGCGGTATCGCGCGTTCTACGCAGCGATGCACGCCGTCGACCCGAGCATCCTGTTCATCGCCAATGGCGACAACCCGGCCTGGAACGAACAGGTGCTGGCCGGCGCGGGACCGCTCGTTCGATCACTCTCGCTGCACACGCTGACCGGCGGCGGCGCCCGCGACGAGACCGACGCCGAGAGGGTGTTCCGAGCGTTCATGGGCTTCCCCGTGTGGTACGCCGGCTACCTGGATCGCCTGGCGAAGCAGATGGCCGGAGCAGGCCTCGAGCCGAAGATCGCTCTCACCGAGCTGCAGGTCTTCACCAACCGGCCAAACCTGCCCAACAACGCCAGCCTGACCGAGGCGCTCTGGACGGCGCAGATCCTCAATGCTTGTGCGCGCACCAACGGCGTGGTCGAGCTCGTGACCCACAGCGCGCTCGTCAACCACGGCGGTGGCTTGCGTAAGGAGCGCGAGTTCGTCTACCCCAACCCCGTTCACTGGTGCCACTACCTGTACGCCACGCAGGACTGCGATCGACTGGCCCCTGTGACTCTCGCCTGCCCTGGCTACGACTCCCCCGGCGCCCCCAGCATCGACGCGGCCAAGAACGTGCCCTACCTGGACTGCCTGGCGCTGACCGACGCCGAGGGCAAGAAGCTCACCGTGTTCCTCGTGAACCGGCACCCGACGACGGGCTTTGACGTTCGGCTGCACGTGGCAGGCCGGCCCGAAACGGAAGAGGCGCACGTCCAGACCCTCACCGGTGACTCCTACATGGCAGCCAACGACCGAGAGCACCCCAACCGCGTTGCGCTGGCTTCGAGCGCAGTTGTCGTGGAGCACGGCGACGCAACAGTGCGCTGTCCGGCACATTCGCTGGTTCGGGTTTCGTTGCCGGAGAAGTAGCCTACAGCTCGTCCACGTCCACAACCGCCCCGCGCCTCGCCGACTCCCAGGCTGCTTCGGTCAACTGGATGGTGCGCAGCCCACAGGTGGGCGGGGTGAGCACCTGTGCCTCACCCCGAACGGCGTCCAGGAAGTTGGTGTCGGGGTCGGAGTCGGGCGGGGTACTGCCCACCGGCAGCGGGTGCTCCAGGTCGAACTTGCGCCACTCAAGCGTCGGCTTGTGGTCGGGCTGGCCCATCATGCGGTAGAAGAGCGCGCCCGCTTCCCCGTACAAGGTGAGGTCCTCCCACACAGACGACTTGATGCCCGGCCCGTTGCCGACGATGTTGATCGAGCCGAGGGTGCCCTCGGTGAACTCAACGCTGATAGCGGCGTTCACGTCTACGGCGAGCTTGAAGTTCTGCTGGAGGCAGTGGACCCGCTTCGGCTCCAGCCCGGTCACGTGAAGCAGAATATCGATCAGATGGCTTCCCGAGTCGTTGAGCTGCCCGCCGCCCGAGAGTTCCGGGACGTGCCGCCAGCCGAGTCCTTTGAGGCGGTTCGCGTACCACGCTTGGTTCTGCAGGGCCGTCAGAAACTGCAGCGCGCCCAGTTCCCCGTCGAGAACCAGCTCGCGCATGCGCTGGAATAGACCCTGGTAGTGCCGCTGGTAGGAGACGGAGACAACCTTGCCCGTCGCCTCGGCAGCCGCGACGACTTGCCTCGCTTCTTGTGTCGAGCACACCATCGGCTTTTCGACGAGCACATGGCAGCCGGCCTCCAGGCTGTCCATGACGTGTCGGAAGTGCGCCGTGTGCGGCGTACTGATGACCACCGCGTCGGGCTGGACCTCCCGGAGCATTTGGGCGTGGGCATCGTAGTCGGGAATGGCCCGCAGCCGGTCGTCTTTGCGTCGAAGCTCGTCGACGCAGTCCTTGTTCGGCTCGACGCACGCCACGAACTCCGCGGCGCCGTGGCGCAACAACCGAGGCACGTGGGCGTTCCGCATGTTGCCCCCGCAACCGATCAACGCCAGTCGGATCGCATTCGGCATTGAGGTCAGCCTCCGGCACACTTGATTCGCCCCGCTCGTTGCCCGCGCTCGGCGAGCGCAGTATGGCTATCGGCTCCAACGCAGCGTCTTGCGGAAATCCGCGAACGACTTCAGCAACTCCGGCGCCGGTCGCGCCTGAGGCCGCGCCTTCCGCAGTAGCCGCATCGCGCGCCACTGGGAGAGCTTCTCGTACTTCACCAGGTACGCCAGCACCGCGGTGGGCGACCGGCTGATCCCGGCGAGGCAATGGACCAAGATGCCCTCTTTGAACCGGTCGATGAAGTCTGCAGCCTCGTGCCAGTTCCGGGGATCGCAGTACTGGAAGTCGATCAGCGGCAGGTTGCAGTACGTGATGGAGGCGGGGACCGGCGGGTAGGGCAACTCGCCGCTGCTCATGTCGGCCATGTTGAGCACGGCGTGAACCTCGGCGGCGCCACCGACGAGCACCTGCTGGGCGTCGTGGAGGTCGCCCACATAGACCCCGCGCAGGACGTGCGACATCCGCAGCGGATGCTCCTCCAACGCCGACGCATCGAACTCCGGTACTTCAGCCGCCAACGGGTCCGGCCTCCGAGTGAATGTCCCGACAAGCAAAAGGCAGGGCTAATGGCCCTGCCTGCGTCCCTGACGGTGTCTATACGGATTTGCAGAGGTTCTGGCCGCGCCGCAACCTTGAAACTAATCCAGTGTGACATCACCCGGCCGCCGGCCCTGGCAAAGTCGGCATTGGGAATGCCCGGGAGTTGCTGCAAGTGCGCGCGTCCAGACGGGACCGCGCTGGTTCGAGCCCAACTGCTGCGTTGCTACTCTGACAGCGCGGCCAGAATCTCGGCAAATCTCTTGGCGTTGTCGAATTCCTGATATACCGAGGCAAACCGGATGTACGCCACATCATCCAGTCGCCGAAGTTCCTCCATTACACGGTTCCCGAGTTCCTTCACTCGGACCTCCATCACCTGCTCGGCGCGGAGGCCGTTCTCGATCCGCTCGATGGCCTCGTCAACCTGCAACAGCTCAATGGGGCGCTTCTCGCACGCCTTCAGCATCCCCATGCGGATCTTCCGCGAGTCGAACATCTCCCGCCGGTTGTTTTTCTTGATGACTACTAACGGCGGGTCGATCGCGCGCTCATAGGTGGTGAACCGGTTCCGGCAGGACTTGCTCACACATTCCCGTCGTCGCCGAACCAGGGCCCCGCCTTCGGTCACTCGAGACTCGACAACTCTGGTGTTGGGTTCTGAGCAGACCGGGCAGTTCATGGCGGCGTCCCCGCGGCGACGCGCGGAGGGAAATGTATAGCTTTTCTCGCCCTAACTTCCACCTACATGTTGCGTGTAATCGATTGTACCCCACTATATATGGCGAGCACAATGGGGCCACGCAGAAACTGGGCGCAGTTATTGTCGCGGCTGGACGGACCCGAGCCAGCGAAGTGAGCCGCGGGAGACAGGAACGTGCCGAAGCGCCCAACGACGGCGGCTACCGAAGCGGGCGCCGAGCGCCAAGTTGACCGTGGCCCTTGGCGGGCCTGGCGCCCGCTGGTCCCCAGACCACGACCCCACGTTCGGAGAACTCCACGACCGCGTTGCCCTGCCGGACGATCTGCCGGTCAAATCGCACAGGCGTTTCCGGGGACACACGTTGGTTGCCCGGAGTCTGAATGAAGTACACCACCCCGTATTCCCGGGGCGCAACGAACGGCATCTGGTCGTGCCCGGCCTCGACTGCCAAGCGGGGGAACGAAACGGGCCCGGAAGTGGTCACTGGCTTGTTCGTCCGTCGAACGTATGTCGAGGGGGACTGCTGGCCGCTGCGTTGGGCCGAGGTGTTCACCCACGCCTGGCCTGCCGCCACTGCGACGGCACCGGCGAGGATAATCGCGACGCGAAGATAGCGAGCCATTCCGGTTCCCCTTTTGCTGAACGGCTATCTGGGCTTACGCCCATTCGACGCCTGTGCGCCGCAGGAGTTCCACCTGCGGTTGACACCCAACTCCGCTTCCTCCACAATCCACACCAGCACGAGGGGAGTGATTCAGCATGTTCCGCACCTTCCTGTGCGTGGTGGCGCTGTCACTGCGCGCCCCGGCGGCGGCTCAAGAGCAGCCCCCGAACCTGATCCCCAACGCCGGTTTCGAGACGGGCACAGACGCAGCCGACGCCCCGGCCGGCTGGACCTTCGCGTGGGAGTTCACCCACAGTAACGACAAGGAACGAGGGCTACAGAAGCAGCGGCCGCAGGTGAAGTGGGACGACGCGACGGTGCACTCGGGCGGGCGCAGCGTGTTCCTCGCCAATGACCGCCCGGAGGACGATGGCGTGTGGTCGCTGGAGAACGTCCCGGTCGACCCCGCTGCCAAATACTACAAGCTGCGGGCCTGGATCAAGACGCAGGACATGAAGGATACCGAAGCCCGGGTGAGCGGCGTCTTTCTCAGTGCCGGCGGCAAGTGGCTGGGCGCTAACTACGACGCCCTCACCGTCAACATGGATCGGGACTGGACGCGCTACACCGGGTACCTGGCGCCGCCTCCGGGCACCACAAGCATGCGCCTGCGGCTCTGGCTGAACCTGCGCTACTCCGGCACCGGCGCGGTGTGGTTCGACGATCTCAGTCTCACGCCCACCGACAAAGTGGTGCCGCCGATGCAGCGCTATGCAGACGACCGCGCGATGCCGGAGCTCACCGAGGCGCAGCGCAGGCGGGGATACGTCTGCTACGCGCGCAACTACCTGCGGCTGGTCTTCCCCACCTCGGTGCCCGACAGGGAGGAACTTGAGAAGCCGCTCTTTTGTTTCGCCGCACCGGGCGAGCGCGAACCGGTGACCTTCGCGATCCGGGCGCTGCGCAACCTGAAGGCCGGCCGCGTGGAGTGCGGCCCGCTGGCCGCGTCCGGCGGCGCTGCAATTGCGTCCGAGCAGATCAGTGTCTGCCCGGTGCGGTACGGGCTGAAGCAGGGGCAGTCACGCTGGGGGGTGTTCCATTCGGACCTGATGACGGTCCCGCTCTACCTCTCGTCACGGGCGCGGGTCGACGTCGCGGCCGACACCTCTCAGCAGTACTGGCTCACCGTCCATGTTCCGGCCGCCGCTCTGGCGGGACGCTATCGTGGAACGGTCACTGTCACTGCCGACGACGCCCCGCCAACACAGTTGCCGCTCGAAGTCGAAGTGCTGGCGATCCGGCTTCGCGAGCCGCACAACGTCTACTTCGGCATGTACCACCGCCCGGTCGGTGACGACGACTTCCGCGCAGCAGCTTGGCGCGACATGCGCGAGCACGGGATGACCTCGGTGGGGCTCTGCTGCAACCTCGGCGCGACGCTGGGGCTGGATGGCGACCACGTGCGGGTCACCTTGGAGGGTGCCGGCGAACTGGAGCGCTCCGTCAACGAGTACCTCACTGCGGGCTTCACCATGCCCATTGCCTGGCTCATGGGCGCCGACGTGCTCCGTTGGTGCAAGCAGCAGGCGGGCGGAGACGAGGCGAAGTTCGCCAGCTACTACCGGCAAGTGATCGAGGCAATCGCGGCCCAAGGCAAACAGAGTGACTGGCCCGAGCTGATCTTCCAGCCATTGGACGAGCCCTTTGAGCACGCCGCCAACCTGGACGACACCGAGAAGTGCCTGCGGATCCTGAAGTCCCTCCCCGGCGTGCGGACGGAGGAGGACGGCCCAAACGGCAACCCGGAGGCATTGGCCCGGTTGTACGACCTGTGCGACGTCCTGGTCTACCACGACGGCCCAACGCTTCGCCGCGGCACGTACGACGCCGAGGGCTGGGGAGCACTCTTGGACCGAGTCCACAGAGACGGCAAGGAAGTCTGGTTCTACAACCTCGACCTCACTGGCTGGCACCCCGAAGTCCTGCGCTTCGGCTACGGGTTCGGCCTGTACCAGGCGGGGGGTACCGGCATGCTCGAGTGGAGCTATCAAACGGCGTTCCGCCCCGACAAGCCGACACTCGTTTACGAGAAGCCCGACACGTTCATCTATCAGTACCCGGAAGTCGGCGAGGAGACGGGCGGTCCCACCCTTGCCTGGGAAGCCACACGCGAGGGCGTGGACGACTACAGGTACCTGCTCACCCTCAAGGAGTTGGTTGCCGATCTCACCGCCCGCGGCGACAAGAGTGCAGTCAGAGCCAAGGCGCTGTGGACCGAGGTGGAGCAACAACTCAACCGACTCGACTTCAATGGGTCGAGAGGCTCCGCCGCCCAAGGCGACTGGACCGGCCGAAAGGACCGCTCCCCCGACGCCGACAAACTCGTCTCCGGCGACCACAAGATGGCCAACGGACTGCGTTTTGAGGACTACGGGGCGTTGCGGCGGAAGATCGCCGACGCCCTTGTGGAACTGACAGCCAACTGAAGTCCCCGTGGTGGACCCGCCCAAACACCATGAGCCTGGCCCTTCGCCACCACTACCAGCAACTGCTCGACCGCGAGGCAGGCTACCCGCTGCCGCCGCCGACTTCGCCCCTCTCCTTCGCCGTCTGCTACCCCAACACGTACTTCGTCGGCATGTCCAACCTCGGGGTCCACGCCGTCTATCGGCTGCTCGGCGAGCGGTGCGGCCTCCGGCCGGAGCGGGCCTTCTTGCCGGACCCACTCCAGCGAGGAGACTTCCAGTCGAGCCGGACTCCGCTGTTCTCGCTGGAAACGCGGCAGGACTTGTCGAGCTTTCATGTGCTCGGCTTCTCGCTGCAGTTCGAGGAAGACTACCCGCGAGTGGTGACGATGCTGCGACTTGCCGGCATCCCCGTTCGCTCGGGCGACCGCGAAGACGGCGACCCGCTGGTGCTCGCCGGCGGCCCCTGCGCCACGTACAATCCGCTGCCGTTGGCGGACCTTGTCGATGCCTTCGTCGTCGGCGACGCCGAGCCCGTGCTGCCGAAGCTGGTCGCCCGCCTCGAGAAATGCACGACCCGCGGCGGTGTGTTGTCGCGGCAGGAGGCCCTGGCAGCACTAACGGAGCTGCCAGGGGTGTTTGTTCCCAGCACGGCCGGGACGCTGGGACCGGGACGGGTGGGAGGGGCGCAGCGGCAGGTCGCGGACAGCTTGCTCGACTTCCCGGTGGCGTCGGTCCTCTTCACGCCGGATACGGAATTCTCCGGGATGAACCTGATCGAGGTCGGGCGGGGGTGCGCCGCCGGGTGCCGGTTCTGCGTGACCGGACACGCGCTGGGGCCGCGGCGCGCGTTGCCGCCTGAGGCAATCCTCGAGCTGGCCCGCCGCGGGCGGGGCTTTGCGACCCGCGTGGGACTGGTGGGTCCCTCTGTCAGTGACATACCCCAGATCGACCATGTCTGCAGCCGCCTGATTGAAGAGGGCTTTGGGTTCTCACTGGCGTCCATGCGGCTGCAGTCCCTTTCGAGTCGGCTGCTGGAGACGATGGTGCGGGGCGGTCAGAGAAGCGTGACCATCGCGCCAGAAGCCGGCACCGAGCGACTCCGGAAGCTGGTGTCAAAGAACGCTTCCGAAGCGCAGATCACTGACTGCATAGACCGCGCTCGGGCGGCCGGCATCGAGAGCGTCCGGCTCTACTTCCTGCTCGGCCTCCCAACCGAGACCGACGCCGACGCCTCAGAGATCCCCAAGCTTGTGCGCCGGCTGCGCGACCAGACTAAGATCCGCCAACTCGACCTGAGCGTGAGCGTCCTCGTGCCCAAGCCGATGACCCCGTTCGAGCGCGAAGCGATGCCAGCCCGCGCCGTGCTGGAACGCCGCGTTCGCGAACTGCAGAACGCCCTGGGTGGCGAGAGGGGCATCGCGGTGAAGATCGACAGTGTGCGCTGGGCATTCGTGCAAGCCGTCCTCGCCCGCGGCGACCGGAACTTCGGCGAAGCCCTCGTGGCGGCCGAAGCCGGCGGCGCAACACTCGGGGCTTGGCGGAAGGCATTGAAGGGAGTCGGGATCGAGCTGTGGGAGGCGCCGACGCAGCGGCAGTAGGCGACCTGCCGGCGGAGGATCGGGCAGTGCTGACAGGTCAGGACGGGCGGCCGCCGAATGGGAACGACGCCCCGCTGACCGGGCCGTCCAGCCTGAAATCCGGAATCTGCATTCTCGTAGGAATCGTCCATGTTCGCGTTTCGCTTGAGCACCCCCATAGATAGAGGCGCGAGCCAATCCGAGCCGCGACCGTGAGGGAGCGCGTGAGCCGTCGGCGTCGCCGGGGCAGCCAGCAGGGCACACGCTCCCTCACGGTCGCGGCTCGGATTGACAACACCTTCTCGAAGGAGCTCCTTCCATGCTGTCAGCCATTCTCGTCGCCACCGGTCTGGCGTTGTGTACCCGTGCCGCTCTCGCCCAGCAAGAGGGCACCGCCAGCCCCGCTCGTCAAGGACGCACCCTCCACGTCTCCAAGCTGGGCAACAACTCCGACGGCTCTTCCTGGGCCGACGCCTTCACCACGATCCAGGCAGCGCTCGACGCGATCCCGGATGACCAGGGCGGGCATCGCATTCTGGTCCGGCCGGACACGTACTTCGAGGCGATGCTGTTTCCTGCGCAACGCGGAGCGGCGGGCAGCTACAACCAGCTCCTCGGCGACGTGGACGGCTCGCTGGGCTCCGGCACGACGGGGTGGATCGTCGTCGACAGCGGCGACCCGGAGCAGCGCGGCTTCAAAAGCTACGACTGGTGGGGGCCGATTCGCGCGACCTCACAAGGCTGGTCGCCCGCGCATACTGACGCGACCTTCTCCGCCCTCTGTTGGGACCGCTGGGTACTGAAGAACCTGTACGTGACCGGCGGCGACGGGGGGCTGTTCTTCGACCTCACCGACCAGGTGAAGCCGTTCACGGTGGTCGTCGAGAACTGCGTCAGTATTGGACGGGCGTTTGGCGGCGGGGTGGCGAGTTGCCTCTCGCGGCCCGACGAACCGATCACCTATCGGCGCTGTTACCTCTGGGCGCTGGACTGGTGGGGCGACACCGCGGGCGCGTATGTTCGCGTCGAGAACGAAGCGATGCCCGAACAGCCGGACGTGATCTTCGACGACTGCACCTTGGTCGGCCCGCAGTGCGCGCTCAAGAGCAGCAACTTCGGCTTCCAC
>PEVN01000387.1 GCA_002779825.1 Armatimonadetes bacterium CG06_land_8_20_14_3_00_66_21 | reverse complement strand
CCCTCCAATCTTACGCCGTTGCCGCGCACACGCTGGTCTTACAGCCGGACTTCGTCGGTGCGGCCACCGCAGAGGCGCCCTGACAGGACGACGCCACTTCGGTCATGATATCCGCCGTGGTGCGGCGTGGCCGCTGAGCTTCCGGGCAGATCGAGTGCCCCCAGCTTGGGTATCGTCGTACGACAGGGGCGACTCTCCAGCAGTTGTTGTGGTGCCCAGATGACCTCTGCCAGTTCCGACCGGACTCTCGACTCCTCCGCCTTCCCCACTCCCGCCGGCGCACTCCGAAGTGAGGCACCGAGAGGCACCGAAGACTTGGTCGAGTCTCTGGGGCGCGTCCGCCACGAACTGCGCGACCCCGTCAATGCCATCGTCAGCTACAGCCAGTTGCTGCTGGCCGAGGCGGAACGCGGTAACTTGCAGGAGGTGGTTCCTGACCTGCAGAGGATCCACGCTGCCGGGAAGGAGCTGTTGAGCGCCGTCGCCGAGCTTCTCAGTCCTGAGATCGCCGCGTATGGCGACGTCGAACTGAACGCCCTCGGGGACGCGTTAGAGGCACGACTGGGCGAGCCGCTACGCACCATCGGCGAGCAATGCGAGCGCCTGATCGTGCAGGCAGACAGCACCGGGCGCTCCGCAGCGGCGGCCGACCTCCGTCACGTCCAGACCGCTGCGCAGCGCCTCACTGCGCTGCTGGCGACCATCGCCACCCGCCTCACGCCCCGCCCCGCCGTCGAGCCGGCAGCCGAGAGCGAGGGGCCGCCGGCACCGGCGAGACCCGCCCCCCCGGTCACTGGCGACACGCCAACAGCCACAAGCGAGGCGACGCCTGCCCAGCCGCGCGCAGCGCACCTGCTGGTGGTCGACGACCAAGCGGTAAGCCGCGTGGTGCTGCACCGCGCCCTGACGCACGAAGGCTACCGGGTGACCGAAGCCAGACATGGCCGAGAGGCACTCGAACTGGTGGCCGGCGAGCACTTCGACCTGGTCCTCCTGGACCTGCTGATGCCGGACGGCGGCGGCTTGGAGGTCGTTCAGCGGCTTCGCCAGGAGCGTGCGGCCACCGACCTGCCCGTCGTGGTTGTCACTGCCATCGATGACAGTGCCGAGATCGTCGAAGCCCTCAACGCCGGCGCAAACGATTACGTAGCCAAGCCCGTCGACATGCCGGTGGCGTTGGCGCGGATTCGCACACAACTGGCGCTGAAGGACTTGGTGACAGCGCTCGAAGAGGCCAACCGCAGGCTGGCAGACCTATCGATCCACGATGCGCTGACCGAACTCCCCAACCGCCGTTGCTTCGATGAGACCCTCGACAAGGAGTGGAAGCGAGGGACGCGAGACCGCACGCCGCTGGCCGTGATCATGATGGACATCGACCACTTCAAGTCCTACAACGACTCCTACGGACACGAGGCGGGCGACGAGGTGCTGAGACAAGTCGCAGCCGCGATGAGCCAAGAAGTGAGGCGCCCCGCCGACCTGCTGGCGCGGTACGGCGGCGAGGAGTTCGTCGCGGTGCTGCCGACCACGCCCGTCGAAGGAGCCGCGCTGGTGGCGGAGCGCCTCCGTGTCGCTGTCGCCGCCCCGGAGGTCAGGCACACCGGCCGCGCCGAGGCCGACCACGTCACACTCAGCCTGGGCGTCGCCACCGCGGTGCCTACGCTCGAGTCTGCACCGACCGTTTTGGTGGAGTTGGCCGACAAAGCGCTCTACCGAGCGAAGGAAGAAGGCCGCAACTGCGTGCGCGTACATGGCGAGGAGCGGGGCTCCACCCCGACCTGACGGCCACGGTGTTTGGGCTACGCGTCTCCGCCCCCCGTCGGTCTCCCCCTTGGGTTGGGGGCAGTCGATAGCCACCGCTTCCCAGTTCACGGCCGGACGGAATCGGTTAGAATTGCACCGACGTCTCGCGGGAGCCAGGCCGCGCGGGGACGGAAGCGCTGAAGCCAACTTGGCGACAGGAGAGGAGTAGCCGGATGTCCGCAGAACAGGGCCGCGTGTTAGTGGTGGACGATGAGGTGCTCAATCGGACGTTGATCAGCACGGATCTGCAGGAGGCGGGCTTCCAGGTGGCCCTTGCGGAGAATGGCGACGACGCCCTGATGGGTCTGCGCGCGCAGGAGTTCGATGTCGTGCTCCTGGATCTGTCGATGCCGGGGATGGATGGGCTTGAGGTCCTCAAACGCATGAAGGCGGACCCCCGCCTGCAGCACCTGCCGGTGATCGTCCTCGCCACCATCGACGAGATGGACCGGGTCGTCCAGTGCGTTGAGCGGGGCGCCACAGATCATCTCTCAAAGCCGTTCAACCCGGTCCTCCTGCATGCCCGCATCCACGCGGCTTTGGCCGACAGGCGGCTCCACGAGCAGGAGGAGCTGTACCGCCAAGACCTGGAGCGACGCGTTTGGGAGAAAACGCAAGACGTCCAGCGTAGCTACGAGCGCCTGCAGAGAGCCCTGGACGGAACAGTTCACGCCCTGTCGTCGGTGGTCGAGATGCGGGATCCCTACACGGCCGGGCATCAGCAGCGGGTCACGGTCCTCGCTTGCGCCATCGCCCAGGAGATGCACCTTCCCGACGACCAGATCGAGGGCATTCGCGTCGCCGGTCTGCTCCACGACATCGGCAAGATCTGCGTCCCGGCCGAGATTCTCAGCAAGCCCGGTCGAATCCAGGAGACCGAGTTCAACATCATCAAAGGACACCCCCGGGTGGGGCACGACATCCTGGCGAAGATCAGCTTTCCGTGGCCCGTGGCCCGCTTCGTGCTCCAGCACCACGAAGCCATGGACGGCTCCGGCTATCCGGGGGAGCTGACCGGGGATGACATCCTGCTGGAGGCCCGCATCATCTCAGTGGCCGATGTCATCGAGGCGATGTCCACCCACCGACCGTACCGACCGTCCCTGGGCGTCGACAAGGCTGTCGAGGAGATCACGGACAAACGGGGCATCCGCTTCGACAGCGCCGTCGTCGATGCCTGTCTAGCGTTGTGCAAGCGGGGCGAGCTGGAGCTCAGTTAGCCGTCCACTCGAAGACCACGCCCAGCAATTCCCCGGTGGCGGCGGATCGCCCAGTTCGCAGAACCGCAACTTGCCTCGCTCGACGAACTCCAGACCGATTGTGCGCATGGTGCCTGCACTTCCAGTTTCGCGGCTTGCCCGGGTGGCATGCGTGTTGCGAATCGCTTCAGGCGGAGTATCCTATCCACAGGGGGCAGTCGGCGCAAGCCGTCGCCCACCAAACTGGTAGCACCCGCCACGACCCCAACCCGGAGGACCACTGAATGTCGCCACGAACTGCCGCCACCCTCTTCTGCCTGCTGACCCTGTCATGCACCCACTCGCACGCCCAAGTCCCGGACCAAGTCACCGCGCTGATCGCCAAAGCGGAGAAGTCCGTGAAGACAGTCGATATGGCAACGCTGAAGTCGGTGATCAACAGCAAGCAGGCTGCCCTCATTATCGATGTCCGCGAACCGGAGGAGTACGCCACTGGTCACCTGCCCGGAGCTATCAACATCCCCCGGGGAGTCATCGAGTTTGCCATCTGGAAGCACGTCGGCTCCGGCAAGCGCCAGGACGGCAGCAAGAAAGTGTACCTCTACTGCCAGTCGGGGCCGCGCGCAGTGCTGGCAACCAAGACCGTCCAGGACCTGGGGCTGAAGAACGTCTTCGCAGTGGTCATGGACATCGGGAAGTGGAAAGCGGCTGGTCTCCCGTTCACGAAGTAAGCGGCTGCCGCGTGCCGAGGGTCACCTGCTCTGGTCGGCCGCAAGCATCAGCTTCCACAGGGAGTGCAAGTGCTTCATGTGGGCGCGACCGGTATCGCCGGTGAACCCGAACAGGGACAACCGGCCGCGGCGGAACTGCGACGTGCACCGCAAGCCCGCCGCCCACTCCTCGTCCACCGCCTCCCGCTGTCCGTCCACCTGCACCAGGAGGTATACCCGCGAAGGTTAGGAATACACCGAAGCTATTGCACAAGTTCGACGCCTCTGCGTGCACAGCAGTGTGTTGGGTGCTCACCACACGCCCACGGGTGAAGTTCCGCGAACTTCCACTTCGGTGTGTTCCCAACCTTCGCGGGTATAGCTGTTGAGAGCGTAGTGGTTCTCCCCTACTCCGCGCCGACGCGGCCGGTGCGCGCTTGCACCAATGCTCTCACCTGCCGTCGACGTTGTCGCTTCTGACAATCCGGCAACCGGCCTCCCGCAACTCGGCCAGCGCCGCGTCGCTGTCGCCGGGGCTCAGGTTGACCCCGCGGCAGCCGTCCTCGATCAGGTGCACCTGCAGACCCAGTTGCCGGGCGTCCAACGCAGTGAACTTCACGCAGTAGTCGGTCGCCAGTCCCAGCATGTAGAGCTGATCGACTCCCCGTTCCTTCAGGTACTCGTCCAGCCCGGTCGCCTTCCGGTGGCCATTGTCGAACAGCGCACTATAGCTGTCGATTCCGGCATCGGTGCCTTTGTGGATCACTTTGTTCACTCGGTCCCGCAGGAACCCGGGGGCGAAGTCGGCGCCGGGGGATCCTTCGACACAGTGGTCCGGCCAGAGGATCTGCTGAAGCCCATTCAGCTCGATGAGGTCTCCGACGCTCCCCCCGGGGTGTTGGCTGGCGAAGGAGCCGTGGCCGGCGGGGTGCCAGTCCTGGGTGGCGATGACCAGATCGAACCGGTCCATCAGTTCGTTGGCCACGGGGACGACTTGGTCGCCCTCTGGCACGGCGAGCGCGCCACCGGGAAGGAAGTCGTTCTGGAGATCCACGAGTAGGAGTGCGTTCATGGGCTGGTCTCCTGCACGAACTCAGTCAACTCGGCCAGCTCGCGACGGAACCCTCCAGAGAGGATGGGGAAGCGGCACCACGTCTTGGGGTCGAGGTTCTTGTCATCCACGTGGAAGCTGGGGGCGTAGCGCTCACGCTTCCATTGGTTGCGACACCAGAGGGTGAAGAACCGCGCCACCCAATCGGCCAGTTGCGCAGGAGCGTGGGTGGGGTACTCGACGCGGAGCTGCCGGAACACTTCGACGGGCGTTCGGCTCTGGCCGACGGCGGAGTCCTCGATGGCTTCGAGGACATCGTAGGGCATGAGGTCGTCTTCGTCCGTCTGCCCCGCGGCCGAGGGGCGAAGCTCCGCAGTGGGCGATTGGCTGTTCACTGCGCTCAAGGCCGGCAGCGGCCCGAGGCCTTCAGGTCCCTCGGTCTCCAGCCAGCGGAGCCAGCTCCGGAGGAATGCCTTGTCGATTCCGGCGATGGGGCTGAGACCGCCGCAGGTATCGCCGTCCATGGTGGCATAGCCCACGGCTGCTTCCGAGCGGTTGCTGGTGGAGAGCAGCAGCTTGCCGCCCAGGTTCGCCAGCATCCACGCTCCCGGGCCGCGCACGCGCGCCTGGATGTTCTGTAACGCCAAGTCGTCGGTGTCCCACGTCAGCTCCCGGTCGAGAGACCGCTCGACCATGCCGACGTAGCCCGCCACCAGCGGGGTCACGTCGAGGTCGGCAAAGTCCGCGTTGAGTGCCTCGGCAACGCCCCTGGCGGCATTGCGCGTAGTGTCCGAGCTGTTCTCCGTGCCCTGGTAGAGGCAGGTCAGGAGTGCGTGCACCAGTTGCTCGGGCGTGCCGGCGGTCAGATGGCCGACGCCGGCCCGTTGCTTGAACGCCTCGACGCCCAACTCCCGGCACCCCACCGACACCATCATGGCCGAAAGGCACGCCACGCTGGAGGAGTCGGCGCCGCCGCTCAGGGAGACGACAAACCCTCGCGACCGGCTCTTGCGCATGTAGTCGAACAAGCCCAGCATGAGGGCGCGCGCGAACTCCTCCTCCTTGAGATGCGCGCTGCGTTCCCAAGCGGGCAGTCCCGCCCCAGGCGGCTCCGGCTGCTGGCCGGGGAAGCGGAAATCCACCAACACGCGGAGACCGTCATGTGCCTCCAGCTTGGGGGCGAAGCTGCCTCGCCGTGCCTGGTCGCGTCGGGTTGCGTCGATGTCCACCAGGGCCGTGGTCACGTGGAACCCGTCGTACAGGAATCGCGGCCCGGCGGCCAGCAGTGTGCCGGAAGAGGCGATCAGGGCGCCGCCGTCGTAGATCGCCCGGCCGGCTTCGTTGCCCAACAGGTTGCCGTAGACGTAGGTTGCGCTAAAGGCGCGCGAGCCCTCCAGGACCAAGCGCCGGCGAATCTCGTGCTTCCCGAAGGCGAAGTGGCTGGCACTGGGGTTGAGGATGAAATCGACCGCTTGTCGCGCCAGCCGACTGCCCGGACGCTGCGGCACCCAGGCATCCTCGCAGATCTCGAAGCCCACCCGGACGCCGTCTGCCTCGAAGCACAAATCGCCGAGGGGGTACGTCTCGCCCTCGAGGGTCAGCTCGTCCCGAACGCCTTCCGGCCATGGCTTGAACCAGCGCGGCTCGTAGTGCAGCCCCTCGCTGGCCAGGGACTGCTTGGCGGTGAAGCCGTGGACGCGGCCGTTGCCTGCCAGGCAGACGGTGTTGAACAGGGCGTTGCGGTGCAATACCGGCAGGCCCAGCGACACCAGGATTCCCTGTGTCTCGGGCAGGATCTCGCGCAGGATCGCCCGCGCTGTCCGCCGGAGCCCGGGAGCGTAAAACGCGTCCTCGCAGCCGTAGCCGCACAGGCAAAGCTCCGGCAGGCACAGCAAGCTGACCCCCTCAGCCTTCGCGGCACGGATCGCGCCCAGGATGTTCGCTTTGTTGTTGTCCCAGTCGAGCGGCGTTTGGTTGAGCACCGCCGCGCCGACTTTGAGAAGTCTCATGGGGTGGGTTCCTTCTCCCTGCACGGAAGCGCGCAGTCAATCCGAGCCGCGACGGTGACGCAGCGGGTCAGCCGTCGGCGTCGCCAGGAGCGTCGGCGTGTCACGCGCTCCGTCACCGTCGCGGCTCGGATTGGCTCTTGAGCGACTCCGGCGGTTCCGCGCAGCTCAGACTGGCAGCCCTCGCGTCTCCAAGATCAGGCGGGTCTTGAGGTCGTAGAAGTTGCGCTCCAGACCCGCCGGGTACCCGTGCGGGTTGACAAGCCGTCGGATGGTCGGATGCAGCGCACCAAGTTGCGCGGCCGTTCGTGTGCGGATCGACTCCAGCGACGGGTTCTCGTAGACGAGCCGCCCGCCCCGGAAGATGGGAACCAGCAAGTCCTCGTACTGCGCACCAGGGGGAATCAGCTTCCGGCGCGTTGGGTCGGCAGGATCCACGATGAGCGGCTGTTCGGGCAATCCCAGTCGCTCTTCGTAGATCATATCTCCGAGGAATTCGCCGGCTGTCCGGTAGCGACGCACTTGCAGCACGCCCGGGTTCGAGACCTTGATCGCCTGCTCTGAGAGCTTCACCTTGTACTCCCAGTCACGTCCCGGCAGCCGCACGGCGGAGAGCTTGTACACGCCGCCGAGAGCGGGCTGGTCGTGGGCGGTGGCCAGCCGGGTGCCCACACCCCACACGTTGATGGTGGCGCCCTGCTGCTTGAGGTTCTCGATGAGGTGCTCGTCCAGATCGTTGCTGGCGATGATTGCCGCGTCCGGGAAGCCAGCTTCGTCCAACAACTTCCGGGCCTCGATGCTGAGATACGCTAAGTCGCCCGAGTCCAGTCGAATTCCCAGAAGCTCGTGCCCCCGCTCGCGGAGATGCCGCCCCACCTCGATAGCCTTGCGCACACCCGCCAGCGTGTCGTAGGTGTCGACCAGGAACACGCAGTTGTTGGGCATCGCTCGGGCGTATGCCTCGAACGCCTCCTGTTCGTCTTCGAAGCTCATGACCCAACTGTGGGCATGCGTCCCCTTGACCGGGATGCCGAATGCCTTGCCGGCCAGGACGTTGGACGTGGCGGCGCAGCCGCCGAGGTATGCCGCGCGACTGGCTGCCAGGGCGCCGTCGATCCCTTGGGCGCGGCGCAGGCCGAACTCCAGGACGGGTTCGCCTCTCGCTGCCTGGCAGATCCGCGCCGCTTTGGTGGCGATGAGGGTCTGGAAGTTGATCATGTTGAGCAGCGGCGTCTCGAGAAGCTGACACTGGAGGATCGGTCCTCGCACTCGGAGCAGCGGCTCATGCGGGAAGACCACCGTGCCTTCAGGGATTGCGTCGAGGTCCACGGAGAAGCGCAGGTCGCGGAGGTAGTCTACAAAACCGCGCTCGAACAGCGGCTGCCCATCGCTTCCCGTCAGCCCGGCCAGGTAGGCGATATCCGAGTCATCGAAGCCGATGCCCTCGAGGTAGTCTGTCACATAGCCCAGCCCCGCCGCGACCGTGTAGCCCCCATTGAACGGAGCTTCACGGAAGAACAGGTTGAACACGGCCTCTTCCTCTACCCGGCCCAGCTTCCAATAGCCGTACGCCATGGTGAACTGATACAGGTCGGTGAGGAGCGCCAGCGACTGGCGGTAGAGGATGTTCCCCGGTGTCATACGGATTCTCTCTCGGCCGGCGAAGCGCCTCACCCCATGCTGATATCGACACGCTCGATGTTCGACAGATCCCCGTTGCCCAGCCTGCGCATGTCCGCCACCTTGATGTGTGCCGGCACGTCGGCGATGGGATCCAGCCCGAGTTCTTTGCGCTTGTCGTCCAGTATCTGGTAGCCCACGGCGTCCAGGGCGACGGGGTCGGTGGCGGCGAGGAGGGTGTTGTATGCCCAGTGCGCATCGGGCTTGTCGCCCGGTCCCCCGTCGTACAGGGGATAGGTCGCGTCGCACAGCACCAGCTTCGTCTTCTGGCGGATGAGCGGGATCATGCTCAAGTCGGCCAGGTGCGGGGCGCCGCCGCGAGAGGCCGGCGGGTGATTCAGCCGCGGCGTCTGAATAGACCCTTGGTGGTTCTTCATGGCCAGAGTCACGCCGAAGCCGGGGCAGGTCTTCAGGAACGGACAGTTGAGGAGCACCGAGCACTCTTCCAGCACTTTGGCGAGCCGCTGTTCGACCTCGCCCTGCTTGTAGCTCTTCTGGGAGTAGCCGATGGACTCGCGCACACCCATGATGCGGATGTTGGACTTGTCCTTGAGGATCGGGTAGCCCGACTGCCTGAGCAGGCGCTCGTCCTGTTCGTAGACGATCATGTTGGGGTACGGGACACCGGCGGCGTTCAGGCTGTTCGTCAAGCCGATCATCACCTGTAGCCGGGTCCCGTTGGCCTTCGTCCCCCCGGCGCAGTTGGGCTTGAGCGCGACGATATCGTCCCTCGTCGCGAGGCGACCAAACGCCGCGGCCACATCGTCCGTGCCAAAGAGCGTACAGACTGCCTTCCGCACGGTGGCGGTGACAGCGTCTTGGTTCATGGACTCCGGCGCGCCGATGGCCGAGTTGGTCACCACGACAACCTTGCTCTTCGGTAAGGCGGCCGGCGCCGCCTCCGCCACGCGGGCGGCCTCGAGCGTCAGTCCCGCAGTTGCCACGCCAGCGGCGGACTGCTTCAGAAATTGACGACGGGACAGATTGGGATCGGCGGGCATAGGTGGTCTCCTCCCTCGATAATGTAGCCCGACGCACCAGCGGAGGGACTCGCTCGGCTACGCGCCTCGGGCTACGCTCGCGCGGGTCTGCCCCGACCCGCTTCAAGCCTTAAGTATCTTTGCTCTGGCCTTGGAGATCAAGTGAAGCTCGGCATGATCGAACCAGATCCCCCGACACTGCAGGCAGCGGTGGGTCTGCACGTCCGTTTCGTAGCGCCTGCCGTTGAAGTCGAGCCAGTAGAGGAAGTTCTGGAGTTCGATGGTCTCACAGTCCGGACAGCGCTGGGTCACTCGGTCCTCTCCCGGCGGGTGGCGGTAGAAGGTGAAGTCCGTGTCGAGTCGCCCGATGATCTCAGGGCGCTCCTCGAACAACTCCTGCTGCAGTCGCCAGGGCAGCCAGATGCCTCCGCACTCGGAGCACGCGTGGAACAGCAAGCCCGCACGGCGGGCCTTGTACATGGTGTCTTTGCACCGCGGGCACATTCCGCACCGCCACGGCCACTCTCTGTCGGCGTAAAAGTCGACGGGCTCGTCGGCAGCCGCCGCTGGCACCGCGCCCGCCGTTTCGGCTTGTGCCAGGCGCCGAATGGCCTCGTCAAGGGCGGTGATCGTCTCTGCGCAGTCGCTGCAGGCGTCGGGTTCGCCGACGACGGCAAGGAACGAGGCCGAGCCACCCTCGACGGTGTGCACGCGACAGCGACAACCGGGGTGAAACGGTGGGAGCGGGTTCCCGGTCGTCGTGAATGCCTCGGTCTTCGCCCCTGCCGCCTCGTACTGATCGGCGAGCTGAGCATTTCGCTCCCGGCGGACCAGAGAAGTGACCAACAACCGAATGCGCTCCCGGCGGATACGCAGGTAGGTCAGGAGGTCCTGGGCGAGCTCCAGTTTGCAGCGCACCAGCGGCCCCGGCAGCTTGGCGCGAGCGAATGCTTGCCAGTCGGAGGGCTTCACCGAGTCGAACACGCGGCCCATCAACTCGTGGCGGCCGCCCTCCGCGCTGGCGCCGTGGCGCTGCAGCAGGGCGCGGAGCGCGTCTTCGCTACAGGCGCCGAGACGCTCCTCTTCCGTTGGCTCTGCCTCAATGACGCCCGACTTCCGGAGCGTCTTCGCCCACTGTCGGGCGTTGTCGCTGAGCGAGTCCGGGGAGGTCCAGTCGGTGAGTTCGAGGCACTCTACGAGGGCGAGTTGCAGGCCCGGCGGAATGCTCTGCAGCTTGGGGAGGTAGTGCCGGATTCCCTGGCGTTGCTTTGCCGACAGGTGGTCCCGGAGCGTCAGTTCCCCCAAGTCCAGAGACGGCGGGCAGGGCGCCTCGCCCGCCTCAAGCCGCTGGAAGTACTGCTCCATCCAGGGGCTGCCCCAGGGTGCAAGCTGCATGCTCGGGAAGAACCGTGGCGCCGGGTCGGCGTCGTCCATGCTGGAGGCGATGAGTCCGGCAAACTCCTCTGCCAACTGGTGGGTGCTGAAGTCCACCTCGGGGAACTGCTCCCCAGGGCTGGGTGGCGCCGCGACCCCACTGGTGTCGGCGCCGCAGTGCGAACACAGCGTGGTCCCCTCGATCAGAACGCGCCCACAACTCGGACATCGGAAACGCCTCATCTGGTCTCCCTCCTTGGGCAACTCAATTGATGGCTTGTCAGACGCCGTTGTTTGTCGGATGTTCTTTCGGCCGGTCGGTGCTGTCGGAGCCGCCTTGGCCCCCTCTGGCGCCTGCTATTGTACCCCTCGCGGCTGGCACTGCAACGTCGCGCAGACGGGACCCCGAAAGCTGTGGGGCGCCGGTCGCGGCAACACTCCAGCTCCCGTGGCCCGGCTGGATATATTGCGTGCGCACCCCGAGGGGTGTCATGCTCTCCGTGAGTGGCAGGCAGGACACAACGGCGCCTCCGCCGAATGCAGCCATACCTCGGCCGGTGGCCGCCAGCCGGGGCCGATGGTCCGCCGCCGTGCCCGATGCCGTCAGTTTGGGCGCGGCCACCATTCCGTGTAACTTCTCGATCCGGGCTGGCTCAGAAGTGTCAACTGGCAGAGGTGATCGCATGAACCATAGGAAGCGCCGATTCCCCTTCGTCTTCCCAGACCGTTTACCCGCACAGAGACTGCTATCCGCAACGGGCCTGGTTGCCCTTCTTGTCAGCGGTTGCGGCCGCCACGAGCCTCCGGAGGCAAAGAGCGCTGCAGGCAAGTCCGTGGGAGGCGTCGCAACGCTGGCTGTCCACTCGACGGAAACGGCGACCGTAGTGGAGGCCACCGGCACGGTGGCAGCCTCGCTCACGGCGGATGTCGCGCCGAAGATCATGAGCAAAGTCTCGGCCGTGTTGGTGAACGAAGGCGACCACGTCGCCAAAGGCCAGGTGCTGGTCCGGCTGGAGGCAGCGGACCTGGCTGCGCAGGTGCGTCAGGGACAGGCCGCGGTGGAGTCCGCCAAAGCCGCGCTGGCGCAGGCGCAGACCGGACAGGGCATCCAGAAGACGCAGAGCACCACCCGCGTCGCCCAGGCCAAAGCCGCGCTCCGACAAGCTCAGGAGCAACTGAGCCTCGTGAAGGAGGGCGCCCGCAAGCAGCAGAAGCAGCAAGCCGATGAAGGCGTTCGGCTGGCGGAGGCAGGGAAGGCGCAGGCGGAGGCGGGGGTGCATCAAGCCGAAGCGGGGTTGGCTGCCGCCAAGGCGCGGCTGAGCCTCGTCAAGGAGGGCGCCCGGAACCAACAGAAGCTCCAAGCGGAAGCCGCCGTTCGTCAAGCCGAAGCAAACCAGAAGACCGCGCAGGCCACCCACGACCGCTTCAAGCCCCTGGCCGATCAGGGCGTCATCAGCCAGCAGCGAATGGACGAAATCGCACTTCAGTTGGACGTCGCGAAGTCCCAACTCGAGACGGCGAAGCAGCAGGCTTCGCTCCTCAACGAAGGCGCGCGGACGCAGGAGATCCAGCAGGCGGAGGAGGGGGTCCGCCAAGCGGAAGCGGCGGTGCGAATGGCACAGCAGAAATCGCGCGAGGCCGACTCCGGCATCGGCACCGCCGCCGCGCAACGAGACCTGACCTACGAGGGTGCGCGCGGGCAGGAAGTCATCCAGGCGGAACAGCAGGTCAAGCAAGCCGAGGAGGCGCTTCGGATGGCCGAGGCGGCCACCGACGAGAACAAGATCAAAGCGGACACGGTTAAGATGCTCCGCGCTCAGGTGCGGCAGGCGGAAGCCTCGCTGATGGGGACGAACGTTCAGCTTGGGTACGCCACCCTCGTCGCCCCCTTCGCTGGCGTGGTGACCAAGCGCCATGCCGACCCCGGGGCGATGACAGCTCCCGGCGTGCCGCTGATCACGCTGGTTGACAACTCAGGCTTCCGCCTTGAGGCCATCGTCCCGGAAAGCCAGATGTTCGGCTTGCGACTGGGTGCCGAAGCAGAGGTGACCATCGACGCCCTCAGCCGGACGCTGACGGGGTGGGTCACGCAGATTGTGCCGAGTGCCGACGCGGCGAGCCGAACGTTCGTGTTGAAGTTCGGCTTGCCCAAAGTCGAGGGGCTGGTGTCGGGGCTCTTCGGCCGAGTGAGCATCCCCGTCGGCCACACCAAGGGGCTGTTGATCCCGCGTGAAGCGCTCTGGCATGAGGGCAGCCTTGTGGGCGTGCTGGCCGTTGACAGCGGTGTCGCGCACAAGCGGATGGTGACAGTGGGCAAAGAAGAGACAGACCAGGTGGAGATCCTGTCCGGCCTGTCGGAAGGCGAAGTGGTAGTGGCGCGCGACGTGAACCGAGTCCCCGACGGCGCCACCGTCGGCAATGGGGGTGAAGCCAAATGAGCCCCCAACTGGGCCCTGCTGGGCGGATTGCCCGGTTCTTCATCGACTCCAAACTCACGCCCTTGATCATCGTGGCCAGCCTGCTGCTGGGCGTGTTCTCGGTGATCCGGCTGCCCCGAGAAGAAGAGCCGCAGATCATCGTGCCGATGATCGACGTGCTGGTTCAGGCGCCCGGGATGGGCTCGAAAGAAGTCGAGTCGCGAGTGACCTCCCCTATGGAGAAGCTCCTATGGGAGATCCCGGGCGTGGAGTACGTCTACTCGACCTCGAGCGCCGGGATGAGCATGGCAATCGCCCGGTTCTACGTCGGCACCGACGAAGAGAAGGCCATCGTCCGCACGTACAACAAGATGTTCGCCAACTTCGACCGGATCCCGCAGGGCGTGTCGCAGCCGCTGATCAAGCCGCGCAGCATCGACGACGTGCCGATCCTGGGACTCACGTTCCACGGCAAGGGGTATGACCACTACCAGTTGCGGCGCATTGCCGCCGAGGTGGAGCGGCAGGTCAAAGAGATCCCCGACGTCTCGGAGACAACGCTCATCGGCGGGCAGCGCTCGACGCCACCCGCCTCAGCGGCTTCAACCTCTCTCCCCTTGTCGTCGCCCAGCGGCTGCAGCAGGCGAACCAGCAACTCCCCGCCGGGAGCTTCAGCCGGGGGAACAAGGAACTCCTCGTCGAGACGGGCAAGTTCCTCCAGAGCGCTGCCGAAGTCGGTCAGGTTGTGGTCGGCGTCTCCGGCGGGCGACCCGTCTTCGTTCGCGACGTTGCCACAGTTGAGGAGGGACCTGAGGAGCCGGCGAACTACGCCTTCTTCGTGGGCGGCGCGGCAGCCGGCCACGAAGGCCCGGCGAAGGCCCCCCATGGAGCCGGCGAGTCTGACAGGTCAGACAAAGCCGTCGCAGCCTCGCCCCAGCCCGCAGTCACGCTGGCGGTGGCCAAGCGCAAGGGCACCAACGCGATCGTCCTTGCCGACAAAGTGCTGGAGAAGGTCGAAGGTCTCAAGGGGACGTACATCCCCAAAGACGTCCTCGTCACCACAACACGCAACTATGGTGAGACGGCCGCCGAGAAGAGCAACGAGTTGCTCTTCCACATGGGCATCGCCATCCTGTCGGTGACGCTCCTGGTGGCGCTCACCTTGGGATTTCGCGAGAGCGCGGTGGTGCTCTTTGCCATTCCGGTCACGTTGGCGCTGACCTTGCTGGTCTTCTTCCTCTACGGCTACACGCTCAACCGCATCACCCTGTTTGCGCTGATCTTCTCCATCGGCATATTGGTGGACGACGCCATCGTGGTGGTAGAGAACGTCGTGCGGCACTTCCGGCTGCCGGAGAACCGGGGGCGCTCGCTCACCGAAGTGGCCGTGGAAGCCGTTGACGAAGTTGGCAACCCGACCATTCTGGCGACGTTCGCCGTCATCGCTGCAGTGTTGCCAATGGCGTTCGTCGGCGGGATGATGGGCCCGTACATGCGGCCCATTCCCATCGGCTCCTCGGCAGCGATGGTCTTCAGCCTCTTCATCGCCTTCGTCATCTCGCCATGGGCGGCGCTGCGAATCCTCAAAGGACACGCGGGCAAGACGGGTGGGCATGGCGACCACGACTCTGCACCGGAAGGCCCCAGCACTCGGCTGTACCGAGTTGTCATGGGCGCGCTGCTGCACAACCGGCTGGTGCGGTTATCGTTCCTGGTTGGCGTGATTGTCCTGCTGCTGGGCGCGCTGGCGTTCGTCCCACTCAAATGGGTCACGGTGAAGATGCTGCCCTTCGACAACAAGAACGAGTTCCAGGTCATCGTCGACATGGACGAAGGCACCACGCTGGAGACGACCTCGCGGGTGACCGAGGACATCGCCGACTACCTGAAGGACGAACCCGAGGTAACGGACGTGCAGCGCTACGTTGGCACCGCCGGCCCCTACAACTTCAACGGTCTGGTGCGGCACTACTACCTCCGGCGCGGCGCGAACGTGGCCGACTTGCAGGTCAACCTCCTGCCCAAGCACGACCGCAAGGCCCAGAGCCACGACCTCGCCAAGCGGGTGCGTCCCAAGCTCGACGAGATCGCCGCCCGCTACGGCGCAACCGTGACCATCGCGGAAGTCCCGCCCGGGCCACCGGTACTGCAGACGCTGGTGGCCGAGATCTACGGTCCCGACTACGAGAAGCAGCGCGAGCTGGGCCGGAAGATCCGCGACCTGTTCCGCCGCACCGAGGGAATCGTGGACGTGGACTGGTACACCGAAGCGGACCAGTCGAAGTTCCAGTTCGTCGTGGACAAAGAGAAGGCTGCTCTCAACGGCATCAGCACCGAACAGGTGACGCACACGCTGGGGTTGGCCCTCAACGGGATGAGCATCGGGCTGGCCCACCAGCCGTTGGAGCAGGAAGACGTGCCGCTCGTCGCCCGGCTGCCTCGCGCCGAGCGCTCCAGCCTCGAGGACCTCAAAGAGATCAAAGTCATGTCGCCCACCGGCGTTCTGGTGCCGTTGGGCGAACTGGTCACGGTGAAGGAAGTCACCGCTGACAAGAGCATCTACCACAAGAACCTGATGCCCGTCGTGTACGTGGTTGCCGACGTGGGCGGGCGCCAGGAGAGCCCCGTCTACGCGATCCTCAAGCTCAACAAGAAGCTCCACCAGATGCGCTGCGAGGGTCAGAAGATCAAGCTCTACAACTCGACGCTCCCCGCCTCCAGCGACCACTGGGCGATGAAGTGGGACGGCGAGTGGCATGTCACCATCGAGGTGTTCCGCGATCTGGGCATCGCCTTTGGCGCCGTGATGATCTTGATCTATGTTCTCGTCGTCGGCTGGTTCCAGCACTTCAAGACGCCGCTGGTCATCATGGCCGCGATTCCGTTTTCGTTGGTTGGCATCCTGCCGGCCCACGCGGCGCTGGGGGCGTTCTTCACGGCAACGAGCATGATCGGTTTCATTGCCGGCGCCGGCATCGTGGTGCGCAACTCGATCATCTTGGTGGACTTCATCGAGTTGCGCCTGCAACAGGGAATGCCCTTGGACCAGGCCGTCATCGACGCGGGTGCCGTCCGGTTCCGCCCGATGCTGCTCACCGCCGCGGCCGTCATCGTCGGCGCCAGCGTGATCTTGTTCGACCCGATCTTCCAAGGGCTGGCAATCTCGCTGATGGCCGGTGAAGTCGCCAGCTTGCTGCTCTCGCGCATGACGGTGCCGGTGCTGTACTTCGTGAGGAAGCGCCGCGAGCTGGCCGTCCGAGGTGATAGACAAGATGTCCCAACGCAGAGTTAGCCCCGCATTCGCGCTCCTGCTTCTGTTGCCCGCCGCATCGCTGGCGGAGGAGGCTGCACCGTACGACCTGAACGCGGTCGTCCGCACGGCGCTGGCCAATCACCCTTCCCTCCGAGGAGCGGCCGCGCAGCTCAACGCTTTTGCCGCCCAGGCACAACAAGCGAAGTCCGGCTATTCGCTTAAGGTGGAGGCGACGCTGGGGTTGACGCGCCTGCAGAATGACCCGTCGTTCTCCGTGCCCCCTCTGGGCACGTTGGTCTTCGGCAAGGCGGACAACAAGCAGGCGTCGGTCACGGCGCAGTACCCCTTGACCACCGGCGGCAAGCTGGAGGGTCTGAACCGACAGGCTCAAGCAGGGATCGCCGCTTCGCAGGAAGCCCTGGCGCGCCAACGCCAGCAGGTGGCGCTCGACGTGACCACGGCCTACTTCAGCGTTCTCAAGGCGAGCCAGATGGTCGAGGTCGCCCGGGACCAATTGAAGGCGTTGCAGGCCCAGCGCGACGCCATCGCGAAGATGCTGGAGCAAGGCGTGGTCACCCGCATCGACCTGCTCCGGGCGGAGACGGGAGTATCCGGCGCGCAGGAGTTCGAGACCAAGGCGCGGAACGGCGAGGCCGTCGCGACTGCGGCGTTGGCCAACGCCATGGGATCGGCCGCCGATTCCGCCCTGAACGTAGCTGCCGGCGACGCTCAGGCATCGCCTGCAGCCGACCTCCCCGGCGAGACTGCTGCTGCTATCGAGGAGGCCTTGAGGCAGCGCCCCGAGCTTCGACAGGTCGAGGCGCAGCACTCGGCGGCAGCAGCCGGGGTCGACGTTGCCCGCAGCGGCAAGCGGCCCACTGCGGGTCTGTTCGCGCAGTACGACGCCGAGCGCCCGACCTTCATGCCGGAGACCGGCAACTGGTCCGCTGGCGTCATGCTCAAACTCAATGTCTTTGACGGCGGAGCCACAAGCGCCGACGTGACCCGCGCCGAGGCGCAGGCCGCCCAGGTCCAGGCAGGGCTCGACGAACTGCGGAACGGCATCCGGCTGCAGGTTACCCAGGCGTTCCTGAACGTGTCCAGCGCGAAGGAGCGCGTTAAGACGACCGAACAAGCCGTCGCCACTGCCGAAGAGGGGGTGCGCCTGGTGCGCGTCGGCTACGAAAACGGAGTCACCACCATCACGGACTTCCTGGCGGCGCAGGCGGAACTGACGAAGGCGCGCACCGACCACGTGACGGCGCTCTTCGATGTGCAGATTGCGCAGTCTGAGCTTCGATTTGCATTGGGGCGACAACCTGACCAAGGCTGAAGAAGGACCCCGTACCGCACCGGCGAATAGAGCGGGCGGTGTGGAGCCTTGATTGACGACACTGTGCTGGTGACCCGCGCGAAAGCGGGAGATTACGAAGCCTTCGACGAGTTAGTCAGCCGACATGAGCGTCGGTTGTACGCGCTGTCTCTGGGGATCGTGCGCGACCAAGCCGACGCCGAAGAGGTCGTGCAGAGCACGTTCCTCAGCGCGCTGGAGCACCTGGACGGGTTCCGCGAGGAAGCGGCCTTCGGCACGTGGGTGTCGCGAATCGCGACGCACGCGGCGCTCAAGATCATCCGCAAGCGCAGAGGTCTGGAGACCGTCCCGTACCAGGAAGAGCCGGGAGACGACGAGCAGGACACGCCTCACCCCGAGTACATCGCCGACTGGCGAGGCGATCCGGCGGAGATCACCGAACGGCACGAGCTGCGCAAGCTTCTCGACGAAGCCATCGCCTCACTGCCGGAGAATTACCGGCTGGTGTTCGTCCTGCGCGATGTCAGCGGCCTGAGCGTCGCGGAGACCGCCCAAGAACTGGGACTCACCGAAGCCAACGTGAAGGTTCGTCTGATGCGCGCGCGGCTGGCCTTGCGGGAGAAGCTAACGCGCGCGTTCGGCGACGAGAGCACGCGCGTAGTGCCCGACCACACCCATTGACCCGCGCAGCTCTCTGGAATGCTGAGTGACAGGCACAAGCCCGATGAAATGTGAAGACCTGCTCCGAACCCTGAACGACTACGTGGACGGCGAGATCGACCCCGGCGTGTGCGACGACTTCGCCGAGCACCTGCAGGGCTGCAACCCCTGCCAGATCGTGGTGGACACGATCCGGAAGACGGTCTCGCTGTACAAGAACGAGCAGGTCTACGAGGTTCCGCTGGAGTTCCGCACGCGGATGCACGACGCCCTGCGCGACCGCTGGCAGGAGACGCACTGCGGGGCATAGGCCGCGCCGCAGGGAGGGCGAGGCTCCCGCCGAGCCGGTTCCGTGCCAAGAGGCGGCTCGGCGGGAGCCTCGCCCTCCCCGCATTCCCGGTCTCCAAACACGCTCTCAGCCCGCCTCGCACCACCCGTGTGCGTCACGGACTGCGGCCATCGCTCCCAAGATGTCGTTCCAGGTCTGCGGATCCTGCATCACGGCGTTGGGGAACATGCAGCCGTCCCAGCAGAGGTGGCGGAACGCCTTGGTTACCTCGCCTTTCTCGTCGCGCAGCCAGAAGCCGGCGTGCTTGGTGAGGTCGAGTTTGCCGTTCGGGTCGTTGGGCAGGCAGTGGCGGCCGGTCTTATCGTGGGAACCAGAGCCCTTCACCGTGGCGTCGTTCTGGGCGATGTGCATGTCGCTGGTCCACGGGCGGAGTGCCGCTGTCACCGTGCGGAGGGCGTCATCCAGTTTGGACTGGTCCTGCCAATCGTAGTCGGCCGGCAGGAGGGCGTCCTCCGGCGCGTTGTAGCCCATGGCGTAGAGCAGCGTGTGCGCCATGTCGGCCTGGAAGCCAAGGGTCTGCGGCCGACCGACCAGCTCCAGCAACTCGACTACCTTTCGCCAGGAGTGCATGCCGCCCCAGCAGATCTCGCCCTCCAAGGCCAGGCGCTCGCCGAAGCCGTCGGCCACGTCGCACGCTTCGCGGAGGGTCTCGGCGATCTTCTGCGTGTTCCCCGCCGGGTCTTCGGCCCACTCTGCGGGGCCGGCTGCGGAGTCGATCCGCACGATGCCGTAGGGACGCGCGCCCGCGGCCCGCAGCCCACTGGCAATCGTGCACGCCTTGCGCACCTGCGCCACAAACGCGGTCCGCTCTTCGGCGCTGCCCATGGCGGAGCCGCCTCCCGTGGCCGCCCAGACCGGCGCCACCACCGAGCCGACGACCAAGCCCTTTCCGCCGACGGTATCGGCGAGGCACTTGAGACCGTCATCGTCGAGGTCGATGCTGACGTGCGGGTCGGACAGGAACAGGTCGATGCCGTCAAACTTGATCCCACCCACCTCCGCGGCGGCGGTGAGGTCGAGCATCGTGTCCAAGTCCAGCGGCGGCTCGGAGTCGGGTCCCTTCCCGACCAGACCCGGCCAGGCGGCGTTGTGGAGTTTGGGGTAGTTGTTGCTCATCGTGGTCTCCTTGGGAGTGGTTGGTGCCCGTTTGGTGAGTGGGTGGCTGTGAGCGGGGCCGGTCGGACCGATGGGACAGATAGGAATGAGGGGACTGATGGGACCAATCCGACGGAGACGACGGGTGCGCGTAGCTTAGCTTACGCCGGCTCCTTGATCGGCCGTTCTGGTCCGCGCTACGCGCCCACTTCCGGCGCGTCGGGGTTGGCGTCCGGCCCGAAGTACCGCAGGATGACCAGCGGCTCAGTCGCGGAGGTGTTCTCCAGGGCGACGCCCGCCTTGGCTGCCGACTCGGTGCAGAACACCTCGTCTTCGGTCAACTCGGTGAAGCCGATCATCTTCGGGCACGACAGGCGCAAGTTGTTCATCTTGCCTTCGCCCTGCAGGACAACGAGGCTGTAGGCGCCGTTGTCGCGCACGGTGCACTTGGTCCCGGGACCGACGGTCAGCTCCTTAGCGGTGAAGAGCTGCTTGCCGTTGATCTTCCCGTAGACGATCCAGCGGTCGACGTAGCCCTCGGAGGCCGTGTCGGCCACGGGGATCGGTTCCAAGTAGTGGTTCGCTTTGAAGTCGGGGTCCAGGTTGGCTTCCCAGTCGATCACCGAGAGGATGAAATCCAGGTCGTGGTGCTTCTCGGGCGGCATGTCCTTGACCAGCAGTGACCAGGGCACCACCCGGTTCTCTACCAGGTTCTGGTACATGCCGAACACGTCGGACCCCCACTGGGGCTCGAAGGTGCACAGCGAACCGGGAGCGTGCAGAATGCCGGGGCCGATGAGCCAGCCGGTTCCGGGCTTCAGCCGGTAGGCTTGGGACAGGTCGAGAATCCCGTTGTCGCCTTTGTTCCAGTCTTCGAGGCACTTCCGCAGTTGCGCCTTGGTGGTGCCCGGCGTCAGGCCGAGGAACGTGTAGGGGAAGTTGTTGCCGTTCGGGTTGTGCTGCACCGGGAAGTAATACGCCTCTGGCTTGCCTTCCTGACCGGTCAGAGCGGCAAACTCGTCGGACTGGTGTAGGTGATGGGGGATCGGCCCCATGTTGTCGAAGAACTTCGCGTAGATGGGCCAGCGGCGGTACTTCGTCCAGAGGTCCTGGCCGACGATCAGGGGCCCGACCGCCTCGATAGCATCAGTGAGCAGAAACCGTTTGTCCTCAAAGACGCAGTAACTGAGCCCTTCGTCCGGGGTGCGGTTGTCGTTGGTGCAGGAAGTGGTCGAGCCGAACCAGCGCTCATCGATGCCGCCGCGATCCAGCCCGAAGGCGTAGGTGTCTCGCGGGTCGAGCTTCAGCCGGTTGCCGGGATGCAGGAACGAACGCGGCACCCAACACGGTGCGAGCCGCAACAGCCCCCCGCTCTGCTCCAGCGCGGCCTCAGCCGCCGGGCCGACGTTGCTGGACAGCGTCTTCAGGTCGATGGTTGATTTCGCGCTCATTGTTCGTCTCCTCCGAAGAACGGGATTGGCAACGCACACAGGCAGCAGCCGACAAGAAGATTTCGCCAAACAAAAGGGGACTCCTGCTTGCCTTCGCGAACTTGTCCACCGGAGGAATTGACCCATGCCTGAGCACAGTTCACCTGACCCGAAGTCCTGCGCGGGGGGATCTACCGCGGCAAGCGCGCAATCGGCCGGCCGTGCTGCCGACTCCGGGGGGCTGACCCGGCGGCAACTATTGAGACGGGCGGCCGTTGCCGGGGGCGCGCTGGCGTTTCCATACATCGTCCCCGGTTCGGCATTGGGGAAAGACGGCGCGGTGGCGCCCAGCGAGCGGATCGTCTTGGGTGCCATCGGCATCGGCTCCCGGGGCGGCAGCGACCTGTCCTGGATGCTTCGCGAACCAGATGTGCAGTTCGTGGCGATCTGCGACATCAGGAAGAGCCGGCGCGAAGAGGTCAAGCACCAGGCCGACGCCAAGTACGGCAACACCGACTGCGCCATGTACCGGGATCCCCGCGAGTTCCTGGCCGAACGCACCGACGTCGACGCGGTGCTGACGGCGACCGGTGACCGCTGGCATGCGCTGTCGTCCACGCTGATCATGAAGTCGGGCAAAGACGTCTACAGCGAAAAGCCCGGCACCATAACCGTCGCCCAAGGGCAAGCGCTGGTGGCGACACAACAGCGCTACGGGCGCGTCTACCAAGGCGGCATGCAGCGGCTGAGCGAGGCCAACTTCACCTTTGCCAACGAGTTGCTCCGCACCGGCAGGCTGGGCAAGATCCACACCGTTCGCGCCCACCTGGCCCCGTGGGGCAACTCGATGACCAGCCACAACTGGTTGCCGGCCGAGCCCGAGCCACCCAAGGACGAGGTCGACTGGAACTTGTGGCTGGGACCGTGCCCGTGGCGGCCCTACAACAGCGCCTATGTCCGCGGAGGCTGGCGCGACTTCTACGACTTCCACACCGGGAACATCGGCGAGTGGGGCAGCCACACCATCGCTCAGTGCCAGGTTGCCCTCGGTCTTGGTGACACCTCGCCGGTGGAGTATGAGTACCCCAACAACGACACTGCTGAGGGCATGGTCGCCCGCTACGCCAACGGCGTCCAACTCGTCTTGCAGCTCGGCGGGTGGCATGGCTCCTGCGGCGTTCGGTTCGAGGGAACCGAAGGTTGGGTGTCCGTCGCCGACGGCTACCGCAGCCCGGAGGTCTCGTCGCCCGCCCTGCTTGCCGACTTCGGGAAGCTGGTGCGCGACTACTCGGCGCAGTACCAGCGCCCGATGAACCACGTGCGCAACTTCTTCGACTGCATTCGCACCCGCCACCTGACGGTTGCCAACGCCGAGGTCGCCCACCGCGCCATGACCGCCTGCCACGCCGCCAATATCTGCATGTGGCTGAAGCGCAGCCTGAAGTGGGATCCGGTCAAAGAAGAGTTCCTCAACGACTCGGAAGCGAACCGCCTCCGGTCGCGCGCCATGCGCGAACCGTGGCACATGTGAGCGGCGGAGCTAACGACCGATAGGACCGATCCGACCACAGCAGCCACCCAAGGGAGATCACCATGTCGAGACTAAGCACACTCATCGTCGCAGCCGCTCTGCTGCTCGCCGGCGCGCCACGGTCGTTCGCAGAGGAGGCCCAAGCTGGCGCGCCCAAGTTCGAGATCCAACGTGCCGCCTACGAACCGGTTGAAGGGGAAGGAGGGGCGGATGTCACGGAGCTGGTCAAGGGAATGGTCAAGGACGGCGTGTTGTCCCTGACCGCCAGCAACGTGACCCTTGGAGGCGACCCCACTCCCGGCCGCGTCAAGCACCTGCGCGTGGAGTACACCTTGGATGGCAAGGCACTGGTCGCCATCGTTGCCGAGAACGGGTCCCTGGAAATCCCCCCGCTCACCCCGCAGCAACGTGCGGCCAAGTCACTCGCTGCTCTCAAGGCGGGTGCCCCGCTCAAGGAGAAGCTCGACGCCTGCCGCGAACTGGCGACCCTTGGCGACAAGGAGGCTGTGCCCATGTTGGCCGGGTTGTTGCCGGACCCGGAGCTGTCCCACATGGCCCGTTATGCACTGGAGGCGATCCCGGATTCGGCGGCGGAGGCCGCGCTCCGCGAAGCGCTCGGGAAGGTCAAGGGCACATTGCTGGTCGGCGTGATCAACTCCGTTGGCGTGCGGCGCGACGCCAAGGCCTCGGACGCGCTGATCGGGTTGCTGCAAGCTGCCGACCCGGAGGTCGCCTCGGCAGCCGCCGTGGCACTGTCCAGCCTCGCGACCCCGGCGGCTGCCGACGCGCTTGGGGAGGCGTTGGGAAAGGCGCCAGCCGCGGTTCGGCCTGCACTGTGCGACGCCTGCTTGCGTTGCGCCGACGCGTTCACCGCCCAGGGGAAGCGCGACAAAGCAGTGCCGTTCTATGATCGGCTGCGCGGAGCTGCCTATCCGGATGGCGTCCGCGTGGCTGCGATGCGCGGAGCGATCCTCGCGCGGCAGGCCGCCGGCGCGAAGTTGCTCGTGCAGCAACTCCACTCCGCCGAGCCGTGCATGTTTGCGGCGGCGCTCCGAGTGGCGCTGGAGCTGCCCGGAGCGGACGTGACGAAGGCCCTGGCAGCCGAACTGAGCAAACTGCCAGCCGCCCAACAGCCGTTGCTGATGCAGGCGCTGGCGAAGCGCGGCGACCGGGCGGCGCTGCCTGCGCTACTCTCCGCCACCAAGACCGGCGACAACAGCACTCGCGTTGCGGCCCTTCAGGCGCTGCCGCCGCTGGCCGACGCCTCTGTGGTGCCGGCGCTGGTGGAGGCCATCGGCAGCCCCGAGGGTGAGATTGCCCAGGCCGCCCGCGACAGCCTGGCCAGTGTGCCCGGTAAGGAAGCCGACGCCGCAGTGCTAACGCTGGTGGGCAGCCCCGAGGTGGGCCTGCGGCTGGCCGGGATCGAGTTGGTCGGCCAGCGCAGGATGACGACCGCCATCGCGGCACTGCTGAAGGCTGGCGCTGACCCGGACCAGGCAGTCCGAGTCTCCGCGCTCGTGAAGCTGCGAGACCTCGGGGGCACCAACGACGTACCAGCGCTGCTGGCGCTACTGCTCAACGCCAAAGTGCCTCAAGAACTGGACACGGCCGAAGAGACCTTGAGTGCTGTCGCCGCGCAGACAGGCGACCCAGAAGCCTGCGCGGAGAGGCTATTGTCCGCCTTGCCGAATGCCGAGCCGGCTCAGAAGTGTGCCCTGCTCGGGGTCCTGTCGGCAGTGGGCGGCACCAAGGCCCTTCAGACGGTCCGGGCTTCGGTCGACGACTCGAATGCGGACCTCCACTCAACCGCGGTCCGCACCCTCGGTGAGTGGCGGACCCTCGACGCAGCGCCCGTGTTGCTGGACCTGGCGAAGACAGTCACCGACGCCACCGAGAAGCAGCTCTGCTTCCGCGGCTGCCTGCGGCTGGCCTCCCTTCAGGAAGCACCGGCCGACCAGCGACTGGCGCTGTGCCGGCAAATCGTCCCGCTCATCCAGCGCGACGGCGAGAAGAAACTCCTGTTGGGCGCCTTGGGGACCATCCCCAGTGCGGAGTCGCTGGCCATGATCGCGCCGTACCTGGGCGACGCCGCCACCAAAGACGAAGCAAGCGCCGCAACCGTGGCGGTTGCAGAGAAGCTCGTCGATGGTCCCGACGCCTCCAAGCTCGCGGAGCCGCTGCAGAAAGCCGCGCAGGCCACTGCGAACGCCGACCTCGTCAAGCGCGCCAAGGCGCTGTTGCGGCAAGTGGCGAAGAAGAACGCCGGGCAGTAGGACCCGCCTCGCCTGGCAAGGAGACAACAAATGAAACCAATCTACGCTGTGCTACTGACCATGCTCTTCGCGGGCGCCTGCGCCGTCGCGGAGGAGCAGCAGTTGTTCAACGGCAAAGACCTCACCGGCTGGGAGGGCAACACCGACCTCTGGTCCGTCCAGGACGGCTGTATCACCGGGCGCACCACGAAGGAAACGCCAGCGCCCGGCAACACCTTCCTGATCTGGAAGGGCGGCGAGGTCTCCGACTTCGAGCTGACGCTCAAGGTCAAGTTCACCACCGAACCCGACAACGGCTTCGGCAACTCCGGCATTCAGTTCCGCAGCAAGGTTGCCGACCCAGCCAAGTTCGTCGTGGGTGGCTACCAGGGGGACATGGCAACCACGACTACCTACTTCGGGATGCTCTACGAAGAGCGCGGCCGCGGCATCCTCGACAACGTCGGCTCCAAAGTGCTGATCAAAGAGGCCCCCGAGCCGGCCGGAACCCTCGGCAAACCAGACGAGATCCTGGCCGGGTTGAAGCCCACTGAGTGGAACGAGTACCGGATCGTCGCGAAGGGCAGCCTCATCCGGATCTACGTTAACGGCCGGCAGACAATCGAACTCGACGACCAAAGCAAAGCCGCCGCCAGCGCCGGCGTCCTCGCCTTGCAGCTCCACGCCGGCCCGCCGATGATGGTGCAGTTCAAGGACTTGGTGCTGAAGCCGCTCAAGTAAGGGCCCCAGGAGGAGCGGACGCCCGGCCCTCAGGAAGGTACACGTAGGCCGGTGGTCCCTGCCGGCGCAGTGTGAGAACGACCGACTCGCGCCGCTCAGCTGGGCTGTAGCGACGCGTTCTCGGCGGGATCACCGGCTCCCGCTCGTCGGCTCGACGCTCTCTCGCCCTGTCCCCTACCAACTGAACCCCGGTCCTTCCGGCACGTTCACCGTCCCGTCTTCCAGCTTCATCGGCGAGTCGGCCGAAATCCTGCCCGTCTCCAGGTAGAGCGCGTTCGGCAGGCACGCCATCAGGTTAAGCTGCACCGGGCCGCCGCCGTGGGAGGCGTAGGGGATGCGGAAGGCGTGGGCCAGGTGGCCGACATCAAGTAGTGCGGTCGGCCCACCGCCGCGGCGCAGGTCGGGCTGGATGATGTCAACAGCTCCGCGTCGCAGGAAGCGGGCGAAGTCGTGGCGGGTGTAGAGGTTCTCGCCGGTGGCGAGGGGAATGTCGAGCGCGTCGGCGAGCTCTGCGTAGCCGTCCAGATCGTCTGCCGGGATCGGCTCCTCCCACCAGTAGCAACCCAGCTCCTGGAACGCCCGCCCGCGGCGGAGCGCTTCGGCAGTGGTCAGCGATTGGTTCGCGTCGACCATCAGCCGCACGTCGTCGCCGAGGGCCCTGCGGGCGACCTCGATCCGGCGCACGTCTTCGGCCAGCGTGGGGTACCCCACCTTGACCTTCACGGCGTGGAATCCCTGCTCCACCGCTTCGGCACAGATCCGAGCGAACTCGCCGTCCGGGTAGTTCAGCCATCCCACCATGGCGTAAGCCGGGATGCGCTCGTGAACCCGCCCCCACAGCTTCCAGCAGGGAACGCCCAGCGCTTTGCCGAGGCAGTCCCACAGGGCGGTATCGATGGCGGCGATGCCGAACATCGCGAGACCGAAGGAGCCGTGGTACTCGGTTTCGCGAAGCATCGCCTCGTGCGTCTGCCGGACCCAGGCGGGGTCGCTGCCGAGCACCAGTGGTCTCAACTCGTGTTCGACGAGTGCACCAAGCGCGTCGGGCGCGCCGGCGATCCGGCCGAACCCAACCTCTCCCGTTCCTGAGACGCCTTCATCGGTGTGGACGGCAACCTGAACCGAACCGGCGCCACCAAGAGTCTGGAGGGCGTCACGAATGGGATCAGGGCTCGGCGGGCGCCGCTGGACTGAGACCTCAAGCTCGGTGACTTTCACTGTACACCTCCGCTCGACCTAAGCGGGATCTACCCGTCGGCGCGCGCGGCTACAGGCTCAGGCGGTGGTCCGACGGCCGCAAGCCCGGCTTGTGCCCGCCCACGCCGATGTCGTTGGGTTCGTACTTGCCGACGAGACTGACCTCGCTCTTCGCTGGGATGGCAGCCTCCATGCCCAAGGCCCAGTAGCAGCCGTTCACCATGAGCCGCCGGAATCCCTCGCTCTGGAAGTCGCCCGCATGCCCCATGGTCGTGGTGAACACGCGGCAGGTCTTTCCGGTGTCGCCAGTGTATGACTTGGTCCACGCGACAGGCAGGAGTGCCTTGTCTGGGTTCGGCGGGTCAGTGGGGCTCATGCCGGTGAGCACCTGCCCCATGACCAGTGGTTGGCTGTCGCCGGTGAGGGAACGGATCGTGTAGACGTCCGAAGGTCCCCAGATGTCTTCGACGCCTTTCAGGATTGGGTGATCTGCCATACCGTCGGCTACGACGCCGCGCGTGCTTTCGTGGTTGTGGTGCCCGTGGTGGCTCACCCACGTCTCGCCCAGCACCGCCCGTCCCCAGCCGCCCTCGGGGTTGGTGGTGCTGTCCCACGAGAGGTTCGCGTAGGGGCTGACGCTCTCTTTGCCGTACCGGAACGCGTGCGTCGCCGTTCGTAGCCCGATGATCGGCTTCCCCGAGTTGGTGTAGTCCACAATGTGCTTCATCTGCTCATCCGGAAGTTCCCGGAACCGAGCCAACATCACCAGAAGATCGGCTGTTGCCAGCGCCTCCAGCCCGGGAATGTTCTTCTGGTAGTTCGGCGTGATGGTCCCGTCTTCGGGGTTGATCGCGAACAGCACGGTGCACCGGAAACCGTGGTGTGCCGCCAGGACCTTCGCCAGTTGCGGGATCAGTTCTTCCGACCGGTACTCATCGTCGGCCGCAATCAGCACGACATGCTTGCCCTTGCCGGGGCCTTCTTTGCCGTCAAGGACGACACACTGGTCCTCAGCGGACGCTCGTCCCGGAGCCATTAGGGAGACGACCGCCACCAGCACCAATGCCAACTTCACGACGCAGACCCTCTCGCACATCTCGACTTCCTCCCGGGTCACAGGGTCGGGGAATGTGCGCGACCAGTCTGCAACCTTGTCGCCCTGCAAGGACCCAGTGGCGGGACCAGCCGCAACTTGGCCACAGCGTTCGGCCGACGCGAAGACTTCAGCGTTGGGCAGACGCAAACGCCCCGGCGGCCGCGGAGGCAGTACGAGGGCACTCCGGGCGCCGGGGCGACTTGCGGTCAACTGGTCAGGCGTGTCAGGCGCGACGAAGGCGGCTTCTGTCCGTCTCGGGAGCGCCACCCTCGCCGGCTCCGCTGATCTCCTGCTCAGGCTCCGACTCACCCTCCGTGGCCGCCGACCCGCTCGAAGTCTGGCCGGTGGAGCCTCCTGTCGATGCCGTTGGGTTGGTGGGCGTGGCCGCCGTCCCCTGCGCAGACTGCGGCGCGCCCTGGGCGATCCAGTCGAGGATCTTCTGCGCGTCGGTACCAGCGTACTGCGCCATTGCGCCGCCTGGGCCGACCATCTGCTTCAAGCGGCCGCTGTCGGCATATGCCTTGGCCTGCTGGTACGTGCCCAGCGCGGAGTGACAGCCAACGCACCTGGCGTCGAAGACTGCCTTGAGGTCCTGGTCGTACGTCAGCGTCGCTGACGCAGTGGTCGTCGTCGTCCCGCCCGCGGACGAGGTGCTCATCTGGGACTGGCCGGTTCCCGTCGACTCGGTGCCAGTCCCGGTCGTCGGCTGCGTCGCCGGCGTCACGGTCGTCGCAGCGGCCGGAGCCGACTGCAGCGTGCCTTGGGCGACCCAGGCCAGGAGCGTCTGCGCGCTCGCGCCTGCGTACTGGGCCATTGCCCCGCCCGAACTGACAGCGCGCGCCAACTGGCCGCTACTCGCCACAGACTTTGCCTGCTGGTGCGTCGTCAGCGGAATGCTGCTGCCCGAGCCGTGGCAGCCAGTGCACTTCTGAGCAAGGATGAGCTTGGCGTCTTGGTCGTAGGTCACGGCGCGAGAGGTTGCGGAGTTGTTCGAGGCGGTGGATTGGGCCCCCTCAGAGAGGCTGGGCGCGAGCGCAGACGGCGACACCAAACTCCCCCCACCTCCACATCCAGCGATCACTGCTACGAGCCCCAGCATTGAACCCCAAGCGGCAAGTCTGACCTTCATGTTCGGTGCCACTATGGGCAGACTGGGCGGCTTTGCGCCTGCCGACCGGTCGAGGAGCGGGCGCGCCGTCCCCCCCCCAATAGGTCAAGGGACTTGCCATCCGCGAGGGCTCCGTGCTGTGAGCCCTGCCACAAAGCCAAATCGCCCTGGAGCAGGGCTCTGCGCGCCAATCTGGCGCCGGCCGACTCGCAGGCCGGTTCCGGAGAGGGGGTCCGGTGCGACAATATGTCGCGGCTCGCCGGGTCGAACTGTCGCAGCGGTCAGGCGCGTCGTCTTCATGCTTCCTCACCCCACTCCTGCAGCTTGCGTTGTAGCGTCTTCCGGGAGACGTCCAACAGCTCCGCCGCCTGGGTACGGTTGCCATCGCATTGCCCCAGCACGCCCAAGAGGTGCCGGCGCTCCAGTTCGTCCAGCGGCAGCGGGCGCTCGGCATCGCAGTCTGTCGGCTCCCCTTTGGTCTCGGCGCCGCCTGAGGGAGATCTCGGCTCCGCCAGTCCCAGATCCGCCGAAGTGATGCACCCGGTGGCTGCCAACAGCACGGCTCGCTCAAGGCAGTTGCGCAGCTCGCGGACGTTCCCAGGCCACGAATGGGCTTGGAGCGCAGCGAGGGCTTCCTCTCCCAGCCCAAGGCCCGGCCGCTCCAGCTCCGCTGACAGCCGCTCGAGGAAGTGCTGCGCGAGGAGCGGCACGTCCTCCGGACGGTGACGTAGCGGCGGGATCACGATGGTGAACACGTTCAGCCGGTAGTAGAGATCCTCGCGAAAATCCCCTTCCGCGATGGCCGCTTCGAGATCCCTGTTGGTTGCCGCGACGAGCCGGATATCCACCTTGCGCTCCCGGGTGCTTCCCAACCGGCGAATGGTCCGCTCTTCAAGCAGCGTCAGCAGTTTCGCCTGTACGGCCAAAGGCATCCGGCCGATCTCGTCCAAGAACAGCGTGCCGTCGGTCGCTTCCTCCACCAGGCCGGCTCGGGCAGTGGCGGCGTCCGTGTAAGCGCCCTTCTCCGTGCCGAAGAGCTCTGCCTCCACCAGTTCTTGGGGGAGTGCCGCGCAGTTCACCGCCACGAACGGGCGCTCAGCCCGCGGGCTGCCTGGTGAATGGCCCGGGCGAGCACGCCCTTCCCGACACCGGTCTCGCCACAGAGCAGGATGGTGGTGTGGGGGCTGGCAGCCACGCGCGCGGCGAGAGCGAGCGTCTGCTTCATCACGGGGGCAACAGCGAGGAAGTCCCGCAACGAGCCTTGCCCCCCCTTGTTGCCGCCGAGCGGCCCGCAACTCGCGGCGCATTCGGGTGACCGCGAGCGTACGCCGGATGACCGCCCTCAACTCACCGGCCCCGAACGGCTTGGTCAGGAAATCCCCAGCCCCCAGCTTCAGGGCCTCGACCGCCCGCAGACGCCAACAGGCTTCACGCTGGCGGGAGCCGCGGCCACCAGTGTGAGCCAGCGCAGGCAGGAATCGGGCAACGAATACGCGGGCTGGGGCTCCGCATTCCATCCCACCAGCCGAGAGGGAGTTCTCGGCGGCTTTGGCGGCTCCCAACGGACTCACCACTGGGACACGTCAAACTTCGCCGGCACGGCAACCGTCAACGGAGCCGCCACCCCCTTCACGCAAGTGGGCACCCCGGCAACGCCGGACTCCGCCGCTCGCTTCGCAGCCTTCGACTTGGGGATTGTCGCCGCCCGCCGACTCCCCTCACTGGATGCCGGCCTGCTGGTGCACTACCACGAATCGAGCAGCCGCGGCGTGTCCCGGTACGAGCGCCTTGCAGTCGGCTTGGCGCCCGACTCCGAGTACTCCCTGGGTCGCGGCGAGTCCGCCTTGGCGGAGATCGTCGCTGGCATCGCTTTCACGAACCGGAGGGGGATCGAGTGGAGTTGGGCCGTTGGCTACCGCGATGCTTCGGCCGATCTGCGCGATCTCGCCCACACCCTCAACGCAGTTCCGTCCCCGCTTGCCACGGTGCACGAAGCCTCCAGCGGCTGGCACACCGAGCTGCGCGCACGGCAGCGTCTCTCCGCGAACTGGAGTTACGGCGCGTCGCTACGAGCAGTGTTCTTGGACGGCCACGCCGCCTACTCGGACAGCACCGGTCTGCCATTTGTCGAGTCGATCACCGACCGGTTCTACCGACTGGGCGTCGGTCTCGGATACACCCCGTCCCCGAGAACGGCCTTTGGGCTGGACCTCGTTGGCGGGCTCCGTCGCGAAGACGTACTCCAGCGCTACCTGTCCGGCAACACGTGCGGCAGACGCTCAAGCTGTCCGAGTGGTCTCTTGGTTACGGCCGCCGGCTCGGCGCGCAGACCACGCTGGAGTGCCTCCAAACCGACCCGCTCACCCAGGGACAGGGAGCGCAACACCGGTTGGTGGTGAGTTGGCGGCGGTAGGTCGCCCCTCGCGACAGGGGCGGCGGCGGCGCTTCCCGTCTTCTGGAGCGCCCCGCATTGTGTTACACTAACCCCGTAGTCGCGCCTTGGCCGCGCTCACTCTCTCCCCCGAGGGTTCCCTTTGGACCATCCGTGTCTCCCTGGACGGACCGCCGTCCCTCCCTCCCCGCTTCACCCCGTTCCGGGGCGTTGCTCGATTGCCTGACGCGCTCTCGGCTCTCGCCAAACCTCCGCGCTTCCGGGCAGTGTTCAGCTTGTCCTGCCGCCCTTTCGGAGCAGGCGCCGTAAGTGACGTGCCGTACGGCAGCGGTCGGGCTGCCGCTCCCTCTCAGGACCTTGACCAAGGAATCTTGGCGGGGAGAGCCGACTTGGCGAGGGGCGAGTGTCGGAGCACCCAGGAACTGGATTCCCCAGTGCCCGGGTCGTGCTGCCCCGGAGACTGAGATTGGCCGCTGAGCAAACCCGTCAGAAGAAGGCTGCCTCCCTCATGGAGGGGTTGATCAGTGAGGAAGTGCTGGAGCAGGGCGGCTGGCGGGTCTTCTGGCGCTTCTTCCCCTACCTCTACCCGGTCAAAGACAAGGCTCTGTTGATGGTCCTGATGACCTTCATCGGGGTGCCACTCACGCAGATCAGCGTCTTCATGGGCCGCTATCTGGTGGATGAGGTCATCCTGGCGACGCAGAAGCCGGTCTCGTGGCGGTTGTGGGCGTTCTTCTTCATCACCGGGCTGCAGGCGCTCATGTGGCTGATCTGGCGGGTGATGGCCTACGTCCGGCAGGTCATGAGCTTGGCCATCACCGTCAAGGTAGAGATCCCGCTCCGCCGCCGGTTCTACGCCCACCTGCAGCAGTTGTCGCTGAACTTCCTCCGGACGCGCCCGGTTGGCGAGCACATGTACCGGACCGGCGAGGTCGGCGGGCTGCTGCCGCTGATTCGCGACGACGCCATCAACCTCGTGGATATCGTGTATCGGATGCTCTGGGGAGCCGTGCTGGTCAGCCTGATCGACTGGAAGGTGACGGTGCTGGTGCTCCTATACATCGTGCCGTACACGATCATGGCGCACTACTCCTACAACTATCTCCAGCGGGTAAACGCCGAGGCGCGGATCTGGGGACAGCGAGCCACTTCCGTCCTGCGGGACAGCGTGGCTGGCGTGAAGACCGTCAAGGGGTTTGGTCGAACGGACTACCAACTGCTCAAGTACACCAGGCGGCTGGTGGACTCGCGGCGCGTCGGCGTCAAGTGGACATTCCTGAGCATCCTGACGCACCACTTTGTGCTGTGGACATACCTGGTTCTGGTCGGCAAGATCAAGTGGATCTACATCGGCTACCAGACGATGATCGGGAACCTGACCATCGGCGAGTTCTCGGTGATGTTCTGGCTCATCTGGCAGTTGGAGGGGCCGATGCGGAAGATCGTCCAGCACCTCCAGAACATCCGCATGCGGCTGGTGCCGGCCATGCGTGTGCTGGAGACCTTGGACGTACAGCCCGAGATCCAGGAACCGGAGCGCGCCCGCTCAATGCCCCGCGTCATCGGCAAGGTCGAGTTCCGCAACGTGCGGTTGGCGTACATCCCCGGCCAGCCCGTGCTGCAGGATGTGAGCCTGACCGTGGAGCCGGGCACGTTCGCGGCCTTAGTCGGCCCCAGCGGCGCCGGCAAGAGCAGCCTGCTCTACCTGCTGCTGCGCCTGTTCGACTTCTCTGCCGGGGAAGTCCTGGTCGACGGCTTCAGCATCAAGACCGTACGACTGCGGTCGCTGCTCGACCAGGTGGGGGTGGTGCTTCAGGAGACGTTTCTCTTCGGCGGGACCGTGGGCGACAACCTGCGCTACGGCGAGCTCCACGCCACCGAGGAGGAGGCACTACGGGCCGTGCGCCTGGCGGGGCTGGAGGAGTTCGTCGCCAAGCTGCCGCACGGGCTGGATACGCATCTCGGCGAGGGTACCCGCTTGTCAGGTGGAGAGCGCCAGCGGCTGGGCCTGGCGCGAGCTTTGATCCGCAACCCACGGCTCCTGATTCTGGACGAACCCACTGCCTTCCTCGATAGCCGGACAGAGACCGGCATCATGGACACGTTCCGGGAAGTGCGGAAGGACCGCACGACGCTGATGGTCTCGCACCGACTGGTGCCCATTCGGGACGCCGACCGCATCTACGTCTTCCGGGCCGGCAGGATCGTCGAGCAAGGCGTGCATGAGGAACTGGTCAGCTTGGGGGGGCTCTACCACACCATGTGGGAGGAGCAGACCCGGCTGCGCGGGTTGGAGGGCCGCTATGGCGATTGATCCCGACCCGACGACTGCAGTGGGCGCGGACCCAACCGCGGAGTTCTCCCCGGTAGCGTCAGCCGCGCTGTCGGAGCAGGCTGCCATCGACCCGCGGTTCTGGGAGGCCCAGTATGCCAAGAAGACGCGGCCCCGGCACAGCGAGTGGTGGGTCTTCTTTCACTTCCTAGCCTGGGTCAAGCCGTACTGGTCGAAGCTGCTGCTGAGCGTGACCACCAGTCTGCTGGGAGTCACCGTCAGCCTGGTCCCGCCCTGGCTGAGCAAGTACCTGGTGGACCAGGCGTTCCCCCAGCGGGACTGGAACGTCTTCTGGAGCATCCTCGTGGCGTACTGTGCCATGGACGTGTTCTGGCGGATCAGCGGGACGGTCAACAGCATTCTGAGCTACTACATTGACCTGTGGGTCAGCCTCCGGCTCAAACGCCACTTCTTCCAGCACCTGCAGCGCCTGTCGATGACGTTCCTGCACGGCCGCCCCATCGGCGAGCACATGTTCCGCGCCAATGCCGACATCGACGCCATCCTGCGGATGATCACCGACTTGCTGCCTGCCCTGATTCGTGCCGTCTACGAGTTCGGGCTGATCCTGGTGCTGACGACCTTCCTGGACTGGAAGGTGACGGTGCTGGTCCTGATCTACGCCCTCCCCTACACTTGGTTCGCCCACTGGCTGGCCACCGTGCAGCGTCACCTGGACCGCGACGCGCGCCTGCGCTGGCAGCGGTACGACTCAGGCGTTCAGGAGGGGCTCGCGGGCGTGATGGTCATCAAGACTTTCGCGCGGCACCGCCACGAAGTCTACCGGTACACGCACCTGTTCGTCGACGGCTGGCGGCAGTGGAGCAAGTTCTGGTGGGTGGCGCGCTTTCGAGAACACAGCATCGGCGCGTTTCTTCCGTGGATCAAGGAACAGGGCCTGCGCCTCTGGTTTTTCCGCATGGTCATCCGCGGTGAGTTGACCTACGGTTCGGTGTTCCCGATTCTGTCGTACATGGGCCGGCTCACGAACCCCATCCAGCAGATCGTGGACTACGTCCAGGAGATCCGCGTTGCCCTCGTCCCGGCCGAGCGCATCCTCGAGACGCTGGAGGTGCTGCCGGCCGTCACCGACAAGCCGGGCGCCAAACGGATGCCGCAGCTTCAAGGCAGCTTGCGGTTCGAGCAGGTCTCCTTCAACTATGAGGACCAGCGCCCGGTGCTGCACGATGTGGACTTCGCAGCCGACCTGGGGCAGAAGATCGCCCTTGTCGGTCACAGCGGCTCGGGGAAGAGCACCATCGTGAACCTCCTGCTCCGGCTCTACCCGCCCACGGAGGGACGCCTCCTGCTGGATGGGATCGATCTGGCGGACGTGAGGATGAACTCCTACCAGCAACAGCTCGGGCTGGTGATGCAGGACACATATCTGTTCTGTGGGAGCATTCGCGAGAACCTCCTGTTCAGCAACCTCAATGCCTCGGAGGAGGCCCTGGTGCGCGCCACCAAGCAGGCGGAGATCCACGACTGGATCGAGCAGCAACCAGAGGGCTTCGACACCGACCTCAGCGAGGGGACCCGGCTGTCATTGGGGCAGAAGCAGCGGCTGGGCCTTGCCCGCGCGCTGCTGAGAGACCCGCGGCTCTTGGTGATGGACGAGCCGACCTCGTCGCTGGACAGCCCGACGGAGCAGAAACTGCTGGTGACCTTCCGCCAGGCATGCAAAGGCCGCACGACCATCTGGGTGTCGCACCGCCTGAACACAGTTGTGGACGCCGACCTGATCTTGGTGGTCCACGAGGGGCGTATCGCGGAGCGCGGCACCCACGACGAGTTGCTGGCGCTGAACGGCCAGTACAAAGGGCTGTGGGACCTGTACTTCGGTCTCGCCGCGCCGACGGAGAACACCCTCGGCTCGTAGTGCCACCAACGATTCGGTACAGGAGTTTCTGATGTCAGGCCGCCGGATATTCGACTTCGAACGAGTGAAACGCCCTTCGTCCCGCTGGGCGCGCCGGATCATCGCCCACTACGCCCAGTGGACGGAGGTATTCGGCTACGCCTTCTGCGCGCTCATCGCCGTCGCAATCCTCGTCTGCTGGTTCTACAAGGTGGACGAAGTGGCGGGCGAGAAGGACGTCGCCAAGACGGTCGTGAAACCCTACGAAGAACCGGTGAAGGCGACGGCGGAGTGCGTTGTCACCAAGGTGTTGGTCAAGGAGCGGGACCAGGTCGCCAAAGGCGATCCCTTGCTGGAAGTGTGCGAGGACCCTGGCTGGCTGCGCGCGTACAAACTCCGTCAGCAATGGGAGACCTTCGCGAGGGGGCTGCGGGAACTGGAGAAGGACGCGCCGCTCCCTTTCGACATGCTGGCGCAGGCCACCGAATACGAACTGCGCGTGAAGGACTGGGACGCGGGACGGAAGACGACTGGGACCCGCACCGTAGTGAAGGCGCCCCTCGCTGGGGATGTCGCCGGCACGAAAGACCTCGAAGGCAAAGTCGTCGCGAAGGACGGCGCGCTGCTGCGGGTGGTGAACTGCAAGGATCTACGGCTGGCGATCCTGCTCAGCGGCGCGAATGTTGAGCGGGTGCGTGTCGGCATGCCGGCAAACGTGGAGATCCAGCCAAAGTACGGCAAGAACGCCGTGGTGCGCGTGGATACCCGCCTGAGCTTCTGGAAACGTCGCCGCCTGCGGATCCTCGACCAGTTCGACGATGAGACGATGAAGAGCTTGGTGGGCGAATGGTGGAAGGATCGCTGCTTCATGGCGCAGGAGGACCGGCGGCGGAGCATTGCCCTGCCTGCCACCACCATGAGCGAGGTGGAGATCATGGTGGCTGCCGGTAGCCAGCGACTCTCGCCCGCCGCGCTGAAGAGGGTGCCTGACGGGCTTCGGCTTGGCGTGGACCACCTGGCTCCTCGGGAGGATTTCCGCGGCACCATCATGGAGGGGACCCACACCGCGATCTACCAGACGGCCGTCCTCACGGAAGAGGCCCAGCGCGACCTCCAGAGCTACGTCTGGAAGCGGTTGCGCGGGCGCGTCGGCACCCTCCGCGAGGCGGACGGCACGGAGATCGCGCTACGGCTGGAGAGAATGCGGCGTTTCCGCGCGATCATGAGGATCAAGGCAGAGCTGCCCGGCCCGGACATGGCGGCGCTGGAGAAGGACTTCGTCGAGCAGCTCCCGCCCGGCAAGAAGCCGCCCAAGCGACGCCCGCTGTTCAGCATGAGGGAGCACCTCGAACTGGGCCCCACGCTCCTGCCACACTGGCGGGAGCAGTATGACAAGATCGAGCGAGATCGAGCCAGCCGCCTCGAGGACGCCCTTGAGGTGGAGAAGACGGAACGCCTCTTCAAGGGCACCGTGCGGATGGTGGACCCGCCCAAGGAGTTGGAGGACACCGTGCGGTCACTCGCACAGCAGGACCCTCCAGCCTACCTGAGCGCCAAGGTCGAGGCGGTTCTGGACAAGCGCCGAGTAGCCATGCTGTTGTTCAGGCAGTAGCCCAATGTCACGACTCACCACCCTCGCCCAAGCCATCCGCAACCGGTGCCAGCGCCCACCCGGGCCCAACGGCACGCGCCGCCCCAAGCCCAAAGACACTCGCCCGGTGCTCGTGCCGGAGTGGGCCTACCATCTCCGACTGCGCTGGCGCACCGGCGATGTGCTGATGGTCCTCGCGACGCTCCTGGTGCTGGCTGCAGTGGGCGTGTTGTTCTGGTCGCAGATCGCCGTGATCATCCACGGCGGCTCATTCGGAGGCGGCGCTTCCGGTCCGCCTCCGGCCGCCGGCGGGCCGGTGACGCCATGAAGCGGTGGCGACGGCCCGGTCACGTGGCGCCGATAGACCGCTGTCCGGTCTCCCGCGACACGCCCCAAACCCCAAGAGGTGCACAGTGAACGGACGCAAGACCAACCTGGTGCCGGCACTTGTCGTGGGCGGTCTATTCTGTTTGGCGACAGGTCTGGTGGCGCCGCGGCTGCAAGGACAGACCGTCAAGTACCCGGCGCAGCTCCGCGTGCGCTTGGACTGGGAGTGCAAGCCGAAGGAGGAGCGGCGCCTACGTGCAGAGGCGCTGCTGGGTGCGTTGGCGAAGGCGGTCCACAACGCCTCCGGCCAGCGCTGGTGCATCGAGTCTTTCGTCGTCGACGATGGCTACACGCCCTTCAACCTCGCCGATCAGGGCGTCATCTACTTCCATGAGAAGCACGAAGGACCCGCAACGGAAGACCTGACTCCCGACGCCAAGAAGGTCCTGAAGCGCTGGCCCCATTGCGGCGACCTGTCGCTACCGGGTTACGTCGACCTGGGTCTGGACCAGTTCAAGGACGCTGAGACCAGCCGACGAGCCTACGCAGAGAAGGCGGCGAAGGCGGTGCTGCTCGCGTGGACCGGCAAGGAGTCGCAGCCCGAAGCAAGGACGCCGGCTCCTTTCTCGCCCCCTCGGTTCCACCGGCGCTCCGGCTTGAAGGTAGTGGTCCGCACAGGTGACGACCAAGAGGCCGGCACGGACGACGCCGTCTCCCTCGACCTCGGTCTTGGCGCCTGGCGACTGGACAACGAGGACCACAACGATTTCCTGCCCGGCGCTGAGGACACATTCCTCCTGTCTCCGGGGTACAAGTTCCGTGCTGGCAAGCTCATCCGGGTGCGGCTGACGAAGGTCGAGGACCAACACCGGGGCCAGTGGCTGCTGCAGGCTGTGGAGCTCTGGTACCGAGGGGAGTGCTTGTTCCGCAGCCCCTGCTTGTTCCGGTGGCTTGAGCTGGACAAGCGCACCTGGCAGGCGCCCTTCAAGACCGGTGTCGCAGACGAGCCTTTGAAGGAGTCCGACCAGGTGAAGAGTCTGGTCCTCGCCATCGGCACCGGGATGGATCCGTTGGCTGGCACAGCCGATCCGGTGCAGGTCCACCTCGGCAAGGCGACGTTCGCTGCAAAGCCCACCAGAACCGAGTGGATGGAACCCAACACGCTAACGGTGATCCGTCCTGCCGTGGCCAACCTCCGCACCCTCAGCGACCTCACCGACATCAGGATCACCAAGTCCCCCGGTAAGCCCGAGACTGCCTGGCAGCTCAAGCGCCTGGCCGTGTACGTGAACCAGCAGCTTCTCTACGAGAAGAAGGACGCCAACACCTGGCTGCCGGCGAAGGCGGAGGAAGAGGGCGACGCCCAGAGCAAGCAGGCAAGAAACAAGGCGGTGGTCTCGATGCCGCTGGAGTGGAAGGCTGAGGACTACCAGCCGCCGGCCGCCAAGCCCGGTCCGTCGAAGTGACACAGCGCCGGCACGGCAGCGAACCGGCCTGCAGGTCCGCTCACTGAGTGGCGACCCGGGCGATCGCCCGCACACTGTCGCCGAGCCTCAGCGACTCCACCTCGTCAGGCGTTACCCACTCCCACTCAGAGATCTCGGTCGACTGCTCCACCGCCATCGTGTCGCTATCGGCGACGAAGCCGATCAGCAGGAGGTTCTTCGGCTCGAAGGAGAATGTGCCGGCCATGGTCGCAAGTCGGACGTCGAGGCCGACTTCCTCCTTGACCTCCCGGACGGCCGCCTGCTCCGCGGTCTCGCCGCGCTCGACGAATCCGTTGACCAGCCCCCAGTGACCGGGCGGGAAGAACGGCTGGCGAATGAACAGGCACCGCTCGCCGCAGCGAACGAGCACCATCGCCGTCGGTGTCGGGTTGCCCCACTCGACGAAGGCACACGCGGGGCAGGCGCGTCGAACCACCGCGTCGATCTCGCGGTCTTCCAGGTCGGCCCGGCAGGAGGGGCAGTGTTGGTACACAAGTCAGCCCCTGGCCCATGCGTAGAACAACGCCGAGTACAGCCCCAGCACGCGCTCCGGATCCGTACTCCCCTCGATCTCGGAACTCAGGTAGCCATCGTACCCGTCAGTCCTCAGCAACCCGAACAGCTCCTTGTACGGGTAGCTGCTGTCCAGCTCGTGCAGGTGGATATGCCGAATGCGGTCCCAGACGTGGCTGTATGTCTCGGCGATTGAGCCGGCGATCACGTCCCGGGGATCGCAGTTGTAGACGATATCGACCCGCGGGTGGGCGGCGTGTTCGACCGCGGCGAGCGTGTACTGCCAGAAGTTGAACTGCCCGTGCATTTCAAGCAATACGTCGACGCCCAGCGGCTCGGCGTGCTCGCCCAGCTCCCGCAGGCAGTCCCCGACGTACTTGGTGCAATCGGCGCTGTCCACGCCCTTGGGGAGGTCATTGCCGAACACCCGCACGCGCCCGCAGTGGAGGTCGCTGGCCAGCTCGACGAACTGCTTGGTGTGTTCGACCATCTGCTTCCGCGCCTCAGGATCGGGCGACTCGAACCGGGAACTGGTGCCGATACAGGAGGTGGCGAGATAGGCGTCTTCCATCTTCCGGCGAACCTGCTGGCGTTCCTCGGCAGATAGAGAGGGCTCCACCCCGTGGGCGTGGTTGGCTTCCGCCCGGAACTCGATGGCGGCAAAGCCGGTTTCTTTCGCGACGCGGATGACCTCCTCCAGCGGCATGTCTCTCGCGATGTTGAAGGTAAGCAAGCTCAGTTTCATAGCGTGGTTCCTATGGACGTGGGTGTCAGGCGTCATGTGTCAGGAGTCAAGTCGGTGGCGCCGCCTTCAGACGCCGTGGTGCCCCGGCTCCAGGGACGACGGCACCCCGATGATACGCCGTTCGGGGAGAGCGGTCAAGCGCGCGGGCTTTCCGAGCGCCGCGGCTTCGGGCATACTGACGAACGTATGCCTGCGTCCCTCGACCGCATCCGCCGCAACATCCTTCGCCTCGCGGCGCTCATGGCCGTGCTGCTGACGGCGTTGGTGGTGACGCTGATCTACTGGCAGATTGTGGCGGCCGACCGGCTCCTGGATCACCCGAACAACCGCCGGCTGGCCTGGAAAGAAGAGCGAATTTGCCGCGGCGGTCTGTACGACCGGACGGGCATTGCGCTGGCAAAGAGCGAGTTTGAGGCGGGCAACCAGGTTCGGCGGTACCCGCTGGGCGAGGCGGCGTCGCTGTTGATCGGCTACCGCAGCCCTCGGTACGGCCGCACGGGGCTTGAGGCGCGGTACCAGTCGCGGCTCTCGGGCCTGACTGCGCAGCGGACTCTGCTGGACCTCCGCCACGAACTCCTGGGCAGGCAGGCCCACGGCGACGACGTATTCACCACGCTGGACGCGGCGCTGCAGCGGGCAGCATGGGGAGGTCTGGCTGGGCAGACAGGCGCCGTGGTCGCTATCGAGCCAACGACGGGAGCCGTCCGCTGCCTGGTGAGTTCGCCCGCCTTCGAGCCGGACACGGTGGACGCCGATTGGCAGAAGCTGAACGCCGATCCCGACCAGCCGCTGTTCAGCCGCGCCACGCAGGGGCTCTATCCGCCTGGCTCAACGTTCAAGGTGGTGACCGCGGCAGCGGCCGCCGAGTTCGGCGAAGTGAAGAGTTCGACCCGCTTCACCTGTACCGGTACCCACAAGATCGACAACTACAAGATCCACTGTGAGCGGGACCGCGCGCACGGCACCATGGACCTCACGCAGGCATTGGTCGTTTCGTGCAACTGCACCTTCGGGCAGCTCGCGGCAGACCTCGGGCCGGAGCGCTTCCAGGACATGGCGGAGCGCTTCGGTCTGGGCAGGGAAGTCCGGCTGGAGCTTCCGGTCACCACCTCGCGCTTACTCAACAGCGGCCAGGAGTGGTACACCACGCTGCTGGCGCAGACAGGATTCGGTCAGGGACAGTTGGCGGTGACCCCACTGCAGATGGCCCTCATCGCGGCGACCATTGCCGACGGCGGCAAGCAGGCAGCGCCCTACCTCGTGAGCGAGGTGCGCAGCTACGAGGGACAGGTCCTCGAACGCCACCACCCGATCTCCGCCCGAACGGTGATTTCCCCATCCACGGCCGACCGAGTCGCGGGGAGGATGGCCGCAGTCGTAGCAAAGGGGTCGACCCGGAAGGTTTTCGCCGGTCTGAGTGCAACAGTAGCAGGCAAGACCGGGACAGCTCAGAACCCCCACGGCAGAGCGCACGCGTGGTTCATCGCGTTTGCACCCGCTTCAGCACCGACGCTGGCCGTGGCAGTGATTGTCGAGAACGCGGGCTCCGGCTCGCAGGCCGCCGCGCCTATTGCGCGGAAGGTCATCGCAGCCCACCTCCGGGCCAGCAGTTGAACGGCGTGTGACGATATACCCGCGAAGGTTGGGAACACACCGAAGTGGAAGTTCGCGGAACTTCCCCGGCAGGCGTGCAGCAGACGGAGGACAGAGGGTATTCTCCCAGACGGAGCCGAAGTCGCACCGGGACTTCGGTGTGTTCCCAACCTTCGCGGGTATAGAGGTGAGGAGACCGAGGTGAGTCCATTGATTGGAACGGTTCTCAGTGACCGCTACGAGATAGCCGAGCACTTGGGTGAGGGTGCGATGGCTGTCACCTACGTCGCTCGCGATCGCTTGTTAGGTCGCATGGTGGCGGTGAAGGTCCTCCGCCAGGGGTGCGTCAGCGATCAGCAGTTCTGCCGAAGCTTCCAGCAGGAGGCCCAGGCCGCGGCCAACCTGGCCCACCCGCACATCGCCGCCGTGCATGACATCGGCCGTGATGGCGACGCGCTCTACATGGTGATGGAGCTGGTTCGCGGCCGCGACCTCAAGCAGCTCATCGACGAAGAGGCGCCGCTGGCGCCGGACCGCGCCGTCGCGATCGCCAAACAGATTGCCGAAGCGCTGCAGGTCGCCCACGCCGCCGGGATTGTCCACCGCGACGTGAAGCCGCACAACGTGCTCATCACCAGCGAAGATCGGGTGAAGGTGTGCGACTTCGGCATCGCCAAGGCGCTCTCCTCCGACTCTCTGAGTCAGACGAGATCACTGATCGGCACCGCCAACTACTTGTCGCCCGAGCAGGCCCTGGGCAAGCCGTGCGTGCCCGCCAGCGATCTCTACTCCCTTGGGGTTGTGCTCTTCGAGCTGCTTACCGGTCGCGTCCCTTTCACCGGCGAAACACCGGTAGCCATCGCTGTCAAGCACGCCCACGAACAGCCGCCGAACCCGGCGGACCTGGTGCCGGCCATTCCCCAGGGCTTGGCACGGATCGTGCTGCGCGCGCTGAGCAAAGAGGTGGCCGCCCGCTATCAGTCGGCGCAGGAACTCTTGGCCGACCTGTCGTCGGGGGGCGCCACCCAAGCCGCTCGCCCGCCCAGCCAGCCCGCCTGGCAGGACCAGACCATGGTCCAGGCGCCGCCCAGCGCCGACCGAACAGTCGTGCGCCCGTACGACCGCCCGCAACTGCCGCCTCCGCCGAGACGCGCCGAAGGCGTCAACCCGTGGCTGCTCGTGTTCGTGGCGCTGCTCGGCATCGGCCTGGCGGCGGGGTTCGTCGTCTACGGGATGCGCCACACGCGGACGGTTGTCACCGTTCCCGACGTTGTGGGAATCAGTCTGGCAGAAGCGGAGGCGCGACTCAGCGCCGCCCAACTGCGCCCAGGCACTGTGACGCAGCGGACGATGGAGGGGGTGGATCCCGATCAAGTCCTGGAGCAGGACCCGGTTGCCAACACCGAGGTCGAGCAGTTTGCCACGGTAAACCTGGTGGTGAGCGAGGGGACGAAGGTCGAAATCGTGCCGGTGCCCGATGTCACTGACATGTCGGCCGACAAAGCTGCCCAGCTCCTGGCAGCAGCAGGTCTACAGCGCGGCGACTCCATGGAAGAAGAACACGAGACGGTCCCGGCAGGATACGTGATCCGCCAATCGCCTCGCCCCGGCAGCAACGTGGAGCGAGACACGGCCGTAGACTTGATCGTGAGCAAGGGCCCCAAGCCGCCCGAGGAACCGACGGAGCCCGAACCGCCCGCCGAACCGACCGAGCCCGGCGGGGGCACCACGAACCCGGCGCCCCCCGACACCGGTCCCCCAACCCCCTCCCCGACCACCCCGGCACCCGACGCTTCCGGGACGGTGCAAGGCCAAGTGAAGTTCACCGTACCCGAAGGAGCCGGACAGCAGAAAGTCAAGATCATCCTGCGCGACTCAGTGGGCGAGACCGTCGTCTATGACAAGACTGCCGCTCCCGGCGACAAGATCAGCGAAACCGTTCGCGGGAAAGGCCGCGGGGCGAAGGCGGCAATCTACCTCAACGGCGAACTGGTGCAGGAAATCGAACTGAAGCCGATGTGAGCGACCGCCGCTTGGCGGCCGCTACAAGGAGGCGTAGACCCTCGCATGATTGTCAAGCTCACAGAACTCCCTGACCGCTCCTTCAAGGTGGAATCACCGCGGAATACCCTCGGCACCTTCAAGGACACAACCCGCGGCGACCTCGTTCGCTACCTGCGGGACAAGGCGAACGAGATCGGTGAGTCGCTCCGCATCGTCACCGAGTTCGAGGAGCGCGAGGAGAAGCTCGACTGGTCGAAGGTCATGAAGCCGAGGTGGTGAGCTGCGCCCGGGCGGAGGCGGCCGCGACGACGCGGCGGGCATCTCGTCGCGGGCTCACTTCGGCTTGCGTTGCTTGTTGCGTTGCTTGCCTTCGCCAGCTCCCCGGCCCTGCTCCTTCTTGAGCTTCGTCAAGTAGGACTCGATCTGTTTCGCGGACAGCCCTCGCAGCCGGTCCGCCGGAGCAAGTCCCTGTAGCCGGTCCGCCGGAGCAAGTCCCTGTAGCCGGTCCGCCGGAGCAAGCCCTCGCAGCCGGTCCTCGGGCTTCATTCTGTTGAGGAGTTCTGTCGCGTAGTCGCGTCGGAAATCATCCATCGTGTACGGCACGGTGATCCCCTCCAGTTCGTACCTTTCGAGAAGCTGATCGAAGATTGTACCCATGTCAGACGGCTTCCGCCACTGACTCGTCACTGCCGAGGTCACCTTCGTGGGAACGCCGCTGAACAGGTCCCAAACCGCGTTCTGGGCGCCTTCCGGCATGTCGCTCAGCACCAGCACACGGATCGGTCGCGCTCCCCAGGCAACCTCGTACACGCCGGGCTGCAGCCGTCGCAGATTCACCTGAGAGCCCAGTCCTTGTGGGAACCGAGTGCTCACTCCATAGAGGCGGAACTCGTCTCTGGGCAGGAGGGCGTCCAGCGAGGGGCTGACCTGCTTGCGGTAGTTCACGTAGTGACCCACCAGTTCGTCGAGCGTCCAGTCGTCAAGGGGCTGGCGGAGTGACTTGTAGCTCAGCAGGTTATGTGTGCCCAAGTCGTCCAGACCGTCAGGCAGCCGCCCGCTGAACTGGCCTGACTGCCGGCGGAGGATGACCACATCGAGCCGCTGGCGCTTCAGCGACAGCTCCTTCTCCAACTCGACCTCGAACGGTGAGCCGGCGAAGACCTCCATGAGAGCCAGCCCGAAGAGTCGATGCCAGTCGACTATCGTGGCACTGTTACCTGGTGGTGGCGCACTGGTTGCGCTCATCCCCTCAGTACCCGCCCGTTTCGCTCACCGGTGATCTCGCCCTCCCTCACCGCCACGGCGCCGTTGACGATCACCCACGGGATGCCGGAGGCGTAGCGGTGCGGGTCTTCGAAGGTGGCTTCGTCGTGGACCGTCTTCGGGTCGAACACGACGACGTCGGCGTCGAGTCCAGGCTTGAGCGCGCCCTTCCCTGAGAGACCGGCCTGCGCAGCGGGGAGCGAGGTCATCTTGCGGATGGCGTCCGGCAGTGTAAGCACGCCGCGTTCGCGAACGTACCTGGACAGAACGCGCGGGAAGGTCCCGTACCAGCGCGGGTGTGGCTTGCTCCGGCCGAAGACCCCCTTGGGGCAGATTGCCAGGCCGTCGGAACCGACGGACCCGAGCGGGTGCTGCAAGATGGTCTCCACGTCTTCCTCGCACATCAGCTTCGCGATGCCGGAGAGCTGGTTGCCTTCCTCGACGATCAGGTCGTACACCGCATCGCGCGGATCCTGACCGCGTTCGTCGGCGATGTCCTGGAGGGTCCGGCCGAGCAGCCCTTGGTTGGCTTCGCTGCCCACGCTGGCGACCCAGATGTTCGCCGGGTCCCAACTGCCCTTGCCGGTGTATGACTGCCACTCGGGGTAGCCGTTCACCTGCTCGTCCTTCAGCCGCGCGCGGAGTGCCGGGTCGGCGAGTCGCTTCAACAGGGCCTCGGTGCCGCCTTCGTGGGCCCACGGCGAGACCATCGCGCTCAGGTGGGTGCTGCCCGCCACGTAGGGGTAGACGTCAAAGCCGACGTCGATCCCTCGGTCTCGCGCCGCCTCGATTTGCTCCAGCGCCCGGCCGGCGTTTCCCCAGTTCGGTTTGCCCGCCGTTTTCAAGTGGACGATCTGCACTTGCACGCCGGCCGCCTCGCCGACGCGAACGGTCTCGTCTATCGAGTCCATCAAGGTGGCGCCCTCGCCGCGCATGTGAGAGGAGTAGTACTTGCCCCTTTCGGCCAGCACCTTACCGAGGGCGTGGAACTCCTCTTCCGTCGCATACACCGAGGGCGCGTAGATCAGCCCCGACGACAGCCCGCAGGCGCCTTCGTCCAGGGACTTCCGCAGCAGGTCGCAGAGCGCCCGCAATTCGGCTTCATCGGCGGGCCGATCTTCGAACCCCAGGACGCACGCACGCAGCGCGCTGTGCCCCACCTGCGCCGCCACGTTGAGCGCTGGTTGCGAGTCCTGCAGCGCGTCCAAGTACTCGCCCATGGAGTACCAGGTCCACGGTACGTCGGCCCAGATGTACTGAAACGCCTCGGTCATCTGCTCCCGCGACTCCACTGTCGCCGGCGCCGGCGACAAGCCGCAGTTGCCGACGACCTCGGTGGTCACGCCCTGCCGCAGCTTGCTCTGCCCCAGCGGGTCCCACATGAGCGACAGGTCGGAGTGGGAGTGGATATCGACGAACCCCGGTGCGACTGCGAGCCCGGTGGCGTCAATCTCCAGGCGTCCCGGTTCGGGCACCTCGCCAACCGAGGTGATGCTGCCGCCGTCCAAGGCAACCTCAGCCAACGCGCCTTCAGCTCCTGTGCCGTCAAAGACAATACCATTGCGGATAACAGTGTCGTGCAAAGTGATTCCCCCGGGGATCCGGCTACGCATACGCAAGACGCCCTCTGGGCATCGGAATCGGCCGCTCAAGCTCGGCAGCGGTGTCGATCCACTCCTGGATCACCGCCTCCGCGTTTTCAAGCGCTTCCTGCCGAGTGGCACCGTCAGCCGCACAGCCTGGCAACTCGGGAACCTCGGCAATGAATGCGCCGTCCTCGTCGCTCCAGTACAGAATGACTTCATATAGTCGCGAAGGTTAGGAATACACCGAAGTGGAAGTTCGCAGAACTTCACCCGGGGGCGTGTGGTGAGCACCCAACACACTGCTGTGCACGCAGAGGCGTCGAACTTGTGCAATAGCTTCGGTGTATTCCTAACCTTCGCGAGTATACTTGGTCATCGCGCGGCTCTCCCAGTTTGTGCTTGAGGATCGTGTTGCGGACCAGTCTCACCTGATAGGGTTTGGCCTTGGCCCCTCGCGGCTGCAGGGCGAGGATCTCCTCGACGTCCGCCTTCGCGAAGATGTGGTGGTCGCCACGGACCCTCTGTTGGAACCCCATCGAGCGGAGGAGCCGACACCGGTCCTCGAATGGAACGTTGGCATCAGACCTTCCCAGCAGGATTCGCACAAGAAGCTTGTCTGGAGTGCTCATGGCCGTTTGCTGACGGAAACCGCCTCCGTGCCAGCATGGAATGAGTTTACCTCAGTCCGTCGAACTCAGTATGGCTAGACCCCGGAGCCTCTGCCAACAAGGAGCCATTCGCATGGCCGCAAGCCACTCGCCACTCTGGCCCGACGACTGCCATGGCGCAGTCTCGCTGACGTTCGATGACGGCCTTCCCGACCATCTGCGCCGGGCGGTGCCTCTGCTGGACGACCGAGGGCTGCGCGGCACGTTCTACCTGTGTCCGAAGGGCGACAACTTCGCCGACCGGCTGGCGCCGTGGCGTGCAGTCTTCGAGGCGGGGCACGAAATCGGCAACCACTCGCTGTCGCACACGTGCTCGCGCAACTTCCAGCCCGCCCACGATCCCGGTCCCGTAGGGCTGGAGCACACGACTCTCGACGAGATGGGAGCCGACTTGGCGGCCGCCGAAGGGCGACTGCAGGAGCTGTTCCCCTGTGAGGGGCGTAGCTTCGCGTACCCCTGCTACCAGTCGGACGTCGGCGAGGGACCCACGCGGCAGAGCTACGTGCCGCTGGTCGCGAAGCTGTTCGTCGCCGGCAGGACCGGGGGCGAGTACGGCTTCTTCAACCACCCCTACAACGTCGACCTGCATCACCTGGGTGGGATCGCGGCGGAACGCATGCCGGGGACGGAGTTGGTCGGCCTTGTCGAACGCTGCGTGCGCCGCGGGCACTGGGCGGTCTTCGCCTTCCACAGCATTGACGGCGGGCGCCTCGGGATCAACGAATTCGACTTCGAGGAGCTCCTGGACCACCTCGCGGAGAACAGACACCGGATCTGCACGGCGCCCGTCGCCGAACTGGCGAAGCACTGCCGCGCGCTGCGCGCGCTCCGCGGAGACGCAGAGGCAAGCCCATGACCTTCGCTGTCAAACGGCGGCTGGACTACCTGCTGGGCGAGCCGCTCTGCGGTCTGCTGAATGCGTGGGTGCGCCTATTTGGGTTCCTGCTTCGCCGCGACCACCATCTCTCTCCGAACTTCCGCCGGCTCTGGGTCCTCAAGTTCGTCGGGCTGGGCAGCCTGTTGAATGCGAGACCGTTGCTGCGAGCGCTGCGGCAGACGTACCCGGACGCGGAACTGACCTTGATCACCTTTCCCGGCACGCGGTTCGTAGGCGACCGGCTGCCTCAGTTCGACCGCGTCGTGGTCGCGCGCGATGACACCTTGGGGAAGCTCGCCTGGGACTGCCTCCGACTCGTCCTGCGCGCCTGGCGAGAGCGGCCGGAACTGACAGTCGATCTGGAGGTGCACTCGCGGTTCTCGACGCTGGTGTCGGTGCTGACGATGGCGCGGAATCGGGCCGGCTTTTTCCACTCGACCGCCATGTTCCGTGAGGGCATGTACACACACCTGATGTACTTCAACCGATTCCAGCACGTCGTCGACTGCTACCAGCAGTTGGGAAGAGCGCTCGGCTGCGCGGCGACGCCGGCTTCGTTGGCTACCGAGACGGAACTGCTTCGTGCCGAAGACTACCGCGAGGCGGAGGGGTACCTGGCACGCCTACCAGCCGGAGACAGCATCCGGCTGATTGCCGTCAATCCGAACGCCAGCCCGTTGTGCCCGGAGCGCAAATGGCCCGCGGTCTCGTTCTCGCGCTTCATCGACGCCCTGCTTCAGCTCGGCGACTGGCGCGTGGTGCTCGTCGGCGCACCCGCTGAGCGGGCAGTCAACGAGGCGGTCCTTCGCGGAGCGGAGCCGCCTCACCGCAACCGAGTCCACAACGCTGCCGGTGAGTTGAGCCTGGGCGGCACGCTGGCGCTGTTGACTCAGGCGCGACTCCTCGTCACCACCGACTCCGGCTTGCTGCACTTCGCTGCCGCGCTGGGCGTTGACACAGTCTCTCTGTGGGGACCCGGCTGGCCGGGATCGTATGCCCCGAAGGGCGACCGACACCGGGCTGTCCGCGAGGCGGTCTATTGCTCGCCCTGTCTCTACATGGCCGATGAGCCGCCCTGCGCCGGCGACAATCAGTGCATGAAGCGCCTGCCCGTCGCCAAGGTGCTGGCGGCAGCGGCGGAACTACTTGGCATCGAGGTGAGCCGGCTGCCCAGCGTTGAGGAGCCCTCGTTGCGGACGGGCTACCTCCCGGGCTACGTCGCCCGCCGGTCGGTGCCCACGAGACCTGCTGGGCCGATTGGGGGGCAGAGCAGGTGACCGACTTGACGCCCACCGAAGCGACACACAACAACCACCCAGAGGGCGCCCCTCGCGAGGAAACCCGTCGCCGCGAGCGCACGCTTCGGGTGGGGTTGGCCCTCATCCTGGGGGTGTATCTGGCCCTGGCGATACGCCTGCTGGCCCTACTGCCGCTCTGGGGCGCCGTGCACGATGAGCCCCTGCACTTCGGCTACTGCAAGTACCTTGCGGTCCGAGGCGAGTTCCCGCGGATCGGCGAGGGCATCTACATGGATCCGCGGCTCTACTACTGGGGGCCCAGCGCGGGCGAAGCTGCCCACCATCCGCCGGGCTACTACCTGCTGGGGTCGCTGGTGTACCGGCTGTTGGCGGGGCAGTCGCTGGCGACGCAGAACTACGGGATTCGGGTCCTGTCGCTGCTGCTCGGGCTGACCGCCCTGCTGCTTCTCTACGGCGCGTGCCGAGAGGTCTTCCGCAAGGAGCCGCACTACGCCCTTGCCGTTGTCGCCGGCGTCGCCGTGTTCCCGCACTGGCTGATGATGTCCTCGGTGATCTACGTCGAGGTCTTCGGCGCCGCCGCAGCCATGGGGGCGCTCTGGATGCTGTGCCGCTACGCCCGCAACGCAGAGCGCTGGGGTTCTCTCTGCGCCGCCGGCGCCTTCGTCGGGCTGATGGCCTTGACGAAGATGACGCTGTTGGCCTTCTGTCTTGGCTTTGCGTGGGTCGGCTTGGCGCAGATCTGGGCCAGCGGGAACAGCCGGCGGAAAAATGCCGGCCAGACGGCGGCCTACCTCGGCGCCATGGTGCTCGTCGCCGGTTGGTGGTACCTCCGCAGCGTGCTGGTTTACGGCAAGCTGTTCCCGACTTCCGTGCTTCCGGGCCAATTGGAGACAGCCATCACCTTCCACGGGCAGCCGCCCGACATGCTCTCGGTGCTCTTCGTGCCGCGGGGGCGGTTCTACTACTGGCTGGCGATCTCAGGTGTCTTCCGGTTCTTCTGGTGCCCCAGCGACTGGCTGCCGCCGGCGACCCGCCCGCTCATGTACTCAGTCGCCGCCGCCACCTGGCTGCTCACGGGAATCGGCCTTTGGCGAGGTCTTCGTCGCCGCGACGAAGACCTCTGTTGGCTCTGGCGCCGGTTCGCGCTGCCCTTGCTGGCCGGGCTTACGTTGATGTTCTTCCACTACCTCCGCTGGACGGTAACCACCTGCGTCCAGGCCCACGCGGAGTTCGGCAAGTTCGTGCAGCCGTTGTTCGGGTTTGCCTCGCTGCTGTTCGCATTGAGCGCGAGGGCTCTGTTCGGGAGCCGTGGTGGGCTGATGGTGGTGGCTGCGTTCTGCGCGTTCTTCGTGTTGTGGGACGCCCTCGCCATCCACCACCTCGCCACCGTGCTGATCCCCCGCTATGCCCCCACGATTCCAGTGCCGTGAGCTGCTGCGCTGAGTCGATGATGCGCGCCCTCGCTGTCAGTGCAACCTGAGTTCGATCCCTTCCCCCGGCGCGTACAGCGGGTTCAGGTAGCCGATCAAGTTCAGCGCGCAGAAGACGTTCCACACCAACAGCCCCACCAGCAGCGACGGCGCCAGCCACTTGTGCCAGCGTTCGGGCAGCAGCGTCGTGAGCCCCAGCGCGAACAGCGTGCCGAAGGCTGCCACGCTGGGGTACAGGTACCGGCTTCCTTGGTACCCACCGGGGTGCTGGAAGAGCGCGAAGTGGGTCAGCGCCGCGGCCGCCAGCCCGGCATGCGTCACGAGCAACGCGACCCCGGCCTTCTGTGCTGGCGCGCACTCGACGCCCTTCTGCAGCCAGCGGACGGCGAGCAGCCCGAGCCCCGCCAAGGCGAGGCTCGCGACGACCGTGAAGACGAGATAGCACGCCACGCTGGCCGAGTAGAACGCAACCCCACGCTGGCCGTTCATCGGCAGGAACCAGTCGACCTGCCCCCACGCGCTCTGCTGGGCGCCGATCAGGAATCGCCGGACGCAGAACCACCCTCGGCCGCTGGTCAGCAGGTCGGAGACCGAGTCGTGCAGCAGCAGCGGGTTCAGGTCCGACTTGGGGATCGGGTGGAACCGCCCCCAGCGCTGCTTGATGTCCAGGAACCACCAGAAGGAGAGGGCGAACGCCGTCCCGTAGTACACCGCCGCCCGCGCAAGCACGCCACCCCAGCTTAGCGACTGCCGCCGCTTCTGGTACGCCAGCAACACCAGCGCCACCGGGAACGACGCCGCCCCGCTGGCCTTCGTCATGACCACCACCCCGAACAGCGCGCCCAGCAGCAGCCACGCAGTGACAGACAGCGGCCGCTCCAGTCGCTGCACCATCAACAGCAGGAGCGTGGTGCTGAGCAGCATCATCGGCCCGTCGTTGTTCATCACCGCGCTCAGCAACTGGAACTCCGGCAGGAACGCCACAAAGGCAGCCGCCGCCAGCGGCAGGTGCGGGTTGTCGGGGAAGAGCGTCGTCGCCATGCGCCACGTCAGGAACACCGTCCCCATCCCTAGCAGCAGGGCGATCCAGCGGAAGACGCGCTCTGTCATGACGTGCCCCAGCCCTTTGACGGCCTCGTAGACCGGCCACCCGGCGAGGTAGTACAAGGGCGGATGGATGGCAATCGCCATGTCGCGTTCATCGCGTGTGGCCGTGGCCGAAGTCAGGTGCGGCAGCTCGCGGTAGTTGTGGAGGTGCTCAATGTACGCCAGGTGATGCGGCTCGTCGGGACCTCGATCCGGCGGGATCAGCCACGTGTACGTGACGGCGCAGACGGCGTGGACCGCAAGCACGACGAGAAGCAGCCGCGGCGGTCTGCGGGGTTCGGCGGCGACCCGCGCGACAGCGTGATCAATAACGGGAGCTTGGGGGAAGTCATTCATGTCCGTCCGTTGGGTGGTCACCGGTCTTCCCAATCTGCAATCCAGAATCTGAGATCTGCACTCGAGCAGGGCTGCCCTGCCGATTGGGGTTGCCTGCATTCTCGCCTCTTGGGCGAAGCGGCGCAAGAGGAAGGACGCAGCCGCGGCGAGACGAATACAGCCCCTGGCGTCCACCCGGGACGATCTCTGTGGAAGGTACAGCGTACGCATGAAGTGCTTACAGATCGACGGAATCGAGACCGCCAGCGTGAAGGACCTGCCTATCCCCGAGCCGGGGCCCGGGCAGGTGTTGTCCAAGGTCCTCGCCGTGACCACCTGTCCCCAGTGGGACCTGCATATCTACTACGGCCGGCCGATGTTCGGCGGTGAGTCGGGCGTTCCGTTCCCCTACGAAGCCGGCCAGCCCGGGCACGAGATGACAGGCGTCGTCGAGGCCGTCGGCGAGGGCGTGACTGACTTCGCCCCGGGCGACCGCGTCAGCGCATGGCGCGACCAGGGGCACAACCGTCAGGGCTGCTACGCCCAGTACGTGGTGCACGAACAGGACAGCCTCCTGAAAGTCCCGGCCGACCTCGACCCGCCGGGGCTTGCGCCGCTGGAGTTGGCCATGTGCCTGAGCGTCTCGATCCTGGACCTCAAGGCGATGAACGCCCTCGCTGGGCGCGACTACGCGGTGTCCGGCTTGGGCCCTGCCGGGCTGGTGGCTTTGCAGTTGCTGAAGGCGGAAGGCGCCACCAAGGTGGTCGGGCTGGACCCCAACCCATCGCGGTGCGAGTACGCCGTCATGGTCGGCGCCGACCGGGCGATTGACCCGACGGGAGAGGCGGGCCAGGCGATCCCGGAGCGAACTGCTCCGGGCTGCTTCGAGTGCGCTATCGACTGCGTTGGATACTGGGACTCGGTCCGCTATGTGATGGACCACACGCGGGAGTTCGTCGCGCTGTTCGGCGTCCAGCGCGAGAACTACCTCTACAGCGGCGTCCAGGCCCGCGGCCCGGGGCTGAAGCTCTGCGGGTACCGCGGGCACTACAAGGAGGCAGCCCAGTACGCCCTCGACAAGATCCGCGAAGGCGCGCTCGACCTGTCTTCCCTCGTCACCCACAAGCTGCCGCTGGAGGACTACGACCACGCTGTCGAGCTGCTCAAGGCGCAGGAAGCCGTCAAGGTCTGCTTCCTGCCGTGGGAGTAGAACCCAATGGCCGCCGGCGACTTCTACTTCGCCCTCAACGCCACGTTCCGCTTCATCCATGACAGGTGGGGCGAGGACGCGCTGGTGAACTACTGGGAGTCGCTGGCCCGCGAGTACCACGCCCCGCTGTCGCAGCGCTCCCGCGAGGGCGGGCTGCCGGCGGTGGCGGACTACTGGCGGGACTACTTCGCTCATGAGCCCGGCGGCGAGGTCACCGTCGAGGCGACCGACGAGGCGGTAGTGGTCGAGGTGAAGGACTGCCCCGCCATCCGCTGGCTACGGGAGGGCGGCCGCGAGATCATGCCCCTCTACTGCCGCCACTGCCACCACACCGCCTCCGTAATCGCCAGCAACGCCGACCTGTCCTTCCAGTTGCAGGGCGGCGGCGGCACCTGCCGGCAGACATTCCGACCGGACCGCAGCGCGGTCCGAAATCCCAAATCCCAAATCCAAAATCCAAAATGCGGCGGGGTTGCGGTGGCATGATCGGCGTCCAGGACTTCATCGGCTACTACGATTGGACCTTCGAGTACCTCCGGCGCACCTACGGCGAGGAGGCAGTGCGCGAGTACTGGGGCACCTGCATTGCTTTCGACTCCCAGCGGCACGCGGTGAAGCTCATCTGCGAGAAGGGCTTCGAGGGGATGGAGGAATACTGGGGGCACACGCTGGCGATGGAGGAAGCCGGCTATGCCGCCACGCGTTCTGAGGACTGCTACCGGATCGACATGCACGAATGCCCGTCCAAGGGCTTCCTCCTCCAGCACGGCTTGGAGGCGTACCACGACTACTGCGAGCATTGCCTGGGCTGGATCAAGCCGGTGATGGACCAAGCCGGCTTCGTCATCGACCACGTGCACAACCACCGGGGTCAATGCGTGTGGGAGATGCGCCGCGCCGGCGCCGAAAGGGCCGCCTCGCCCGAGGTGTCAGCCGAGGACGACGTGACCAGAGCAACGAACTGGAACGAGGGCGACCACCACGAGTACCGCAACAGCACCAAGCTCAAGTAAGCGCGTCCCCTCCGTCCCATAGGTCCCATGGGACCTCCCCCCTCACCGCCCCGTCAGCTCCACCACCGCAGCTCTGAACGCAGCCAACGTCGGCGGCTTCCCGAGTACCCGGTCCACGCCTGCGGGTTTCTCCTCGTTCGCGTCCATCATGTCGCTGAAGCCGGTCAGCATGAGAATGG
>PEVN01000053.1 GCA_002779825.1 Armatimonadetes bacterium CG06_land_8_20_14_3_00_66_21 | reverse complement strand
TGGGGCGGAGACCGGTCTGACGTGCAGTTCACCGTCTGCTGACGGTTGCAGTATACTTGCGCTACTGACCGACAGCCGGAGCAGACCGAGTGAACGCTGGAAACATGGGAAGGTGCAGAAGATGGACAAGCAAGTAGTGGCGTGGACCGCAATGGCATTGGCGGCGGCCCTGTCGTGCGCCCCGGCAACCGTGCGCGCCGAGGAGCCGGCGCAGTCAGGATTGCAGGAGACGCCCGAACAGCGCGACGCCCGCCTGGCATGGTGGCGCGAGGCGCGGTTCGGGATGTTCATCCATTGGGGGCCGGTGAGCCTGAAGGGGACGGAGATTGGGTGGTCGCGCGGCGGCGAACGGCGGGGCACTGGCGGCACCGGCCAGATCCCCGTCGAGGTCTACGACAACCTCTACAAGCAGTTCGACCCGACCAAGTTCGACGCAGATGAGTGGGTGGCGATTGCCAAGGCGGCCGGAATGAAGTACCTGGTCTTCACCAGCCGCCACCACGACGGGTTCTCGATGTTCGCCACCAAGCAGAGCGACTACAACATCATGAACTCGCCCTTCAAGCGCGACGTAGTCGGCGAGCTGGCACAGGCGTGCCACGAAGGCGGGCTGCGGTTTGGGCTGTACTACTCGCCGCCCGACTGGCACCATCCCGACTACCGCACCGAGAACCACCAACGGTTCCTCGAGTACCTACATGGGCAGATCCGCGAGTTGCTGACCAACTACGGCAAGGTGGATGTGATGTGGTTCGACGGGCTTGGTGGCACCGCCAAAGACTGGGACTCACCGGCGCTGTTCAAGAGGATCCGCGAGCTGCAACCGGAGATCATCATCAATGATCGCGCTGGCTTGCCGGCCGATTTTGGGACGCCGGAGCAGCGGATTGGTGGGTTCCAGAACAACCGCCCCTGGGAGACCTGCATGACCATCTGCAACCAGTGGGCGTGGAAGCCCGACGACCAGATGAAGCCCCTGAAGCAGTGCCTGCAGACACTGATCCGCTGCGCGGGCGGCGACGGCAACCTGCTGTTCAACGTCGGCCCGATGCCCACCGGGGAGATCGAGCCGCGGCAAGTTGACCGGCTGAAGGAGCTGGGCGCGTGGCTGCAGCAGTACGGCGAGAGCGTGTACGGCACCCGGGGTGGCCCGTTCAAGCCGGCGACGTCCTACACCAGCAGCCACAAAGGCAACACCGTCTACCTGCACGTGTTCGACTGGATCGGCGATTCGCTGGAGCTGCCGCCGCTGCCCAAGAAGATTGTCAGCAGCACGGTGCTCACTGGCGGGACGGTGGAGTTGAGGCAGACGGGCGAGGGGATCACCCTCTCGGTGCCCGCCGCGGACCGGCAGGAGATTGATACGCTTATCAGGCTCGAACTCGACGGCCCCGCCGGCGACATCCCGCCAGTTGTAGCCGCCACCGGCTCAGTAGCCGCCGGCAAAGACGCAACCGCCTCCAACATCTTCCAGAAGATGGCCGACTACGGCCCCGACAAGGCACTCGACGACGACCGCGGCACCCGCTGGGCCACCGACGGTGGCACCAAGCAAGCCTGGCTTGAGGTGGACCTCGGCAAGCCGGTGGAGCTCGCCTATGCGCTCATCAACGAATGGGCCACACGAGTCCAGTCCTTCGAGCTGCAGGTGAAGCGCGGCGACCAGTGGGAGACAATCGCCAGCGGCGCCACCATCGGCGACAGCCTGCAACTGGACTTCCCCCCGGTCACCGCCCAAGTGGTTCGCCTCAACATCCTGGAAGCAACCGAGGGACCAACGATCGAGGAGTTCCAGCTCTACCCACCAAAGAAGAAGTAGGCGGGACCCCTGTCCGGCTCGACCTGCAGGTGAACGAGTCTGGGGAGCGAGAGCGCGGCGCGGCCCGGTCCATACAGTACTCTCGCCCGCCTCCGCGCCTTTGCCCCTTGGCGTCTGTGCGCTGAACGCCGTTCTACACCCGCCTCGCGACACCCACGAAGTACCCCGCCCACAGCGCCAGGATCGGCACCAGCGGCGTCTGGAACCGGAAGTCGGCAACGGGACCCGGCGGCAGCACGAAGTAGAGGAACAGCGCCCCCAGCGGCAGCCATTCGGGGCGGCGGTCTCGAACCAGCCGAACGGCTCCCGCGCACGCGACCGCCAACAGCGCGACGTGCAGCCCCAGCAGCGGGAGGCATCGCCACAACAGCGCCGCCTTCCCGCCGAAGTAGTGCCGAACTGCAGCGACGACGCCCGCCCGGTGCAGCACCGACAGCGTCCCGCGCCCGCCCTGCGTCGCCCCCACGAGTTCCAGCAGTTTGGTGACCGCCGGCATGAGGGTGTTGGCATCGCTGCGCAGGTGCACCGCCGCCAAACGAAGCGGCTGGCGCCGCAGGAGGGGGTACGCCTTGCGCAGCCACAGTCGGGATTCGTCGTACTCCGAGAGATCACCACCGTGGCGCTGCCGGACCGCCGCGAACTCCGCCTTCCAGTCGCGCTGCACGTCGCTGAGCAGTCTGCCGCTGGCCTTGGCTTCCAGGACACCGGCCTCGATGAACAGGGCGTTGTACGCGCTGACTGTCGACACGAACGGACGGCCAAAGACCACGCAGTTGCGCGTCAGCCAGGGCGCCAGTGTCAAGAACGCAAAGAGCGCACTCGCCGCCGCCGGCTTCAGCCGGCTCCGCCCGCCGTGGCCCGCAACCAAGACCAATAGCTCCAGCCCCGGCACACCCACCGCGAGCGGCCGACAGAGCACAGCCGCCCCGGCGCACGCCCCCGACACAGCCGCCCACCGACACCCCGGCCCGCCGCGGAGCGCCCGCACCAGCGCCCACAGGTGCGCAACCAGCAGGAAGGTGAACAGCGTCTCCGACAGAAGCTGACAGCACGACACGACCGACGCCACCGACACGGCATAGAACAGCCCCGCCGCCAGCGCGCCAGCCGCTCCGAACATCTGGGCGCACAGCGCGGCAACCAAGAGCGCCGTCGCCGCCTCCAGCACCCACTGCGTCAACAGCACCTCGCGCGCGCCCAGCCCAACCGCGTAGTGCGCGGTCAGGAAGAGCGGGTACCCCGGCGTCCGCCGCGCCGTCGGCCGGAAGGGAGGCCCCGCGTCGGTCGACAGTACCCCACGCTCCAGCCAGTTAGTCGCCGCCAGGTGGTACTCCCACGAGTCCGGGGTAAACGCGCGCCCAGGATGCCGGGCCACCACGACCAGTAACGGCAGCCGCACCGCCAGGGCCACCAGCGCAGCGACAACCAGCGCGCGACGAAGTGCCGGACTGCTGGCTCGCGACTCGCTTGACGGTGTCATGTTTGCAGCCCTCGCGGGATAGGACATTCAGCACGCTCAAGTGTACTGCGAACGTCGCTCCGGACCTCGCCCTCGGCCGGAGAGCACGGCCGAGCCTATGGACGACGGCAGGTGTGCGCTGTGACGAGGCACGGCGGCCCGCTACCGCGGGACGAGGCTATAATACCTGGTCGGCCAAGCGGCCGTGCTGGAGGAGGGCCGCTTCGGCAGAGGTGCCGCCATTTCGGATCGACCTCTTCAGTCAGCTTGCCGAGCTTGGCGCGCAGTTATCGCCGCGTTCTTGCTGATCTGCCCGGCCGCGGGCGGGGCGGACGTGAGTGTGTGGCTCACCGATACCGACTCGGGCTTGACCTCGCCGGCGGGCAGCTATCGCTGGCTCGACGTGGCCGACCAAGCGTTCTCGGCAGCGTACCAGAGCAGCTACAACTACACGCAGGCCACCGTGCAGGTTGGCTGCCAGACCGACGGCGGCCTCTTGCGGGGCAGGCTGACCGCCCTGAACCTGAAGCCCAACTTCGCCTACCAGCTCAAGCTCGCCGGAACAGCGGGCACCGCGACCAACGAGCGACTCGGGTTGGTCGGGCGCTGGTGGCAGGAGGAGTGGAGCGGGTCGGCCTGGGTCAACGGCTGGAACCTCAACGACAAAGGCGACGGGGTCTCGCCCAGTCCCAACGACGACGCCTACTTCGCCAGGCGCGACATGGTTGACGCCACCAGCCCGACCGGCAAGCACTACCGCTACACCGCGTACCTGGTGCTGGACTACTTCGTCACCGACTCGCTGGGTAACGCCGTAGTGGACTTCGAGGCGAACAGCAGCTACCACGTCCTGTGGACCACAGCGCAGCGAACGCACGAGGCCAACGACGGCCCGTTGCGGACGGCGACGTTCGACCCGAGCCCGGCGGTCCACCCGGCGTATGCGCAGGACTACGGCTCCCGAACGGTCACCGTGTTCGGCGAGTGGGAGCGCCTCCCGACGGGCGGCGTGTACCTGCCGCCGGGCGACTACACCTGCCAGGTGATCCTGACCGAGGAGTCCTTCCACGGCAGTGGCGGCGCCCTCGCAGGCGGCTGGGCCGCAGCGATGGGCGCGGACGTGCAGTTCACGCTGCTACCGCGTGCGGAACACTCCTTCACCCGCGCCGGCTGGACGCTGACCTCCGTTCCGTTGGAGCCCGTCGACCCGGCTGCTACTGCCGTCTTCGCTGGCTTGCCCAACCCACCGGTCGTGTACGGCTGGGCCGCAGGGCACTACGTCTGGCAGCCCGACATACACCGCGGGCCCGGCTACTGGCTACTGGTCTCACCGGCCGGCGGAACGGCCAATCTCAGCGGGAGCGAAGCTACCGGCGCGACCGCGTACCCCTGCGCCGCAGGCTGGGGCATTGTCGGCTCTGGCCGAACAACGGGGCAGACTCCACTGGGGTACTGCCAGGTCCGGCGTTTTAGCGAGACGAAGAACTGGGAGACCGCGGCTGCGGCCGGCTGGGTGGCGGACCTCGCCTACACGTGGGACGACGCCGGCCAGGCGTACGTCCTGCACAAGCCCGCCTCCGCCTGCACTCTGGCTGCGTGGCAGGGAACCTGGGTGCTGGCGTTGGTGGACGGGCTGACGTTGCTTACCCCGGCCGGGAAGGCACGGCCCTCACGGACGACGCGCGCCCCGGTTTCGGGCGTCGCCACCATGGAGAGTTGGAGCGTGACGCTGGAAGCAAGCAGCCGCGCCGGTACCGACTCAGTGGCGCTGCAGGTCCACCCCGACGCAACCGACGGCTTCGACGGCTACCTCCGCGACACGCCCAAGCCGCCTCCCGCGCCGACCGGCGTGACTCTTGAGATCCTGCATCCCGACTGGCGGACCGGAACCCCAACCGGCGAGACGCGCTTCCAGACTGATGCGCGCGCTCCGGTGAGCGCAAGTCCGGCCGTCTGGAACCTCCAAGTGCACGCCGCCCAGGCCAACGGTGGTCTGGAGGTCGTCCTGACCACCCCTGACCTCACCCACCTGCCCAACCACCTCACGGCGACGCTCGTTGACCTGGAGACCAGGAAGACGCAGTACCTACGCACGACGCGCAGTTACCAGTTGGTGTTATCGGGCGAAGTACCCCGTCGCTTCCAGCTTGTAGTAGAGCCGCGATCAACAGGCGCCCTGCGAATCGGCGCGCTCGCGGCGGTCCCAACGCGAGGGGGCAGCCTGACGCTGCAGTACACGCTCAACAAGCCAGCAACCGTGCAGGCGCAGGTCCGGTCGGCCTCCGGCCGAGTCGTCGGCACTAGCGGCACCGGTCAAACAGGCGGCGCTGGCGTCAACACCTTGGTGTGGCGCGGCAGGTTGGCAACTCAAGCCCTCCCCCGAGGCATGTACACAGTGGAGTTGACCGCGCGCACAGACGAAGGTCAGGCGGCGAAGCAAGTGACAACGCTCCGGCTCAACTGACGCCGCCGGCTGCGCCAGTCTCTTCTCCCGGTCCCCGAGTCTCCTTGTCCCGCCTCACCCCTTCACCCGCTCCAACCTCGCCGCCGCCGCCGCCAACGTAGCCCGCTGCTTGGCGAAGCAGAACCGGACCTTGTCCGCGCCGTCGGCCGGGTCGCGGTAGAAGCTGCTGCCAGGCACCACCGCGACGCCGATCTCCTTAACAAGTCGGCGCGCGAAGGCGACATCCTCCTCCTGGGTGAGCTTGCGGGTGTTGGTCATCATGTAGTACGCGCCCTTGGGGACGTAGCACGCGAACCCTACTGACTCCAGCATGCCGTGCATGAGATCGCGTCGGACCGTGTAGTCGCTCGCCAGTTGCTCGTAGTACGACCGGGGGAGCTTCAGTGCCTGAGCGATGGCTTCTTGCAGCGGGTGGGGCGAGCCCACTGTGAGGAAGTCGTGCACCTTGCGGAGCGACGCCGTGATCCGCGCCGAGGCAACAGCCCAGCCCACGCGCCAGCCGGTGACCGCATAGGTCTTGGAGGCGGCGTTGACCGTGATCGTGCGGTCCGCCATCCCGTCCAACGCCGCGATGCTGACATGCGCGCAGCCGTCGTAGAGGATGTGCTCGTAGATCTCGTCGGTGACGGCGATCACGTCCCACTTCCGGCACAGCGCGGCGACGCACTCCAGCTCCTCGCGGGAGAACACCTTGCCCGTCGGGTTGTTGGGCGTGTTGATGATGATCGCCTTCGTCCGGTCGTTGAACGCCGCCGCCAACTCCGCTTCGTCGAAGGTCCAGTCCGGCTCGGCGAGGCGCACGAAGCGCGGCGTCGCATGCGACAAGACTGCGTCGGGCCCGTAGTTCTCGTAGAACGGCTCGAACACGACTACCTCGTCGCCTGGGTTGACGATCGCCATCAGCGACGAGATCATCGCCTCCGTCGCGCCACAGCAGACGGTGACGTTCGCCTCCGGGTCGGCGTCGATGCCGTTGTACCACCGCGCCTTCTCACAGATGGCGTCGCGGAGCGACTTCGCCCCCCACGTGATGGCGTACTGGTTGACATCGTCCGCAATCGCCCGCCGCGCCGCCTCCTTGATCTCAGCCGGACACGGAAAGTCCGGGAAGCCTTGCGCGAGGTTGATGGCGTCGTACTGCCGAGCGAGGCGCGTCATCTCGCGGATGACGGATTCGGTGAACTGCTGGACATGGGTGGCTAACTGGGGCATGGTTCGCAGCTCGGGTTTGGGGCGAGGACTTGCCGGACCCATTCGGCGTCTTCAGGGTCCAGGGGTGGCTCCACCTCGCGGGTGTAGTCCAGAGAGTAGTCATACCCGGCGCGGTCGTAGACGGTGTCGAAGACGGACTGGAGATCGAGCGGCACGTCGGGGTCTTTGCCCGCTAAAGGGATGGGGATCGTCGGCAGCCTGTGCCGAATCGTCAGCGGCCATACTTGGGCCCCCGGACGGCGGCGAGCGCGGCTTACGAGCGCGTAGAAGTGCATCGCAGGCAGCGGCGCCGCCATGGGCATTCGCTGTCCGCCACGCAGGAGGTCCAGCTCCACCAAGTGCGTCGCGCTGCGGATCACAGCCTCCCGCTTGGCGAGGTACTCCCGCCGGCCGTCGCTGTTGGGTCCCTTGTTCGTCGGGGAGAGCAGCTCGATGACGGCGATCACCTCGTGCGTCGCCGCGTCCTGCACCTCCAGGTACGCTTCGTGGATCTCCTCCGGCATCACCAATGGCACGATGATAGGCTCCACAAGCGTGGCAACACCCCCCTCCTCACGGGCACGGGCAGCGAAGTGATCCTCAAGAATGGTCACGTCAGGTCGAATGGTCCGCGGCAGCCCCTCGGGCTCCGTCTCCACATACACCCGCTCGTCGAGGCGTGCCAGGTAACGGGGACGAAGCCGTGGGACCAATGCGTCGCTGATGGCGTTGGCCATGCGGCCGTGGAAATCGCGCCAAAACTGCCCCTCGATGAACGGGTCCATACCCGGGAAGCGGGAAGGCATCTGCGGTCACCTCCGTGTCGTCTGCATGAGGTGGAGTATAGCACAGTGGCGGGGAGCCGACTGACCTACCGGGCTGGATGCGCTACCCAAACGCCGGGGACCCGAGGGGACTTGGGCAGCACCTTCGCCGCGTCAAAGATCATCCCGGACTTCTTGAGGTCCGCGATAACCTGGCTCTCGCTGAGCGCAGCGCTGGCGGCTGCGCTCAGCCTTGACGCAGGTCGTGACATGCGCCACAATTGCCTGACGCTCCCCGCCCAACGGATACCGAGTGGTGTTCCCCATGCCCCTTCAACGAGAACTGACACCCGAGGAAGTCCGGCACCTCCTTGCCGGGTTGCTCGAGTCGCTGCGGAAGGAGCTCGGCAATAACCTGACGTCTGTGGCGCTCTTCGGATCGCACGCGCGGGGCGACACTCATGAGGGCTCGGACGTGGATGTGCTCCTCATCTGCCGGGACCTCCCACGGGGGCAATGCGAGCGCCAACTGGCGTTCCTGCGGGCGGTCGACCGCATGACCCCTAAGACGGAGGGGCTTCGCCACCGCGGCCGGGCTTGGGAATGGGCGCCGGTGCTGAAGACGGAGGCCGAGGCACGATACCACAGCCCGTTGTACCTGGACCTGACGGAGGACGCAGTGCTCCTGTACGACCGGGGAGGTTTCCTCGCCGGCGTGCTCGATGAGATGCGGAGTCGAATGCGGGAGCTGGGGTCGCGCCGAATGCCGCTGCCCGACGGAAGCTGGTACTGGGACCTGAAGCCAAGCTACCGCCCCGGCGAGCTGGTGACGATATGACCAACCACTCCATGACGCGAAACTACCTGCGGCAGGCCGCGACCCGACTGCGCGGACTGGTCCTGTACCTGCAACTTGAGGACTGGCCGACAGTGGTGCGAGAGGCCCAGGAAGCCGTTGAGCTCTGCCTCAAGGCGGCGCTCCGCTTCGCCGCGATCGAGCCAGCGAGAACCCACGATGTCGCCGAGGTCCTCCGGCGAAACGTCTCCCGGTTCCCAGATTGGTTCTCCTCCAAAGTGCCGAGTTTGGCGACCATTTCGACTGTCCTGGCCGGTCAACGGGGTCCCGCGTTCTACGGCGACGAGCGACTGCACCTCCCGCCCGACGAGCTGTTTGACCGGGGCGATGCCGAGCGCGCGAAGGAGCAGGCCGAGTATGTGCACGCATTGTGCACCCGGCTCCTGTCCGAGGAGTCAGTCGGCGAATGTGTTCCCGGCGGCAGTGGCGCTGACACTGCGGCGATCCAGGCTGCCGGAACCGGTGAAACCGACGCACCGCAGCGGCAAGAGTTCTCTCAGACTTCCGGGAGTCCGTGATCATCCTGTTGTCGTCCGCCCCACGCGAAGTTCGCCAACGCCTCCCTCAGCCGCCACGTGTCGGCGTGCTTCGCGTGTCCCACCCAACTCGCCATGGACGCCCGGACATTGGCCAGCTCCGTATCGCCCGCGCGCCATGCCTTCCGCAGCACCCGCCGGCGGCGCTTGAACCGCAACACGCTCTCCCGCCGCAGCCGCCGGTGCGTGGGCCAGATTCGGTACCCCAGGAAGTCCACGCCCTCGTCCACCCGCCGCACCTGGCACTTCCGCTCGTGCAGCTTCAGCCGTACGGCGGACAGCCTGTCCGCCAGCCGTTCCGCCGTCCGCCCCAACTCCCGCTTGTCGTCGCCGAAGATCACGAAGTCATCGCAATACCGAATGTAGCACCGGCAACCCAACTCTTCCTTCACGAAGTGGTCGAACGGGTTGAGGTATACGTTGGCGAAGAACTGACTGGTCAGGTTCCCGATGGGCAACCCGCGCCGGCGCTCGTGGGGGGTGAACAGGTCGTCGCCCGGGAAGTACTGGACCACTTGCTCCTGCGGGTTGCTGGACGTCACGATCAGACTCAGCAACTCCAGAGTCCGCCGACACCCGATCTTGCGCGCCAGCAGCTCAAGCAGGAGCTGGTGGTCGATGCTCGGGAAGAACCTGCGGACATCGCACTTCAGCACGTAGCGGTTCTTGCGACTGAACTCGGTGTAGCGGTCGACCGCCGCGTGCGTCCCTTTCACATGCACCACGCCGCGTAGCGTAGGTTTCCAACCTGCGGCCCGATCCGGAACCGCCTCTGTAGCAGTAAGGGCCGCAGGTTGGAAACCTACGCTACGGGGGCGGCAGGCGTAGGAATCAAAGATGAACGCCGGCTCGAAGAGCGGCTCGATCACCTGACAGACGGCGTGGTGGACGATCCGATCGGGGAACGGCGCCGCCGAGATGAGGCGCTTCTTCGGGTCGTGAATCCAGAAGGCGTGGTACGGCCCGGGCTGCCAGAGGCCGGACGCGAGCTCCGCTTCGAGCCGCAGCAGGTGCTGCTCCCAGTTCAGTTCGAACGTGGCTACGTTCGGCTTGGACCGCTTGCTCTTCCGGGCTTTGTGGTAGGCGAGGACGAGGTTGTCCCAGTCGTGGATGTGCCTGTAGAGGTCTTTGCGACGTTTCATCGAGGCCCGCCCCATCGCGCATCCAAGGACGTTCGTAGGATAAAGCTCCAGCTTTGTCGCCCTTGACCTTGACGTTGTGCATCGCGCCACGTTGGCGACAAAGCTGGAGCTTTATCCTACGGGCGACGGTGACAGGTCGGGCGACCTATGCTACGAAGTGCCCCGACGATGGCGTTCACCCAAGCCGCGCCGTGCGCGGCAGGTTACCAGCCACCGCCGGGGCGGTTGTTCTTCCTCCCGACGGAACCGTGCCGCCGGGAGAGGGAGCAAGTCTGGGGTCCTTCCACGGCCTCCCGATCCTGCAACCGGGGCAGCGCGTTCGTGAACGCGGGGAGGGGTCAGGTTGCTTCGGGATTTCCACCCGACCTGGCGAGAACCACTGCCGGGCAGCGGCACACACCGGAAACCAAGGTTGTTGTTCCTGTTTTCCGGGTGATTGCTGTTGCGGTTGGCGCAACGCAGGTTGTTGGCGTTGTTGTTGAACGAACCGCCGCGCAACACGCGCGCATTCGACCTGCCCCCTACATCACCCCCGCGACGGCGACGTGTCGACCGCCGCAGGAGCTTGATGCCTTCCTCACTTGCCGTGGTTCCGTCGCCGGAAAGACGGCTGCTTGCTGTGTTCCGGTCTCCTCCCTGCTGTGTTCCGGTCTCCCGACCGGAACACCCCCCGCGACCGTCAGGTCTCCGCTGTGAGACCTTCGGTCGGGACCGCGGCGCGGTCAGAGACCTGCGCCGAGCGGGGCTTTCGGGTGGCCGTCTGCTTCAGCCACCCGCCGATCATCCGGCCGATCTCGTCCATGCCGGACGCTGCATACCGATAGGACTTGCTGCCCCGAAACGCTTTCACACCATAGGCGATCCGCAACAGCACCCGCAGATCAGCCACCAACTCGTCGGCTCGCCGCAAATGCGGCTCGCATTCCTTGGTCTCGGCTGCTCGCCGCAGCGTCAGCACCAACTCGACGGCCGCCTCGTCGATCTTGGCTGCCAGGCACGTCCGGTACTGCGCCGCGAACTTCGCCGTGCGACCCAGCAGCCACACACATAAATCATACGCCTTCGTGTACGCGGGCGGTAGTTCGTAACTGCGGCGCACGATCCTCTCCCTTGCTGTGTTCCGGTCTCCCGACCGGAACACCCGATACGACCGTGAGGTCTCCAGTGTCGATCATCGGAGACCTTCGGTCGGCGGGACGGCGCGGTGGCCCAGCGGGCACCCCAGACCTGCGCCGAGCCCGAAAACGCGTTTTGTAGCGACCGGGGGGCTGCGCCCCCCTGGACCCCCCAACGTCTCAACTTCTCAACACCTCAAGGACCCCCGCCGGGCAGCGGCACACACCGGAAACCAAGGCTGCCGCCCCTGCGACCCGGGTGATCGCTGAGGCGGCTGGCGCAACGCAGGTAGTCGGCGCGGTAGCTGAACGAACCGCCGCGCAACACGCGCCCTTTCTGGCCGAACAAGTCACTCGTCGCAGTCGAGCCGGGGTACTTGTCGTACCAGTCCGCGCACCACTCACAGACGTTCCCCTCGATGTCGAACAGGCCGAAGGGATTGGCGGGGAAACTCCCGACCGGCGCCGTCAAGCCGTAGCCGTCGTCATAGCCTGGCACGATGAACGTGAACTTCACGGTCGCCTCCACGACTCGGTCTCCAAGATCGATCTTGATATTGAAGCCGTCCGGGAACTGCCGCTTGGCGAACTCATCGGCGAAGTTGCCGCACTTGGTCTTGGGTGGGTACTCGTCGCCCCACGGGAAGATCCGGTCATCGCCGCCGCGGGCGGCATACTCCCACTCCGCCTCTGTCGGCAGCCGCGCGCCCGCCCACTTGCAGTACGCCTGCGCATCATCCCAGCTCACGCCCACGACGGGCTGCTTGGGATCGTTGAAGTGGTCGTCCTTCCAGAA
>PEVN01000490.1 GCA_002779825.1 Armatimonadetes bacterium CG06_land_8_20_14_3_00_66_21 | reverse complement strand
GCGACCCAACCGGCGGCAACAGCCTGCGCCCAGGTCTTCGTGTCGGCGCCGCGCCGAACCTGGCATTCCGCGAGCAACGCCGTGCCTTGGGGATGGACGTAGCCGATGAGATGCCAACCCCGGCCACCTGGCAATGCCACATCGTCCCCGCGTTCCGTTCCGGACACAGCGACTGTGGTTCCACCTGCTCCCGGCACGAGCACCCAGTACCCCAGTCCGCAAACCACGCTAGCCAGTAGTGTGTACGCGCCGGATGCCCAACCGTAGATCACAAGCGGATCGAAGTAGGGGCCGAAGACAGCCTGAGCGCTCGCTTCCTGAGGCGAGACGGGCACGGATGCCATATTCCAGCCGGGCGGGATCGCCGACCACTGCACGGTGAGCGGCGGTGCAGTATTGGCACAACGAAAGCCGATGCCGCTGTCGCCGCCGAGGAAGTCACCGGGGCTGTCGCGATATGCGCAGCGGAGATCGCCGACGCCCCTGCTGCCCCACGAGCCCCCACGCAACACACGATGGTTTGAGCTGGGGGGATCATTGGGATCCTCGCGGCCGTCCGTGGCGGAGTACGGATACGGACGGAGCAGGCTGCTGCACCACTCCCAGACGTTCCCGGACATGTCATACACGCCAAAGGGGGTCGGCGGGAAGCTGCCCACGGGGGATGTGTACTTCCACTGGTCTTCTCCTTCCACTCCGGTGTCGTCGGGCCAAGGTGTGAAGTAGTTCGCGAGGTCGTGATTGGCTTGCCCGGTAGAGGTCGCGTACTCGAACTGCTGCCCACACCGAGCGGCATACTCCCACTCAGCCTCGGTCGGCAGTCGCGCTCCAGCCCACTGGCAGTACGCGCGAGCGTCGTACCACGTCACCGCAACGACGGGATGCTGCGGTTGGTTGAACAGGGGGTCCGCCCAATGGTTCGGCGCGGCATGCCCCGTCGCCTGCATGAACTGCCCATACTGAGCGTTGGTGACCTCGTTCCGGTACAACCAGAAGCCGGCGACCGTCTGCTGGTGCGCAGGCAACTCGCCTATCGTCGCCGGATCCAAGCTGACGGTGCTTCCCATTGTGAACGTCCCGCCGGCAAGCCATACCATCTCCGCGCCATCGACAGGATTGACCTGGGACCGCGACCCCGGAACGTCACCCGCGGGGGCGACTCCCATCGGAGGGCGCGGGAGTCCCCGCGCCCCTGTCCACTCACTGGACTTGCCCCAAAGGCCCCCACGAGCACACACGCGACGACCGGTCCTGCACGGCTAACCAGACGAACGCTTGACATGCGAGTCACGCTTCTCGCCTCCCTGCATACGCAGCAGCCTCCGTCACCTGCACCTCCAGGCACCTGGGCCGCCGCGTGCCAGTACACCCCCGAGTTCTCCACCCCCTGGCCAACACCTGCCAGACGCACACAAAGACGCGCCTTCCTGCCGCACGCACCAGGCCGGGCGGAACAAGGTGCCGCACGCCGACCCGCCAATGGGCACTCCCGCCACAAACGCCCCGCCCCCTCCGAAGAACCGCCCCTCCCCGCAATGTTCGCGCCGCGACCCCACGCCAGTCCTCCTGGAACGCGCACAGAGCAACAGAGACGCCCGCCGCACCAGAACGGCACAGCGGGCCTGTCGTCAACGGCCACCAGCGGTCAGCCCGCCCCAAGTCACTTGTCAGTATATGCCCCCATTCCCTGCACGAAGGTGCAGGGGCGTTACAGACATTGAGTATCGACGCCCCCTACCGCGAGGTGATCCAGCGTCTCGATGAGCTGAACAGGCACTTGGTGCGGACCTACTGCGCGAAGTCATACTTGGCGGCCTGTGAGCCGGAGTACTGCACGTATCGGCTGCTGGGAACGTGCGACTACCTTCGGGTGGTCCATGCTCTGGCTGAGAACCGCGGAATCGACATCATCGGCAGGAAGCTGCTGTGACAACTGCCCGACAATCCGCCTGGGACCGGCTGCACTTCGGCGTAGCAGATATGCACTTCCAGCCCAGGCGAGACGGGTCGTATTCGCTGGTCGCCGCGTGCTGCCTGAACGCTCCTTAGCGAGGACCTGCGTCGTCCACCAACCGCCCGCGTCAAGCCGGGATGGCTGTAAGTGGTGAGCGCTCCGGAGAAGATAAATGATTCATGGCGACCACTCGTTCTTCCTCGTGATCGAGGGTCTTGACGGCTCCGGGAAGAGTTCCGTAGCGCGCTGGCTTGTGACCGTGCTGCTGGATACTCTCGGCCCCAACGTCAAGCTGACGTTTGAGCCGCATGATCCCTCGTGTGCAGGGCTGTTCATACGGCAGGCCCTCATGAGCAAGATCCGGGGAGGTGTCCCGCCCAACACACTGGCACTGGCCTTCGCGGTGAACCGGGCAGACCACTGTGACCGGGAGCTCAGGCCGTTCTTGGAGGGTGCGCAGCGATCACCCCGGATGCTTGTGTGTGACCGGTACTACCTGTCATCGCTTGTGTACCAGAGCAGCCCAGAGCTGTCGATGGACGGTGTTATGGACCTGAACTCGGCGGCGATCCGCCCGGATCTGACCATATTCCTCAGTGCAAGCAATCGGACTTGCTACGACCGACTCAGGCTTCGTCAGGAAGGCAAGGAGCTTTTCGAAAGGAACCTGGACCAGACTCGACGCAAGTACCAGAACGCCATCCAGTTCCTTCGAGGGCGCGGTGACAAAGTTGTGGAAGTCGACGCTGATGGTGCGGCATCAGAGGTGTTGACCAGGGTCATCGATGCTCTCGCCCCACATGCGCCACGGTGGCTGGAGATTCAACGTCCCCTGCCCACCGAACCGGTCGACCACGTGTTCGTACCTACCGAGACGACGATACAAACGGTCGCGGAAGCCAACTTGGGCTCCCAAACACCGAGAAACCCATCGGACCTGCACCCGTTGGGCGATTTCGTCCAGTCCCTGCGAGACAAGGTCACAAGGGCGATGTGGGCCATTCCCTTCGATCAGGCCGCAACGCTCTTTCTCGATGGAATCAGGTGCAAAGGCTACGAAGTGCGTGGCAGGCTTCCGTGGACTGATCTCGACGCCTTCGAGCTGGAGTACGCAATGCCTCTCGGCATGCGCCAACACGGGGCGGCGCTGGTTCTGGGCAACACCCAGCGGTACGATATGATCGTCAAGAAGCTGATGGCCGACCCGAAGGTGAAGACGCTCGACCGGATGTCGGACTTCCTCTTCGTCTTCGACGCCAATCCCTCCCACCTCATCAACACGCACTACGAAAGGGATATCCTGGACTCCGGCGACTCAGCGTCCCTGTCCCCCTCTCTCACCGTGCTGACGAGATCAGACCTCGCGGACATGGTAACTCAGACTGCGCTCCGTCACCTCCAACGCGAGCGTCCCTTGGCGGTTCCGGAGCCGCGCACGCTCAAGCGCGCCCCGGAAGACTGCGTGCCGCGGAGCGTGTTCGAGCCAAGTTGGCGAGTGGCCGCCTAGGGCATCCAGCGCGCGCTGAGGCTACTCCCCAAACCACACCGGGCTGCTCCACGCGATCTCGCCGTCTTTCTGCTGTACCCGCACGTAGTAGTAGGAAAACCCGGGCAGCGGTTCGGGGTCGACGAAGGTCAGGTCGCACGACTTGCCTTCGGCGTTCTTCGTGTAGACGAACTTGTTGGAGCGGCAGACTTCGACGCGGTCGAGGTCTGCCGGGCAGTGCACGCGGACTGCCACTTCGACGGACTTGCCTGCCGGTCTGGTGATCTTCTCTCCCATGAGGTGGCCGTCGACGCGGACGTCGAGAGCGATCTTGGCGGCGGTGGTGCCATAGCAGTGGCGGGCGCGGAGGGCGTCGAGAATGGACTCCCGGCTGAGATCGGGGGCGTAGACGCACGCCTTGCCGTAGCCGCCGGTGTGGTCGGGGCTGGCGATGACGCCGAGGACGATGCCACGCGCCCAGGCGTCCTGCAGGAAGTAGGCGCCCGCGGGCGTGGTGGCGCGGGCTTCGCGGGGGGCGCCGCTGTGCTCGTACGAGCCGCGGCTCTGGAAGACCTCGGCCACCGGTTGGGCGGTCTCGTCGGTGAAGTCCCAGTCGACCGGCACGTTGCCGGTGTCGGCGAGTTGGTGGGGGATCTGCACGAAGTTGGCTTTCATCTTCCGCAGCGCTTCCCACACCTCGGCGGGTGTCTGGCGGTTCATCGCGTTGAACCAGCGCGGCAGGTACGGGTCGGCGAAAATGAGGTTGCGATGGCCGTAGAAGCCGTAGGGGTGCTTGGTCGAATACTCCTCGAAAGTCGAAGTCCACTCCTCTGCGAGGAAGGTGAGGAACTGGCCGGGGTCGTCGTTGGTCCGCGCCAGCTTCGCCAGGTAGTTCCACAGGTAGGCGTTGAGGTTGTAGCCGTGGTCGGTGGCGCAGGCGAAGTCGTGGTGGACGAGGTCGCGCATGTTGGCGTAGCTCTCGTCGACCGATTCGTCGCCGGTTCGGTTGCAGATGGAGATGTCGGTGTGGTCGTGCAAGTCGCCGAAGTAGAGGTTGAGCTTCCGGTTGCCGTACTCAATCGACGGTGTGGGCATGTCTTCTCCGCGCTCGACGCGCACCTGACCGGGCGCGAACAGGTCGGCCGGCTCTGTTAGCGGCCCCCACTTCGCGGAGGCCGTCGACTGCGATGCCGGGTCGAGTTTGAGCGACGCCAACTGGATGTCGCTCTTCCCGGTAGCCGACTCCTGCTCATTGTCCCACCGGCCGGGGGTGTCGTCGGTCTGGAAGGCAATGGCCGCGCGGTCGCCGGTCAACGCCAGACAAGGGACGCGGTCCATGCCCTTCTCCGGCGAAACGACCGCCGGTTGCGACCAGGCGCCGCCATCGAACGACACCGCCGACACCTGCCACGCCCGCGGCCTGCCGGCGTTCCCCGTGCCGCCCGGCTGGAGCAGTGTCCGGCAGGCGACCCACAGCCGCCCGGACGCGTCGAACGCCGCCGCCGGCGCCTCGGCGTGCGCCTTGAAGACCGGCGAAGTCGCGGCGTAGTCCGTCGGGGCGAGGAGCCCAGCCGGGGTGACCTTCGTCACGATCAGCCGGCGGGTCCGGGTGGCACCGGTGGCGTAGTTGCGCGTGCTGGGGCCGGCGTCGATGACTGGCGGGCCCATGGTGGCGTCTTCGTAGAGGAGCCAGAGCTCTCCGCCATGCGCCAACAGGAGCGGGTGGCGGTCGATGCTGGGGGCTTTGGTCAACCGGCGTTCGGTCTGCCAAGTTCCGTCGGCGTCGCGGGTTCGCAGGTACACGTCGAAGTTGTTGTCGCGGAAGCTGTGCCAGGCGACAGCCAGTTGGCTGCCGCCGACTGCGGCGATCGACGGCTCGTAGTTGGACGCCCCGGTCTTGGTCAGCCGCGCCGGCGCCGAGGCCTTGCCGTCCGTCAACGACGCGGCCATGATCTGTCGATAGCCGTCGGGGTTCGCCTCCCAGGCCACCCACAGCGTTCCGTCGGCCCACGCGCCCGCCGGTTTCACGTCCACCACTTCGGCGCTGCTGAGGCGAATCGGCTTGCCCGGCCCGGTGGCTCCGCAGTCTACTGCGTAGATGTCCCAGTTGCGGTTTCCCTCTGCCGCGTACAGGACGTAGGCCCGATCGCCGGCGGCTACTGCCTTCACGCCCAGCAGATACGTGCCGGCGCCGCCCAACACCTGCCACTGACCCAGGCGCCGGAACTTGTCGCCTGCCGTCTCGTAGCGAGCCACCTGCAGCGAGTCGGCCCCGTCGCGGAAGCTGTCCCAGGCGAGGTAGAGCGAGCCGTCGTCGGTTCGCGCCATTGCGACCTCCTCGTTGAAGCCGTTCCCTTCGCTGACTGAGGTGACGCTGGGCAGTTCGGTTTCGTACAGGGCAACGTCGTCGATCCAGATCCGGCCGGGAGGCGCGCCGTGCGAGGAGGGGGCGATGATCAGCAGCGTCATTGCCCCAGTCTGTTTGACGGGGATCGTGGTCGTGTACTTCCGCCAGGCATTGGGCAAGTCGGTCCACGCGCCGACGAGCGGGCGTTCGGACTCGGTTCGGGCCGTCTTGGGGTCGGTGCCCGGGTGCACGACGCGCAGTACCAGCTTGGTCTTGTTGGTGGCCTTGGCCCAGACCTCGAAGTCGTACCGGTAGCCCACCCGCACCGGCACGCGTCGCTGCAGGATCAGCGCCTGCTTGTCGCCGGTCGCCTCGCCGGTCAAACACGCCTTGCCCGAGTGAATCTGGCCGGGAGCAGTGACCAACTCCTGCTTCGGGTCCGGCGTCCACCCGGTGAGGTCCTCCTCGAACCCGCCGTTGGCGAGGAGGTTGACCGGGGCCGCCGCGGCAGCGATCCCGACTTGGATCAGGAGCGCGACGACCGTGCAGGCAGAACAGGTGCTTCTCATGGCGCGACTTCCTTATCACTCAGAGATTCCTCGCACTATTCGCCCCCTCTGGTCGTTGCCCTTTCAGTGTAGCCGCATTGGTGCGAACTGCGTCACGTCGTCCGGCGGCACGGTGAAGGCGTCCAGCTCGTCGCGGCTGCGGCGGAGCAGGTTCATGCCGAGCAGTCGGCCGGGGAGGTCACCGGCGAACAGCTCCCTCAGCGACAGCGCTCCCTCCACCACGAACCGGTTGCCTGTCACGCGGACCTCGGACTGGCAGGTCGGCACGTCAGACTGCTGGCGGCCGTTTCGCGTGCGCACCTCCCGATGGACGTTGCCTTTGGCCGTGAAGACGAGGAAGTAGTATCGGTCGTGAGTAGCGCCCGGGTCGAGACGCAACGCCACCCAGTTCATCCTCAAGTTGTCCCGGTCCGGGTACTTCTCGGGTGGGAACAACTCAGCTTCGAACGCGAAGTACAGTGACTCGTCCAGCCACAGCAGCCGCACCTGTGTCGTCAACGAAGCCGGGCTGAGGCCGTTCTGTTGGTGTTCGAGCGGGACGACCAGCGCACTGTCCCACGCTGTCTCCGTGAGCTGCCCGTCAAGAGTGGGTGCCGCTTCCGACCGAGGGATGTCCCGTGGCACGGGCGGCTTGGGTTCCGCCGGCAGGGGACGGATCGGCAAGTGCACTGTCTTCGTCCGACCGCGGTTGCGGATCGTTGCGGCGATGGTTGTGCTTCCGGTCGGTAGTTCCACCACTTGCCGGAATGCGCTGTCGCGACTGGTCGCCACCGGGGCGTCCTCGATCCGCACCCACGCCAGCTTGTCCGCAACTCCCTCCACTTGCACGCGCTGCGCCCCATGCCGCACGCCGACTGCCCGCGCCGTCGCAACCATCAGGGGCCTGTCGCCGATGGCCGCCAACTCACCAACCAGCAACGCCCGCGCAGTCGTCAGCCGTTCTGGGTCGCGCTCGAAGTCCGTCAACCCGCGGATGAGCGTGCTGCAGAGGCTCTTCGACGGGTCGTCTCCGGGCAGCCGTGAACCCAGAGCACGCGCCACGCGAGCCTGTTCGCGGGTCAGTATCCGCAGCAGCTCGTAGTCCTCGATGCCGTCCCGCAGAAGCATCAGCCGGAGGCTGGGGAAGGGGTCACTCGAACCGAATACCTCGCCGGGATAGATCAGCAGCCCGTCGCCGTTGGTGGTGGCGAAACTGGTGACATGGGCGAACGGGTCTTCCCCCCACCCGTGGACCATCGAGTAGACGAAGCCCTGAATATCGTGGAGCGCCATCATCCAGCAGAAGACCCGCGGGCAGACGGCGGCGTCGTCCACCAGCCAGGTTGGGTAGGGGTAGGTGGGCACGCAGCACGTGTACCACCAGACCGACTCGCCCTGGCGCTGCCGCGCGGCCAACTCGGCGAAGTCGAGATGGCCGACTGAGTTGGCGTCGCCCAGGTCTGGACACCAGATATCGACAGCGCCGAACAGCGGCTCGATCGGCCGGTGAGTGACAAGCTGTGGAAGACCGGCCGCGTACTTGTGGAGCTTGCGGCCCAGTTCGCGGATGTCTTCATGCTGAGCGGGCACTGGCTCATCAGCTTGGTAGTAGAATGCCTTCCCCAGCACGCCGAGTCGCCGGAGCCTATCGACCAACGGCCGGAAGTAATCCGGCTCGTCCAACCGCCACGGCAGCCGGAAGCTGTGCACCCGCGGGTCGGTCAGGTAGGCGTCGGCAGCCGCCGACTCCACCGGGACAGGCAGTTCGTACCCGCAAAGGCGGTAGCGCAGCAGGAACTCGTAGTACCGCCGCTGGACTTGCGCCCACTCGTCCGACCCCTCCGCGTACGATTCGCCCTCGGTGCGGCAGTGTGCGTTGAGCCAGTCGCGCACAGCCGGATAGTAGAGCGCCGCCGTGGCCCGCAGCGTCGGCCGCTGCGGCAGCAAGACGCGGGAGACGTGGACTTCCAGCGGCACGGTTGCGAGCGGGCCGCGCTGGTCACGGAGCGACAGCGGGCCGCGGTATCTGCCCGCGACACACGTCGCCGGCACGTGCACGGCAACCCAGAGTGGCTGGTTCTGCCTGACGGACACGTCGACCCGCGGCACCGCGGCGACCGGCACCAACGGGTCCGGCCACCAGCCCGGCTGAGTGACGCGGTTCTGAGAGGGGACGCGGACCTCGACGTAGCGGACCCAGTACAGCTCGACGGCCGCACTCGGGAGCACCTCCCCAGACTCAGAACGCAAGTCCGCAACCGACCCCTCCAGCCCCCGGAGCGGCTGACTGCCGGCCCGCGCCACGACCTGCCCCGACTCATACTCGTTCCGGACAGCAGTCAGCGCCAGGGCGGCAGAAGCAAGAGCGGGCCGCCCCTCATCGCGGAACACCTTCCGCAGGCTGCTCTCCGTCCAGACCTCAACGGAGGCCTCTTGCGCTCGGCCCGGCGCCCGCCCGCAGAGCACGACGACCACAACCGCGACGCCCATCCGTAGGCAGGGCTTCCGGCTCATGGACTCCCTCTACTTCCGCGCGGTCTTGAGGAACTTGGCGAGGTCGGCACTCACCTCGTCGGCAAAGGAGTTGACGCGGCCTGTCATGTCGGAAATGGATCGCGTCGCGTAGCGCTTGTTCCAGAGGCTGGCGTCGGAGTGGGCGCCGAGGACGTCCATCTCAAGCGTGGCGTCCTGGTGCTTGCCTTTCTGCACCAGCCGCCGGTGAATGACCGCCTTGAAGTCCGGCCGATCCACCGAACGACGAAGCTGCCACTTGTGGACGAGAGACACGTCGGGGAGGTCGACCAGCCCGACGTTCACCCGGTTGCCGATGGCCACCGCCCACTCGTCCTTCCAGGGCTGGTCGTCGGTGTTGAGGTACTCGAGCTGGAGCTTGGTTCGTGAGAGCGCGTCGAGAGGCGGCTCGATGACCGGTCGGTCGGGCGCGCGTTCACCGGGATCGACGTCCAGCCGGTGCACCCGCTCGGTGATGAGCGGGTGCGTGCCGAAGAGCTTGTTGATCGTCTTGGAGTCCTCGCCCTTGTCCTGGCGCAGTTTCTCCAGCGCGCTGATGGCAGCCTCGGGGTCATAGCCCACCTTGGCGGCGAGGTGGTAGCCGACCATGTCGGCCTCGCGTTCCTTCTTCTGGCTGTACTGGTTCAGCGTGACATTCTGGACGAAGTTGCCGAGATCCCACATCGTCCGGTTCGCGCCCAGCGCAGCCAGCACCACGCTGAACAGCAGGTTGTTCTCGTTGGCGCGCTTGTACTCGGAGGCGATGTGTCGCTTGACGGCGTGCCCCATTTCGTGTGCCAGCACGAAGGCGACTTCGTCCTCGGTCTGCAGAACCTCAAGCAACCCCTCGGTGATCATGAGGTGCCCGCCCGGCAGCGCGAAAGCGTTCACCTTGGGGTCGGGGAAGACGTGGAAGTCGGCCACCCACTCGGGTGCCTCGCAGGCGTTCCGCAGCAGCTCGCCAATGCCGCTGATCTCCCAGTCGGCGTAGTAGGGGTAGCGCTCCTTGAGCTGCTTCATCATGTCTTCGCCGACTTTGCGCTCGCGGCTATCACTGAGGTCGAACAGCCCGGCGAACGACGGCGACACGCAGCCCAGCCCCGTGAGGACAAGCAACGGGAGCAACAGGATTGGTCGCTTCATGGTCTTCTCTCATTCCCCGCCCCCCAACGAACGACGGCCGGGGGCACGGCAGTTGCTCCGAGAGGACGGGCGGCAGCGCGGCGCAGTTCCCGCGCGGAAGCCGCTCCGCCACGGAGCGCAGGCTCCCCTCGAGGTCCATCCCGGACACAACGAGGTCGGCATGAGCCAGCGTTGGCTGGACCAGCCGCTCATGGGCCGGTCGAACCGTGGCGAGGTATTGCTGCACCACCGACTCAAGGGTGCGGCCGCGCTCCCCGACATCGCGAACGAGACGCCAGACGAACCGGACGCAGGCGGGTGCCTCCACGAACACCGACGCGTCAAACAGGGCGCGCAGGGCCGGCTCCGATAGCAGGAGGATACCCACCACGAGTATGACTTGCGCGGGCTGCACGAGGTCGCTCTCCGCCCGGCGTGTGTGCGCCGCGAAGTCATATCGCGGCACGCGGACGCCGCGCCCTGCCTTCAGTGCCCGCAGGTGCGCACAGAGCAGCTCGTTCTCCAGTGCCTCCGGCGCGTCGAAGTCGGCCTGTGCGCGGACAGCAACCGGCAGGTGGCTCAAGTCGCGGTAGTAGCAGTCGTGCTCAATCAGGGCGCACGGGACCGGCAACTTGGCTGCCAGTGCTTCGGCGAGCGTCGACTTGCCAGAACCGGAACCGCCGGCGATGCCGAGGAGGAAGGGGGGTCTCGGAGGCTGCATGGCTCACCGAATGGTACCCGCTCACCGGGCCGTTCACACGACCACCGGACGGTGGTGCCGGTCCGCTCGACCTCCCGGAGTTTGGCCGCGACCACGCTGCGCCCCGCCACAGGTTCGGAAACCTATGCCACCAGTGTCAGCGGGTCTCGCCGAGAGGCCGCTGCACTCACTCGTCTACCAGTGCCGTATCCGCTCCCGCGCCTTCGCGTAGTCGAAGTCCGGGTCGCGCTCCTGGTTGTGGCAGGTGCGGCACACTGGGACGGACACCCGGGTCTTGGCGAACTTGCGGTCGATTGGGCCGCCTGCGGAGTGAAGCGTCCGGTCTCCGTGGCAACTGACACACTCAACCCCGCCCTCGCCAGCAGGTAGTGCAGCGACCTGTCCTGTCCGGCGGTAGTACTCCGAGTGGCAGCGCAGACACTCGCGCAGGTACCTACCTTCCCGACTCAGTGTCTGAGGTGCGGCGGCATGACGGCTGGACTGCCATGCATGGGTCTCGCGCTCGTGGCAGCGTTTGCATTCGGTAGCAGGCGTGTAGGGCCACGAGGCTTTCGGGAGGTACTCGAAGCTGACCTCGCCGTGCTCGGGGTGCTCGCCCAAGAACTTGGTCACGCAATCGTGGCCGGCTGTATCGGGCCGCAGGGAGGGCTGGACCTCAAACACATGATGTTGGACAGCCAGTCTGGCGGGCTCGAACCCAATGTCGATCACACCAACCGACTGCCCTCCGCGTGACGCCTTCACAATGGCCGTCGTGTGGACAGTCCTCGGTTCAAGTGGCGCTCCAGATTCCTCGACCTCCACGATGACATCGACACAACCTCTGGTTGCTGGCGCGCTGGCCAGCAATGCATCTGCTTCCGGCCCTGCCCGGCTTACCAACACAAGCAGGTCAGCCGACGCGCGAAGCGAACGCAGGGCGCGCCCGAGCTGCTTGGTGGCCTCCGGTGGTCCAGAGCTGCCGACCGATGCTACCGCCACTCGGATGTCGCCTCTGGTTAGCAGGAGCGCCTTCGGCGAAGCGGCGGTTTCCCGGCTGATCTCCGGCACTACGGGGATCTGGGTAGCGGCAGCTAAGGCGTTGAGGTTTGGCGCCATCCTAAGGTCGGCCGGTGAGGGGGCAAGGCCGTCGTACTTCATCGGCCCGGCCACTTGAAGGCCAACCCCATACTTCGCCTGCGCGTCCGCCAGGTTGCCGAGATCCAGCAACAGGGACTCGCGACGCTTTGCGCGCAGGGTGCCAATCAAGGAAGCACGCCGCGCCAGACCACCTGCCTGGCCGCCCAGTCCTCACCCGCATCCAGATAGGAAAGTGCCCGGGTCGATGGTGTATGCGATTGACAACGCGTGTCTCGTGGGCTGGCAGAGCGAGGGGGTAGCCAAGGGCCACAGCGTCACAGGGATCCAAGCGAGGCAAAGCCACGCCAGGAGCCTGCCGGTGAAGCGCCTCGCAGGGGATCTCATAGGGTTGGTCCCTTCCCTGCTGCGCCCCGGGTCGGGGCAGTAGAGTCTCTCGGTGGGTTGCGCAATAAGCTTGGTGCTACTACGGCTTCGGGACTTGCACGTGCAGCTCTACACCGACCATCACACGGGGCGCCGAGGGGTCGTTCGTGCGTATCGCGATGGTCGCAAGCTGAGTCGCCCACCGAGGGGTTCCTGCTCCCCGCGGTCTGATCGTCGCCCTGAGCACCGAAGTTGCGTTGGGGGGCAAGTCCGCGGGCGACAGCTCGACGCTCGTGCATCCGCAAGCGGGCGATTCGGTCCAGAGTTGCAGGGGCTTGCT
>PEVN01000130.1 GCA_002779825.1 Armatimonadetes bacterium CG06_land_8_20_14_3_00_66_21 | reverse complement strand
CTCGTGACTGCCCTTTGCCTGGCGATCAAACTCGAACCCCAACTCCCGCAGTCGCCCGACCACGTCTCGGTACGTCAGGGCGGGGAGCCGAGTCATGCCTGGATCGGCTCCCACGACAGACCGACGGGCACTTTCACGGTCGTCGTTCGAGGCCGCCGCCGGAGGGCGGCTGCCACCTTTGGCGGAAGGGGATCGCCATACTGCTCGTAGGACTCGATCAGCTTCCGGGCTACGTCTTGGGCGATCTCCATGGTCTCGGACACCGTCCGCCCTTGAGCCACCAGCCCCGGGAGGTCCTCAGCGGTTGCGAGATAGCCGCCTTCTTCCAGTGCTTCGATACGGAGGGGCAGAAGAAACTCATCCATGGCTTGTCTCGCTCTTGATTGGGTTTGCCGCCGGCCACAGGGCACAGTCCTGTGAACGCCACTGTAGCACTCCCAACAAGCGGCGTCAACTCCCCGGGGGTGCGGGTTGCCCGAGCCGGGAGACGACCGCCGCCCTTGCCGCCCGTACTCCGAGCACTGTCCGCCCCGTCTCCTCGACCGCGGCGATCTCCCACAAGTACGCTCCCTTGGGCAGCGGCTCGCCATCGCGGGTCGGAACGACGGTCGAGCTTGGAGTCTGCTCCGAGCGAGGCCCACACCGCCACGCGAGGGCGTTTCTTTGATGTGCACAACCACGTGATTCTCGACTTCCATCCGGTCCAGCCGGCTATGGTGGTGGGAAGGCGGCGGCGAGGGCGAGGAACCGCGCGCGACCAGGCGCGGAAGGGGGTTCGGGAGAACGCGAACTCAAGCTGTCTGTGGGAGCGCGGCGAAGCGCTCGCAGGTGATCTCGTCGGCCGGCCCTCCAGCCAAAGGACTCGCAGACCACACCAACAACAGTGGACGCGATTGTACCAGACCGCCGCGTCCGGGGCAAGTGGACGAGGGGACGGAGCCGTAGACAGCGCGGTCTGACGGGCTGTGGAGAAGGCACGTCACCTCGGCGGACTTGGGGAGCGGGTAGAAGAAGCGCAGCCCGCCGCCGAGGGGCAGGACGTTGGCATTGGGGATGCGTAGCGCGCCCGCCGTAGCCTTGCCCGGCTATGCCGGAACCAGTTCGCCCCGTGGTACGGACACCGGTTCGGTCACATCACCATCGGTGTAGTCGACCACGGCCAGCGGCTTCCCGGACGAAAGCACAGCTCCTTGGATGAGCGGTTGTGCCAGCATCTCAATCCGCCGCACCACGCCGGCGTCGAAGTACTGCTCTCCGCACGACTGGCAGACGCCGCACGGGACATTCTCCACGAGCACCACGTGGTTCCGTCCCCCTCTGTAGTCGTCCGTAGTGGTGCTGTCTGTCACCGTGCCGCCACATTGCACGCACTTCGCATTCATTTCGCTCTCCCGCTGGGCTTTCGTTTGCGCTCAAAGACCGTCACGAGGACCAAGTAGGTGTCGTCGGCGTCTTCGTCGAACTGCAGGGCACACACAGACTCGACCACCCGGTCTGTGTAGAACGTGCCACCTTGGACTCGGTACTTTGGTCCGAGCTGCCCCGGTTCTGTGGCAGTCATCTCCCCGCAGAGGAGGGACTCTCGCACCTCGGCTTCGCAGAGACGCGCGGCAGCCATTTCCCGCCGAGCGTGGAGCGTCAGGCGCAAGCGATCCTGGCGCACGTGCTCCCGCAAGGTGTCGATGTCCATCTGCTCACCGAACTCCAACTGTACCTTTCCGGGCCTGATCGGTCAACCCAGTGTTCGTGGCGTCCGGACCTGCGACCAACCGGAGGCGGGGCGACCCGACGACCCGATCGGGGAGCGGTCCCGGAACGGTTGACGTGCGAGCCAGGTCACCTCACCGCCACTGCCCGCACGGCCCGCACTGCGCGCCCGGTCTCATCCGCGGCGACGATCTCCCACAGGTACGCACCCTTCGGCAGCGCCCCACCGTCGCGGCTGCGGCCGGTCCAGCTCAAGTGGTTGGCGCTGGCGCGGGCATGGGGGTGCTCCCTTCGGTTGCGGTCAGTGGGGGGAGAGCGGGAGTCGTGGAGTGTGGGAGAATTGGAGTGTTGGAGTGCCGCTGAAAGGCCCCCTCACTCCATTACTCCACTACTCCATCACTCCGCGCCTCATCACGCCGGCGGCGGCTGTGGCGCCTCGTCATCCTCCTCGTCGTCGGCCGCGGCCTCGCGCACGAGGATCGAGCGGACCTGGCGGCCTTCGGGGGTGTCGGCGGTGAAGACGGCGCAGGCGTCCTCGTACCACTCGACACAGTCCTGATGCAGGTCTTCCAGCCCGCCGGCCAACTGCTGCTGCGCGCGTTCCTCCTCGGCCTCGGCCGCCGCCAGCGCCTGGAGCTTGGTTTGCGCCTCCTGCAGCAGCGTCAGGAACGCCGCTCTTGTGTTCTGGGCGGTGGGGCTCCAGTCGGCGTCGGGGAGCTGACCCCACGCCTCGTACCACGCCACCGCCTCGTCCATGATTCGCGACCGGCTGCGGCCGCCGGAGCGCAGGAGGCGCAGCGTCTGGTGGGCGACGGGGTCTTCCCGCCGGTACTTCGACCGCGCCATATCCAGCCCCTGCCGCATCCGGCCGCGCAGGTCGGCCTGCGTGGCGTCCAGCTCGTTCCGCGTCGTTGTCAGCGTCCTCCGCTTTCCGACCAGAGCCTGCTGCAGGGCGCGCGCGGCGTCGATCACTGCCGGCCAGTCGGCCACCGCTCGGCCTGCCCACACCCACTGCGCGCTCAGCGTTACCTGAGTCGCATAGGTGATGTCCGCCCGGGCTAACACTCTTCCGTACGTCAGCTTCACTGCACTGCCTCCAGATGAACGTCTGTCTGCCTTTCCGCCCCCTCAACCGTTGTCGCTGCGCCCCTCCTCCCGCTCAGCATACCGGTTCCCCCGGTTACGACACCGGTTCCCCCAGTCACGACACCGGTTCCTCTGGTTACGGGACCGGTCCCCCCAGTTATGACGCCGGTTCCTCCAGTTACGAGACCGGTCCCCCCAGTCACGACACCGGTTCCCCCAGCTACGGCACCCGTTCCTCCAGTCACGGGACCGGTCCCCCCAGTTACGAGACG
>PEVN01000323.1 GCA_002779825.1 Armatimonadetes bacterium CG06_land_8_20_14_3_00_66_21 | reverse complement strand
CCTGGACGGTCTCCCGGACGGCAAGGACCCGGACGCGCTAAAGGGCACGCCGCCTCGGCCGAAGCTTGCGTTGCCGCAGTTCAAGCCCGAGCCCACGAACCAGCCGCAGACGCTCGCCCAGGTGAAGCCGGTGCTCGGCGTGCCGACGTTGGTGTTGGACGGCAAGCCGTACGGACCGATGATCTACACCCGCTGCGCCGGCTCGTTGGACCAACTTGCGGAGATGGGCAACCGTGGTTTCCAGGTCCACTTTGAGATGGTTGGCGGCATCGGCTGGCCGGGCGACCAAGCGGAGACATTCCGGCGATTGGACGATCAGCTCGAGCGGTTCCTGGACCGAGTGCCCAACGCCCGGATCATCCTGCGGCTCTACGTCTGCAGCCCGCCGCACTTCGCCCGCGACCACCCCGACGAGGTGTTGGCCTTCAACGACGGCGACACGAGGCACTTCGAGAAGTGGTACGCCATGAAGGACCGCCCCTTGGAGGAGCGCGGCTACCCGAGCTTTGCTTCGGAAGTGTGGCGCCAGCAGACGGCTCAGGCGCTCCACCACTATGTGACGCACGTGCGACAGACGGAGTACGCGAAGAACGTCATCGGCTACTTCGTCTGCGGCGGCGGGACGGAGGAGTGGTACTACTGGGGCGACTACGACCACAACAAGTACTGCGTCGACTTCTCGAAGCCGATGCTGCGCGCCTTCCGCGAGTACCTCCGCGCCATGTACGGCGGTGACGTCGCCAAGCTTCGCGCCGCCTGGAACGACCCGAAGGCCGACTTCGGCACGGCGCTGCCGCCCGGACCGGACGCTCGCCGCACCCCGAGCGCCGGCGTCTTCTACGACCCCGCCAGGGACCAGCGCGTGCGCGACTACTACTACGTCCACAACAAGGCGATGGAAGACAGCCTGCTGGTCTTCTCCCGGGCGGTCAAGCAGGCGTGCAACCGCGAGCAGCTCGTCGGCATGTTCCACGGCTACTTGCAGAACCACTGGCTGCTCGAAGGCGGGCAAGCGACGCTGAAGGAACTGCTTGCCTCGCCGGACGTGGACTTCTGGTCCGCCCCGCCGCAGTACAACCGGCGCGGGCAAGGGGAGCACGGCTGCATCCGCTTCCTGATGGCCAGCCTGAAGAAGCACGGCAAGCTGTGGATCAGCGAGTCCGACATCCGCACCAGCTTCGTGGAAGCGGACAACTACCCCGCCTTTCACGGCCCCCCGCCCGACGTGCCTGAGGCGTTGGCTTGTCTCAAGCGCGAGTTCGCGCACCAGCTCTGCGAGGGCGGCAACGGCTGGTGGTTTCAGATGGGCAAGGACTGGTACGACGTGGTGCCCGAGGGCTACAAAGAGCCACCGGTCCTTGCGCTGTTCCAGCAGATCCAGCAGCTCGGTGAAGCGGCCATGGGCTTCGACCGCACCAGCGACACCGACATCGCCGCCGTGGTCGATCTGGACAGTCTGTTCACCGGCCCGCCGTGGCCGGTGACCTCCTCGCTGATCGATACCTTCAAAGTCCAGGAGCTGTGCCGCCTGGGTGCGCCGGTGGATCACTACGAGTTAGACGATATCCTGGCGCCGGACGCCAAACGGTACAAGCTGTACCTGATGCTGAACTGCTTCAGCCTGACCAACGAGGAACGGCGGCTCATTGACGAGCGCCTGCGCCGCGACGGCGCGGTCCTCGTGTGGATGTACGCGCCCGGCCTCTTCAACCCGGATCAGCAGCCGGAGCTGTCGGAATCCCACGCGCAGGATCTGCTCGGCTTCCCGCTGGCGGCGGAGACCGGCGAGCCGAAGACGCTGAACATGAAGCTGACCGAGGCGGGCGCCGCGTACTTCACCGGCTTCGATGCCAGCCGCGCCTTCGGCAGCTTCGAGCGGCCGGAGTGGGTGCTGGACAAAGACACGGGCGGCGTCAAGCAGCAGTTCCCCGGCGACACCACGCTGCCAGAGCGTTTCTACAGCACCGGTGCTGCCGAAACGCTGGCGCGGTTCGTCGAGGGTGGTCAGCCGGCCATTGTGAGATGCGAATCGCCGAAGGCGACAGACCTCTGGATCGGCTCCGTCATGGCGCCGGCCGACCTGCTGCGCACAGTCGCCCGCCGCGCCGGCTGCCACCAGTTCTGCGACGCGGACGAGATCGTCTACGCCAACAAGAGCTTCCTGGCGATCCACACCCGCGAGCCGGGCGCGCGCACGTTCAACCTGCGACGCCGGGCGGACGTGATCGAGGTCTTCTCCGGCGACGCGCTGGGCGAGGGCGTGACCCAGTTCAGCGACACGATCGGCGCGTATCGGACGCGCGTGTACTTCCTGGGCAACCGGGCGAAGTGGGAAGAGGAGCGGCGGCGTGCGGCCGCGCTGTTGGAGCGCTTCCAGGAAGAGTTGAGACGCTTGAGGGAGGAACGGAGCGCTGGATGAGGATCGCTCAGGGCGCGTGATCAGGCCCTTGACCGAAGGTTGTCTGAAAGAGCTTGGAACACGAAGGCACAAAGACTCCAAGGGCCACCAAGGAAGACCTGGAAAAGGTCTTCGTGGCCCTTTGTGTCTTCGTGCCTTCGTGATCAGGCCCTTGACCGAAGGCTGTCTGAAAGGGCTTGGAACACGAAGGCACAAAGACTCCAAGGGCCACCAAGAAAGACCTGGAAAAGGTCTTCGTGGCCCTTCGTGCCTTTGAGTCTTTGTGATCAGGCCCTTGATCTACGTCGGAATCTGGCCTCCAGTGACTCCCGCGCGACCACCTGACCGTACTCGTGACGTGGTTTCTACGAGTTGGAGCAGGACATGGGTTCCTCCCGAAAAGCGACCGGCAGACTCACAAGCCCGAGCCAACGGCGGTTCCTCTCCGTCCGCCGGTTGACATTACTCGCCGCCCCACCCCCCTCCACTCCGGTCTCGCACGCTCCCAGCGGCTTCCTGCACGGCATCTCCGCCC
>PEVN01000066.1 GCA_002779825.1 Armatimonadetes bacterium CG06_land_8_20_14_3_00_66_21 | reverse complement strand
CATGCCGCGCACGTGAACGTTCGGCGCTCTATTGCAGAGCCGGTATTCGACGCGACTCAGAACCTGTTGGGCACACTGCACTTGCTGGAATGGGCCCGCAAGACCGGCGTGACGAAGGTGATTTTCGCCTCCACGGGTGGGGCGATCTACGGTGAGCCGCTCGAGGATCCTGTCCGTGAGACGCACCCGCTACAGCCGATCAGCCCGTACGGAGGAGCCAAGCTGGCCTGCGAGCAGTACCTGTGGATGTACGGCACCAACTACGGCATCTCCAGCATCTGCCTGCGGTACGCGAACGTCTACGGTCCTCGCCAGAACCCAGAGGGAGAAGGCGGCGTCGTGGCGGTCTTTTGCCGGAAGATGGTCGCGGGTGAGCGGCCGACAGTCTATGGCGACGGCGAGCAGACCCGAGATTTCGTCTACGTTGCCGATGTCGCGGCCGCCAATCTCGCGGCCGCCGAGCGGCTGGCGGCCCACTCCGCGGGGGAGCCTCTCCGATTGGCTGTCAACATCGGCACCGGCGAGCACGTTTCAGTCAACCGACTGACGGCGCACCTGCGCCGAATCCTCCATGTCGCCGCGGAACCCGCCTACGCGCCCGCCAAGCTCGGGGAGCTCAGAGCCATCTCACTGGCTGCCGACTTGGCGACTGCCGAGCTGGGCTGGCGACCGAAAGCGTCCCTGTCGGAAGGTCTGGCACTGACGGCCGAGTACTTCCAGCGTCTCGCAGGCGGCCAGCTCACGCGTTGACCCAGCCGAAGGTTGGGGACGGCACCGACGCAGGGGGGTGCCCCCGAAGGCACTCGTAGCGTGTCGGGCGCGTTCGCCCGGAACGCTTTCTCCGGTTCTCCACTTGATGTACAATTGCCCACGTTCTTCCCATGGACCGACAGAGAAGACCCGAGGTGGCACAAGCATGAGTTTGCCCACATCTGCGCACTCGACTGGCGGCCGGACTACTGCCGCCGGCCCCAGTGCGGCGAAGCCGAACGCGCCTCGAGGTTGCTGCCACCACTGGTGGACGATAGCAGCGTTCGCCGGCGGCGTGTTTGCTATGGCCGCGCCTCGCGCCACCGCCGCACTGACCGCGGTAGACGCTCAACGTCTGACGCGGGATCGGGCCACGGACATGACGGCCTCCTGGTCGTCCGACGGCAAGAGCCTCGCGTTCGTCTCCACCCGGGAGGGGAGCAAAAACCTGTGGATATGTACAGCGGCCACCGGCGACCTGCACCGCGCCACCACCTTCGCGCTTCCCGCCTTTGCAGACCAGCCCACTTGGTCGCCGACGGCTGACGAGATCGCTTTCACCAGCAATCGGTCAGACAACGGCTCGCCCGACATCTGGTTACTCAACCTGGAGACAAACGAGCAATCGCAACTCACCACCACCCCGTCGGTAGACTGGATGCCCGTCTTCTCGCCAAACGGCAGGCAGCTCGCCTTCGTCTCCGACTGGGGCGGCAAAGATGCTCTGTGGGTGATGAACCGCGACGGCAGCGACCCTCGCAAGCTGGTGGACGATGGTTGGGACCCGGCCTGGTCGCCCGACGGAACCAAGATCGCATACCGGTCCTTCGTTACTGGCCAAGAGGGGGTTGCGGTCGTTTCTGTGAACGGTGGAGAACCAGTGCTCATCGCTCCGGCGGCCTCCGCGCCGACGTGGTCTCCTGACGGCCGCCGCCTCTGCATGGTCATGCGCGTGGACGCGCAAGACGAATTGCGCCTCACCAATGCTGACGGCACGGCGCCCGTGGCGCTTCCGCTCCGCGGTCAGTCTCCCCGCAGTCCCGACTGGTCCCGGGACGGCTCCCGGATTGTGTACGATGCCGAGGGCGACGGCGGGCGGAGCCTGTACGTGGTATCCCTGGATTACCGAACGCCAGAGGTCGCGATCGCGGATCCGTCTCCGGGCGACCGGCTCCAGGGAACGATCCAGATCCGCGGCAGTGTCAAGATTGGCTACGGCGAGTTGGACCACGCCGTCGTGGAGGTAGGAGCCGGCGAGGGTCCCACGGAGTGGCAGCAGGTGGGCGAGACCCTCCGACAGCCGGTTGAGAATGATGTCCTCGCGTCCTGGAACCTGGAAGGGCTCACCGGCGCCTACACCATTCGCGTGACCGCAGTGGACGCTGCCGGCGACGCCGGGGTCGCTCAGGTGCAGGTCCACGCACTCAGCGAGCATGGCGTCGAGTTCGCTTCCGCAGATACGCCGGGGACGATGACGGCGGGAGAAGTGTACTCCGTGCCGCTCTCACTGAAGAACGTGGGCACGATGACTTGGCTCAACTCGGGCCGGTACGAAGTGAAGATGGGCTACCGGTGGCTGGACGACTCGGGGACCGTTGTCATCCGGAAGGGCCTGCTTGCCCCCTTGCCACGTCCGGTGGAGTCGGGTGAAACCGTCTCTCTGGAAGCACAGATCAAGGCGCCTCCGCTGCCCGGCAGACACACGCTGGAGTACGACCTCCGGCAGGGAGACCTGCTCTGGTTCTCCGACCGGAATGCACTGACGCGCCGGGTAGCAGTGCAGGTCGTTGTGCCCATCTCGGCACGTCTCCTGGGGCAGCAGACCCCCAAGCAGATGACGCCGGGTCAGGAGTACGCGGTGGCCCTCCGGCTCCTCAACAACGGGACCGGGCCGTGGTCTGCGGAGGGGGAGCCGAAGATCGCCCTGGGCTACCACTGGCTCACCGAGGGCGGCGATCCGGTGGACCACACCCCCGCCCTCACGCAGCTCACCAAGACCGTTCTACCCGACACGGAGGTTTCCGTCTCCGCCACTGTCCGCGCGCCCGAGATCGCTGGGAAGTACCTCCTGCGCTGCGATCTGCTCATCGGCGAGGAACGGTGGCTGTTCGGAGAGAAAGGCGACGTACCTACCGCGACAGTGACAGTGCAGACATTGGACGGAGTCTCGTTCAGTACGGCCGAAGTAGCCAGAAGCATGGCGCCCGGTCAGATCTACGTCGCCAACGTGGGGCTCCAGAACACGGGTTCGCTGCCCTGGAAGGCGGAGGGTCGCGCCTGTGTTCGGCTTGGGTACCACTGGCTCGATGCCGCCGGTAACACGCTGCAGCAGGAGCCAATCTTGGCGACACTCCCTTACGAGGTACTTTCCGGAAAGAGCCTTGTGTTGGCGGCCCAGGTCCAATCACCGGCGACTCCGGGCGAGTATTCGCTGGAGTGGGACCTCGTCAAGGGCGAGGATCAGTGGTTCTCGACCCACGGCTCGCGTCCCTATTCACAGAGCGTCCTAGTCGCCCGCCCTGCCTACGGCGTCCAGTTCTCCGCCGTCGACCACCCGGCAAAGATGATCGTTGGGCAACCCTACCTGGTGACCCTCACCGCCAAAAACCTGGGGACGCTCACGTGGTCGTCGCGGGAGCCGCACCTCATCAAGTTGGGCTATCATTGGCTCGACCAGGCGGGGAACGAGATCCCCCATTCCCCTTTGCTCGTGCCGATGCCCCGAGAGGTCGGCTTCGACCAGACGGTGACTCTCCCGGGACAGGTTCGCGCACCTGAGGTGGCAGGGCAGTACACGCTCAAATGGGACCTCCTCCAGGAGGGCAGAGGCTGGTTCAGTGCTGAAGGCGCCAACACACTCAGCACTCCAGTGCGCGTGGAAGTCCTCTACGGCGTCGAGTTCACCAGCCACGATACCCCTGCCTTCATGATGCCGAGCCAGCGCTACACAGTCCATCTGCGGGTGAAGAACCTGGGTGTGCTCAAGTGGGAAGCGCAGGGAGACGTGCCGGTACAGCTATCGTACCGCTGGCAAGACCAAACCGGCGCTGCCGTTGTGGCCCGCGGCCAGCTTACGAACCTGCCCGCCGATGTCCTCTCGGGAGCCAATGTAGACTTGCAGGCGCAGGTGCAGGCACCGGGAGCTCCGGGCACCTACGTCCTCAAGTGGGACTTGCTGCAGGGCGGTCTTCTCTGGTTCGCCGACAAGGGCGCGAAGCCATTGGAGGTCGTCGTGGTCGTTGGCCCGTAGGGCCGTAACGGACAACCCGCAAACGCACTCGCCGGCCCTCGATCCCTGTTGACGCTGCGCCACAGAGACACTACAATCTGCGCCGCGGCAATACAGCAGCGCTTCCGAGCAGCCCTTCTCGGACCATACCCAACTCCGGCCGGCGCCAGCCAAACCCTCGGTCACAATTGCAGTGGTTGAGAGAAGGTGCTATCATTGCCGACGGTGAAGCTTGTGGGAGGCACAATCCGTATGGACGAACAGTCACTATCTCGACGGCACTTTCTGAAGGTTAGCGCCGTTGCTGGCGCGGCCGTCGCCCTTCCCTCTGTCGGTCTGGCTCAGACGCCCTTCTCGGGCAGACTGCCGAAGGGCCGTTGTCGATCCGTCATCAACGCGGATACCCTCGTGGTTGAGGGCGTCGGCAACATCGCTCTGCTGGGAACTCGCGGTCCCGTCAAAGACAGTCCGGGCTACCAGAAGGCTGTCGACGCCGTCGTCAAGTACGCCGCGGGCAAGGACGTTCTTCTCGACCAAGGCCCCAAGCCCACGCAAACAGGAGATGGTAGATTCCGCGCTGTCGTCTACTACAACGAAGGCGGTCAGTGGTTCAACCTGAACACCAAGATGCTCCGCGCCGGTCTGGCCTCTGCCGTCAACGAGCCCGAGTGCCATGTGGACACGGCCGACTGGGTGGCCCTGGTGCAGGAGGCCAAAGCAAGCAAGCGCGGCCTGTACAGCATGGGGCTCGACCTCCCCGAGACGGCCGAGCCCATCGCCCTCGCCCAGGCGCGACCGGGACGCGTGCCCGGACCGGCGCAGCCCGCCGCCGACACTGGCGAACCGGAGTGGGTGCCACCGTACCGCCGGCCGTACGTCCGCCCCGAACCTGAGACCGTGCAGATTTGCTACATCGGCAGCATCACTGCCAAGCGATTCCACCGCCCCACGTGCCTGCTGGTACCGAGGGAACTGGACCGAGTGCTGTTCGAAGGACGCCTGCAGGCATTGAAGAACGGGTATCAGCCCTGCTTGGCGTGCCGCGCCTAACCCGACCCGATCCCTCTCTCACTGCCGCAAGCAAGACGCGCCCGGCATTGCCGGGCGCGTCTTGCTTGCGGCAGTGAGGCGCGGAGGTCTCTGTCGCTGCCAAGTGCGAGGGTCTCGATGCGAACACGGCGGCACCACCCTCACCGACTTGGGTGCTCACGGACCGGCGCGAGGGAGACAATCCTGCCTTCGTCGGCGGCGGCGCGCGCCTGCAGGCAGATCTCAGTGAGTCGGTAGGCATCGGCAGCGGAGATGCGGTGCGCGCACTCGCCGCGGAGGCTGCGCACAAACTCCACGAAGAACTGCTCCTCCGGGTCAGGCGCGACGGCATACGGCCCTTGGTCGTGAGTCATCAGCGTGAGCCGGCGATCGTCGCCCAGGACCTCAAGGACACCTTCACTTCCGGCCACGCGCAAGCGGTCGTCCCCATGCGTCGGCGCCATGGTCGGCCGCAGGTAGTCGATGCGTAGCGTGGCCGTGCCGCCGTTCGCCATGCGCAAGAGCACGCTGGCGTTGTCCTCCATGTCGCGGATCTCTGGGTGGGCCACATTGCTGTGCCACGCGGCGACCTCCGTAAACTCGCACCCGGTCGTCCAGCGAACCAGGTCGAGCGCGTGGATACCCACAAACGGGATGACGCCGCCGAATGTCGCTCGGTCCCGCATCCACTCCGGTCGGTCACCCAGTTTGTAGGACTTCTGCGCGCTCGCTGCGACCGGCTCGCCGATGGTCCCTTGGCGGAGGAGGTCATGCATCTTCTTGAAGGCGGGCTCAAACCGCATAGTCATCAGCATCGAGAGTCGCACGCCCGCCCCCTCGATGGCAGCCCGGACCGTCGCCAAGTCCTCGAGCGTGGTCACGAGCGGCTTCTCCGAGAGAATGTGCACGCCGCGCCGCGCGCACTCCAGAAGCACCGGCGCACGTTCGCCGTTGACCGTGCAGACCCCCACCACGTCCAAGTCGTGCTGTTCCAGCAGCTCTCGCCAATCCGCATAAAGCCAGGTGTCACCAGTCACCGCCGGGCTTCGTTTCACGGCCTGCAGCTTGTCGGGATTGTCGCTGGCGACAGCCACGAGCTGCACGTCGTGCAGTTGGACGATACCCTCCAGCATCGCGCTCTGGTGCCCTTCCAGCCCGATCAATGCCACGTTCATGCTTGGTCCTCCGAGACTAAGACTTGCCGACTTGTGGCCGCGCACCGGAGCGTCAAATCACCACCGGCTTCGCGCTGGCGGCGACGCTGGTCCCTCCTCCTGTCTTGGCTACGCACGTCCCTACGGCAGCTTCGGTTCGGTTGACACGACCGTCAGCTTGGTGACCTCACCGTCCACCTCGAACTCGACCTCATCGCCAGCTTCCCGGGCGAGCAGAGCATGGCCGAGCTGAGACGTGTACGAGATCACCTCAGACCCGTAGTGCGCATCGCCCTCGCCCAACAGCCAGACTGTCTGAACGTCGCCAGTCTCTTCGTACCGCAGCTCTGCCACTGTGCCGAGGGTGATGCGGCCGTCAGGTCGCACGATGTCCTCGATGAAGGCGACTGCTTGGAGCAGGTGCTTCAGACCGGCAACCTGCGAGCCGACAATGCCCTGCGCTTCCCGCGCGGCGTGATACTCCGCGTTCTCGGACAGGTCTCCCAGCTCCCGGGCTCGCTTGATCGCCTCCGGAAGCTCGACGCGGAGTTGGTGCTCCAACCGCTGAATCTCGTCCTTGCGCATCCCGAACGACAGGCGCGTCATGTAGGTCACGCCCAAACGCAGACCGGCAAGGGCCAACTGGTCATCGGCTGGTGCTTCGGGCGGCGGCGCCAGCCGCTGCTGGACCCGTTCGCTGAGATCGGTCGCCCCCACAGCCGTCAGCAGCTCTTTGGCCTTTCGCAGACCGGCGACATCGAGGCCGGCCCGAGCCACGGCGATCTGGCAGATGAGGACAAGCGATTCGGGGCACGGGGTGGCGCCAAGCAGCTTCGACAAGGCGCCCCCTGCCGAGAGCACCTCCAGCGCCCTCTTCCTGGTCTGCGGCGTTGAGGGCACAGAGAGCGCCGAGAAAACTCCCAGAAACAGGTGCCACGGGTGCGCGTTGCCGAAAGCCGCCAGGGGCTCCTCCCCCTCCAGGGCGAGCCCCGCGAGGGCGACCGCCTCCTCCGGGCAGTTGCGGCCGTTCATCAGCCTGTCCAGCATGGCGGCGGACACCGTCTCGTCCATCCGCTCCTGCAGCGCGGCAAGCGCCCGTCGCCGCACGTCGAGGAAGCGTGAGGGCAGCGCAGAGAGCGCCGCCTGAAGCCAGCGATCACCGGTCAGGGCGAGCGCCAGCAGGTCTGCTTGGTCGCTCTCCACGGAGACACTGCTCACGCCCACGTTAGCGTCGAGCGCCGACGCGATGGTCGCAGCCCACTCCTCTCTCCGCTCGGGATACCACCGGTTGAGCGCCGGGAGGACGCTCAGGCGTTCCTCGGGCTCGGAAGCGGTGCTTAGCCGAGCGCTCAGTTCCGGCCCGTAGGCACGGATGGCAGCTTCCTCCAACTGCGGGTGCTGTTTGAGCAAGCGGCCGATTGAGGCAATAGCGGGACGCAGGCCCTTTGAGGCGTCGAGCGGCGGGAGACCTACGCTCTGCCCGCCCTCCTCAGAACCGGCCCGGTACACCTGTCGGAACGCCTCCGAATCGTCCACGCGGAAATCCTCTGCGACCGCCTTCCGTGCCTTGGCCCACCAACGAGTCCAGGCTTCCTTCGGCACGGCCAGGTCTTCGAGGGCGCGCCGCAGTTCCTGCGTGGTGGCTTGGTCACCCGTTTCGCGCAACGCCTGCAGGAGGACCGCCGGCGGGTCGTCCTCCGCCTGCTGTCGGAGCGCCTGTACGTCAGCGAATGCTCTCACGCGCAGCAGCCGGTCCGATAGTGGCTGCAGCGAGCGGATGGCCATGTCCACATCCATGCGATGGCCCTTCCGTTCTGCGAAGTCCACCAGCAGCGACGCCCCGTCGTTGGCGGTGATGCGTCCCACGCCCCAGCTCTTGTGCTCGACGTACGCCCCAGCACTCAGCTTCGACAACCCGCGGAACCGCTCGAGCGACTCTCGGAAGGACTGGTCCGGATCGGCGAGACCAGTCGAGCGGACGAGGTCGCCCACGACTTCCTCGCCGCCCAACTGCGCGATGAGGGTCTGCACATAGAGCGGCCGCCACGCCTCATAGGCGTCGAGTTCTGTCAGCAATACCTCCAGGGCCTGGAGCGCCGGGGCATGCAGACTTCGCGCCAGCAGTTCCGGTTCCAGGAACTCCAGCGCGTTCCCGACGAGAGCCGGTAGGTCTGCCTGCGCCAGCAAGGGAACCGCGTCCCACACACCGCGCAGCGTTTCGGTTTCCTCTGATTCCAGCGAACGCAGCAACGCCACTTCAGCGGCAGCGTCGTCCCTGTTCCTGGCGAACCCAGCAAGCGCGCGAACTGCCAGCCGGTCTGCTTCAGCTCGATCTCCGGCACCCTCAGCGCGCAAGCAGGCGTCCCACAGCAGTTCCGGGCTCTCCGGGCACAGCTCCCGTGCCAGCCGGAAATCTCGTTCCCGCTCAGGGGTGGGCTCGAGGTGCTCCCACGCGCGCACGATCAGTCGGGCTGAGCGCTCATCGGGGCGGAGCCGGACGGCGCGAAGTGCGAGCGCGCGAACTGCTTGCCAGTCACCTGCGTCCGCCAAGGCTCGCGCCAAGTCCCGGTGCCCGACAGCGGCCCGGCGTTCGTCCTCCTCCACTTCCTGCACGACGGAGGCCAGAAACCGCACCCGGAAGTCCTTCGGCTTACGCGTTGCTTCGGCTTCAACCCACTCGGCTGCCTCACCGAAGCGCTGCTCGTCCAGCGCAGCGCGCACAGCCGTCTCCAGTTGGTCACGGAGTTCCTCCGGCAGTCCCGAAGGGGCCTCGCCGAGCAGTAGTTCGTTCAGCGCATCTGTCACAGTCAGCTCATCACCTGCCAAGTGGTCGGGCGCACCTTCGCGAGCGCCCCTCTGTCGTCACCCATGGGGCTCTGGATACTACACCGCTTTGACCACACCACTGGGCGCGGGCACTTCGCTACACCGCCGACCTTCCACGCACTTGCGGAATCCGGTCTTCCCGGTCCTGGGTGAAGCCAAGCACGGCCGTGGCCTGCCCCTGAGTCATGCGGGGCCTTACAGATTCGCCGCCGGAAGACCGGGTCCTTGCGTCCCGCCAAGAAGTCACCAGGTTTCTCGGGGCCGGCAGTCGGCCACAGGTGCTGCTGGTATGGGCTACAAAGCGAGACACCCCCGTGCCGCGGGTGGTTGGGCTTGCCAACTCCGGGCACGGGGGTGTTGTTTGTTGTGTCGTATGCCCCTTCGCGGAACCGAGGAGCGACGCCTCAGTTCAGGGCCATTGTCGGTAGACTGCTACTTGGCCGTCGGCTTCTCGATCCGCACTGGCACGGTATCGTCTTTGGTGAGCAGGATCTGGTCGAACCGCGGGCCGTCTTCGCGGACGGTCAGCGTCAGCTTGTGCTTGCCGGCCGTGAGGCGGAACTTGAAGTTCTTGGCGGACTTCCAGCCCCAGCGCTTGTACGTACCGTCTTCGCCAATGACGAGACCCTTCTCGTCGCCGCTTGCCTTTGGTTCACCATCGATCTGCGCCCAAACGCTGTTGCCGCAACCGTTGAGCCACCAGACCCGCAGCCAGAGGTAGTACGCGCCGGTCTCCTTGACGTCGAGCGTGTAGGTCGCGTAGCCGCGGATGTCTTCTTTGTGCTCCCCGCACGCTTTGTCCGGGATCTCCAGGTACTTCCCGCCGGAGACGTCCTTGTCTTTGGTGGACTTCAGCACGAAGTGGGGCACGACTTCATCGGCGCTCTCCGTCTCGATCACGATCTTGCCGGACCCGGCGACAGCCGCCGAGGGAGCCCAGAGCATTGCGCCTATCAGCCCGACTCCCGCAAGCCAGCCCGTAGGCCGAGCAGTTCTCCACCAAGTGGTTCCCATCGTCTCTCTCCTTTGCCCCGAGCGCTCTGCAGCCTCGGCTCGATTCAGGACTGCAACAATGGCTATTAGATAGACCAGAACCGGAGCGGTTCCGCGGACCCACAAACAGTTGAGGCCACTGGTAACCATGAACGCCAGGATGCTCCCCCAGAGGCCGATCATGAGAGCCCGGTCGTCGCCCGACAGGCTGCCAATCAGTCCATTTGCCATTAGCAGCGGGTGCACGAGGAAGTAGAGCAAGGCCGCCAGACCGGCGAGTCCCATGGTGCTCGCAACCACCAGGTACAGGCTGTTGGAGTCCCAGGGCATCTTCTCCTTGTTGGGCAGCGCTCCGTAGTAGGCGCCGATGTTCAACTGGTATAGGCCGGTTCCGACACCGAAGAGCGGGTGGTCCTCCAGCATGCCAAGCCCCGCCTGCCATTCGACGTACTGCTTGCTGACGTCGCCCTCGCTGTCGTGACCGGTGAACAGCGGCCGAAGCCCGTCGCGGTAGGACCGGGTTCTCGGCGCGATGAGCAGCACCAGCAGCGTAGCCATCGCGGCAGCGACAAGCCAGCCGGCTCTGCGGTCATGCCGAAACGCACAGGTAGGCAACACCAGGAACGTTGCCAACAACCCGCCCGCGCCCAACATGGTCACAGCACCCAACACTACGCAAGCGCCCAGCCAGATGCGCACTGCCATGTTCCGAGTGCTCACGGCAACCGCCAGCATCAGGGGGAACATCATGGCAAGGAAGCCGCTGTAGATGTTCTGGCTGTTGAACAGGTAGGCGCTCTCGCCAATTCCGGCCCGCACGAGCTTGGGGTCAGCGACGAGGAAATAGTCCTTCAGCCCGAGCACCACTGCCAGGGTCGCTACGCCGAACACAATGTAGAGCGACCCACGGACGAAGCGGGTCTCCTTGAGCAGGTTCACGAACAGCGTGTAGGCGATGAGCGCGTAGATGACGAACTGAACCCACTCTTTGAGCGAGGTGCGGACCATCAGCGAAGAGCGAACTGCCTTCAGCACGCCGCCTGCGTGAGTAATCTCTCCGGCGATCAGCTCCGAGTGCATCGCCGAAAGCGCCGCGACGACCACCAGCCCCACGCAGGCGACACTGGGCCATCGGCACTCCCGCCACCGCCACCGCGTGAGCACCCGCAGTCCCCAGAGGAAGAACGCCAGGCCGAGCATGGCATCGCCCACTGAGATTGTGCGCTCGAAGGCAGTGCCGCCGCTGGAGGTCAGGTGCTTCACAGTCTGCCCGTACTGAGTGGGCATGGCGGCAACGACGAGGCAAAGGAGGGCCAGGGAGAAGCCATCGGGGGTGGATTGCGTGGTGTTGTCGGGTTGAGTCATGTCTCAGGTTCCTGGTCCACAGACTACGAAATCAGAGAACGGTCGCCTTTGCCAGAACCACCGCGAACACGATGACCGTCAGCAGGCGCGCGACCAGGGCCCGGCGCGGTGCGGCAGCCAGCGCGAACACCAGCGCCGCCTCGACAGCCTCCAGGGAGACGCGGAGCGTGTAGCCGAAGTCGAGCGCTTGCGGATACGCCTGCCGGAGCACTCCGAACGTAAGGAGCGCGGTCCCTACGACGAGTGCTGCGGCCACGGTCCACGACCGCTCCGCAGCGACGGTCTCTCCCCTGCCCCGGCTCTGGAGCCAGCAAGCGATCCAGAACGGGGCGAGGCAGGCTAATCCGAGGGTCACCCACGGAACGCGCCACGCTTCGTCCCACTCGTTCTTGGGCACCCAGCCGTCGGGCAGGGCCGCTTGCCGCGCGTGAAGGTAGATCATCACAAAGAGAAGGCCGAAGGCGGCCCGGTACCCAGCCGACCGCAACCGGTCCTCGCTCAGACCGAGCGAGGCGAGGAGCAAGGGCGCGGCCCCCAACAGGAGCACCCACTTCTGGAGACCCACCAACTCCGCCTTCGGCAGCAGCAGCGCCGCGGCGAGCAGGGCCATCCCGACAGTCACGACGGCCAGTGGCCAGCCGGGCCGGTATTCCCGTTCCTGCGCGTCGACTCCGGTGGGAGCCACGAATAGGGTTGCTTCCATGTCCGTCAGGTCTTCCTTTCGAGCGGCAGGACGCTCAGCTTCACCGCGCCCCGCTACGCCCGAACACGGCGGGCAACGTGCGAAGCAGCAGCGTCACATCCAGCTTCAGGGAACGTTCCCGGAGGTACTGGCAGTCATAGCGGATCCACGCGTCAACCCCGGGTTGGTGGCGCCCATAGACCTGCCACAGGCCGGTCAGTCCCGGCCGTACACGGGCACGGTCTTGATGCCAACGGTTCAATGTGGCGTCCGGCTCCCCTGCCTCCCGCTGGCTGCGCTCGAAGCGCTCCAAGTCGCTCACCGGCAGAGGTCGCGGACCGACCAACGCCATGTCTCCCAGCAGGACGTTGAGCAACTGGGGCAGTTCGTCCAAGCTGAGTCGCCGGAGCACGCGCCCGACACGTGTCAGCCGGGGGTCGTTCGCCAGTTTGAACACCGGCCAGCTCTGCGGGCCGTCGCGGCTAGGGCGAAGCCTCTCCGCCCCGTCTCGCATGGAGCGGAACTTGAGTATGCAAAACGGTCGTCGCTGTTTGCCAGCGCGCTGCTGCGCAAACAGGCAAGGACCTGCGGAGTCCAGCTTCACCAGAACCGCCACCGTGAGTAGGAGCGGCCCGAGGAGGATCAGCAGCCCCGCCGAGACCACCAGATCGAGGGCGCGGTGTGTCGCCTCGATCCACGGCGTTTGCTCCGGCACCGGCTTCTCTCCTGGAGGCAGTCACGCGCGCGGGGTGAGGTCAAGTGTCAAGCTGGGCGAGCAGGCTCTCCAAAGGCACCCACAGGGGCGTGAAGTCGAACTCGGAGACGAACGCGCTCACCACCGAACCGCGCACTGCGACTTTGACAGGAGGCTCCCCGAGAAGTTTCGCCAGGGAGGTGACGCCGCGGTCAGTGATCCCGCACGGCCGGATCAGCCGAAAGTGGTCCAGGTTGGGGGCTACATTGAGGGCGAAGCCATGGAGGGTGACCCAATGCCGAATCGCGACCCCGATCGCAGCGAGCTTCTGGTCGCCCGCGCCGCTCCGGGCTTCTGTCCACACGCCGGTCAGTCCGTGGATGCGGTAGGCGCTGATGCCGAAGTCAGCAACCGCCGCGATGAGCAACCCCTCCAGCGAACGCAGGTAGGCGTGGATGTCTCGGCCCTTCCCGGCTAATCGGAGAATCGGGTATCCGACCAACTGGCCCGGCCCGTGGTACGTCACGTCTCCGCCCCGACTGGTCTCGTGGATCGCCACTCCTTGCGCTGAGAGTTCTGTAGCTGGGAAAAGCACATTCTCCTGCCGCGCTGACCGGCCGAGCGTGATCACGGGCGGGTGCTCGACCAGCAGCAGCAGATCCGGCACCTCGTCGCGGACGCGCGCCGCGACGAGCCTCGTCTGCAGGTCGAAGGCCGTGGTGTAGTCCATCTCGTCGAGATCAACGACCCAGCACTCTCGGCTCACTGTACGCCGCCTCCGTAGAGCGTTTCCTCATATGCCTGCTCCAGACCAGCGATCATCTGCCTCGAGGTGAACCGCTCGCGCACGCGTACCCGCCCGGCTGCGCCCCAGCGCGAGCGCGCGGCGGGGTCTGCGAGGGCCGCCTCAATCGCGGCCGCCAGTGCCCACGGGTCGTTCAACGGCACAAGTCGCCCGGTGGCGCCATCCGCAACGATGTCGGCGGAGCCGTCCGCCGCGGTGGCAATGCACGGCAAGCCCGCCGCCATTGCTTCGAGGAGCGTGTACGGGCAGCCTTCGTACAAGGAGGGGAGCACATACAGGTCCATGGCCCCGTAGAAGGGGACAACGTCCGCTCGGTGCCCGGCAAAGACGATCCGCGACTGGATACCGAGGTTCTGGGCCAGCCCTTCAAGCGCCTGGCGGTCTTCGCCGCCGCCCACGAGCAGAAGCCTCACTCTGCCCGGCAGCCTCCCCTCAAGGAAAGCCAACGCCGACAGCAGGAGCGACTGCCCCTTCTGCGCCGTGAGTCGGCCCACGCATCCCAGTAGGAAGTCTTCCCTCGCCACACCCAGTGCCTGCCGAGTCTCCGTCCGCTGGGCGCCAGCCGCCTCGAAGGGACCCGGCTCGATGCCGTTGTGGACAACGCTCACCCTTGCCGACGGGTGCAGCGCAGCCGCGTGCCGTCCTTCCCCCTCGGAGACGGCAACGAACCGGTCCGTGATCCGCGCCAGTCCATGCTCAGCAAGCGCGTACAGCCGCCGCTTGGTCGAGCCGGTCGGCATCAGGAAAGGAAACGCATGAGGGGTGTGGACCCTCCTGGCGTTGGGAGCGGCGAGGAAGGCTGCGACCCGGCCCAAAGCCCCAGCCTTGGCGCTGTGCGTGTGGATAAGATCGTACTGATTGCGCCGCAGGTGCGCGAGGACACTGCAGAACCCCGCTGCGTCGCGCAATGGTGACAGTTCGCGCCCAAGTGGGACCCATAGAACTCGTATGCTGGAACCGCAGACCGCTCGTAGCCGTCGCGGGAAAGACGCCTCGCGGCCTGCTGAGCAGAGGGCAGTAAGCTGATAGCGCTCCTGTGGCAGGTGGGTCAGCAGGTCCAGCAGATGGCGCGCAGTCCCGCCCTCAGTGGCTTCCAGGACCTGCAGCACCCGGATCAGCCGTCGACCCGCCATTGCCGGAACACCTCGCGTGTAAGCTACTTCCTGCCCAGCTTGCGCAGTACCTTTCCTGCCACTGTCTGCACAACCAGACCGCCTTCCTCGATGCGCAGCAACAAGCTCATGGCGGCAAAGGGGACCAGACCGGAAACGCTCATCACCGCAACGAAGGTAGCTTTGTGCACCAAGCCGCCGTCCGCCAAAGGCGCGCAGGCACGGCCCGCGAGCACGAGCGCGACTACCATGACCGCCGAGGCTGCAGTTAGCTTGCCCAAGAAGGGGTAGATGCGCTTCCACGGCAGTCCGCCCAGCTTGTACCGCAGGATCACGAAGCAGGTCAGGACCTTCAGGGCCTTGGACAGCACCATGGCCAACGCCAGCGCTTGAAGCTGGGCATGGAGGACGCGAAGACCGATGAACATGACGGCGAAGTAGGTGGCGTCAGACAGCACCCCCAGCAGCATCGGGGTACGCGTGTCAGACAGCGCGTAGAACCACTTCAGCATCGGGTCTTCGATGGCGAAGAAGACAAGCCCCGGAATGTAGCAGACCAACGCCGTCATCGTCAGGTCCACCGAGGCCCCAGTGAAGAGCCTGCGCTCGTAGAGAACGGAGACCAGTTGCTCCGCCGTGGCGAAGAGGAGGATCGTGAAGGGAACAAAGACGAACGCCAGGACCCGGCACATCGACACCAACGCGTCGGCCAGATCCGAGCGCTTCTCCTTGGCGCCCAACTCCGAGATGAACGGGTAGATCACTTGGCTCACGGCCACCCCGAGGATCTGCCACGGCAGGTCGATGAACTTCCGCGCCGCTGAGAGCCCGGCCAACATGCCCTCGCCGATCCGCAGCGCCGTCTTCATCTCAACCACATTCCGCGCCAGCGCCAGCAGCATGCCGCCGATCGGCCACACCATCAAGCGTCCCGCTTTGCGCACGTCGGGGTTACTGACGTCGAGGCTCGGACGGAAGTGAAGCAAACGGCGTCCGAGCGCCGGCAGGTGGCAGACAAGCCGCGCAACAGCCCCGAGCAGAAGGCCGTAGACCAGCGCGGAAACGGCCTGGTACTCGTTGAGGTGGGTGAGGACGGCCATGGCCGCCAGGAGCGTCCCCAGCATGGCGATCTTGCGCAGAGATTCCGCCAGCGCCGGGATCGTGAACTCCTCGTAGGCCTGCAAGGTAAGCTCGGTCAGGTTCGACATGCTGTAGATGACCAGCGTCACCAAGGCAAGCCTGAGCATGTTCACCGCCGAGGCCACCTTCACCGGGTCGATCATGAAGGCGTCGGGGAAGAACCAATCTACAACGGCATGGCTCCAGAGACTCCCAAACGCTGCCAGTACCCCCAGCAGGAGCAACTGAATGGTGCCCGTCACGCAGGTGAACCGCCAGGCAGCCTCTTCGCCCGCCACTACCTTGCGCCCGACAAACAGCGGGAGGTACGTCGGCTGGAGGAGCTTCTCGACTTTGGTGTATAGGTCGACGGCGATTCGGTCAACGGCGAACCGGTAGATGTCTGCGCCCGCCCGGGTGCCCAGCACCGGGTTCATCACCAACTCGCGCCCGATCCCGAACGCTCTTCCCAGTGCTGAGAAGAGCGTGACGATGACCGTGTTGCGGACGATCGAGCGACCGCGCTCTTCGTTGGAGCGTTCCGGACCGCCGGCAGGCAGCGGTGCAGGGGTCTCGACTCCCGGAGGGCCCTCAGTGCTCAAGTGGCTGTTCCTTTCCGTGTCCACCGGTGCGGGCAGACCCGAACCGCTTCGCGCCGTTTCCTCCCAGGGGAAAGAGCCGTCGGCCGGATCGGGCTTCCTCACCGGCCGTGTGACAAAGGCTCACGCAAGCGTCAGTCGCTCATTTCTTCTCTGAGACGGTAACTACGTGACGCCGCTGGTGACCTTGGCGAGTCGTGACCACAAGCGCGGCCTTGGCGCCAGGCTTGAGCTTCCCGAGGATCTGCTGGTACTGGTCCATGTTCTCGATCGCGACGAAGTCACCGTTCGGCTTGTCCATCCCGACGAGGACAGTGCCAGGTTGCAGTGGAGGCTTGGCGTTGTCAGCGTCACTGTCGCGCTCGACGTTCGTGATGAGCAGGCCCTTCACGTCGTCGCCCAGCTCCAACTGCTTGCGGTGTTCGTCATTCAGTTCCAGCACCGTCATCCCGAGGAGTTGCTTCGCTTCCGCTGCGGCCGGCTGGTCACCCTCGCCGACTGGGCGCTCACCCAGATCGACCTGAACGGTCACTTCCTTCCCTTTGCGGAAGAGGACGACGGGGACATCCTGCTTCGTGCCTGCTTCGCCCACCATCCGCCGGAATTCCTCTGAGTCCTTCGGCTTCTTGCCGTCGAAGCTGAGGATCGTGTCGCCCGGCACGATTCCAGCCTTGTCGGCCGCGCCGTCTGGCTGCACGGTCCCGACCTGGAAGCCGCTTTCAATGCCGTAGTAATCGGCCAATTCCTTGGTCAGGGGCTCGAAGCCGATCCCCAGGTACCCCCGACTAAGCTTCTTCCCCTCAATCAGGAACGGCAGCACCTTCAGGACAGTGTTGCTCGGCACCGAGAACCCCAGGCCGACGTTGCCACCGGTGGGCGAGTAGATGATGGTGTTGATGCCAATCACCTTGCCTTCCAGGTTGACGAGCGGCCCGCCGCTGTTCCCCATGTTGATGGAGGCGTCGGTCTGGAGGTAGTCCTGGAAGGTTCGCGTGCCGTCGGGGTTCCGCAGGTAGCGCCCCTTGGCGCTGACGATCCCCAGACTGACGCTCTGATAGAACTGGAAGGGACTCCCAATGGCAACGACAAAGGAGCCGATCTTCGCCTGGTCGGAATCGCCGAACTCGGCTACCGGCAGACCGGTCTTGTCGATCTTGATGACCGCCAAATCGCTCTCAGGGTCTTTGCCGACAACCTGCCCGACGTACTCCTCGGGATTGTCCTCCTCAGCACCGAAGACGACCTTGACCTTATCGGCATCCTTCACCACGTGGTTGTTGGTGAGGATGTAGCCGTCGGCGCGCACAACAATACCGGTGCCCGTGGCCACTTCGGGTGCCTGCCGTCGCTGCTGGGGTGGGACCTGGAACGGGAATGGGAACCGCTTGTACAACTCATCCATGTCCTTCCCGGAGCCCGAATGGGACCCGGGATCGATCTCGGACCGGATGTTGACCACGACGGGGAGAATCTTGTCTGTCACCTGAGTCAGCGCTTCCTCAAGCGCCACGGCCCCGGGGGGTACCCCGGCACCGGCGGGGAAGAGCCAGACCATCAACAAACCAATTGCCGCAGGTACTACGGGTCCGTATTTCCGCTGCATGTCACGTACGCCTTTCTGTGTCCAGACCTAATCCAGACGGGCCCGGCAGTCCAGTCGGACGCCGGGCGAGAGGTCTATGTTCGGCGAAGCTGCTCAATCAGGGGCCGGCCCGTGGGGATCGCCCTCCCCGCGGCTCTGCCCGCCTACGCTCTGCGGAGTCCGCAGAGCCAGAGAGCGAAGGAGAGCACAGCCAGAAGAGCGAAGAGCCCTGCGGGCTTTCGGCGGACCCTCCCGGTGGGCTCAACGCCTCGGAAGATAAGCAGGAACAGCGCGCTGAGGTAACCCAGAAAGCCCAGTTCCATCAGGGCCACCCAGACTGTACTCAACTGGCTCATGCCTGTCTCCGCCAAGCGCCGGTCAACCGTTGCGCAGGCCGTTGTCTTTTGACGCCCGCGAGTGGCCGGAGGTTTCACTCCCAGCACGCTTCGGGCCGACGAGTCGCGCTCGCCTACCCAAGGACCGAGTCGATCTTGCTCGCCAGTTGGTCCTCGGGCACATAGCCAACCACCTGATTGGCGACCGCCCCCTCCTTGAAGAACAGCAGGTTGGGGATGCTCATGACCTGATAGCGGGCGGCAACGCTCTGCAGGTGGTCCACATTTGCCTTGCACACCTTGAGTCGCCCGGCATACGTTCCGGCCAGCTTCTCGACGATCGGGCCGATCATCTTGCACGGGCCGCACCATTCGGCCCAGAAGTCCACCAGCACGGGGACTTCGCTCTTCAGCACCTCCGCCTCGAAGGTGTCTTCCGTCAGTTCAACTGCTACTCCCATGTCTTCCTCTCCTGTCACAGGGCGAGCGATTCGCTCGCCGGTCTGGGTGGCGTTGCGGAACGTGATTCAGTTGGCAGACTGCCCCAGGATGATTGACGTGAACATGGCTTCGAGCACCAACGATAGGTTGGCGTTCTGGAGGATCTTCCGGCGAGTGGCTGTCAGTGTCTCGAGGGCCGTTCCAGCCCAGGCGCCGCCTTGACGGGCAGCGGCCTCTCCGAGCCAGTCGGTGTCGTCCACGTTTGTGATCCGGTCGGGAGCGGCTCCCAGCGAAAGCAGCAGCAGGTCGCGGAACCAAGAGGTCATCCACTCCACGACCTCGCACGACTTGCTGCGCTGCGCCCGCGTCTTGTTGGTGCCGTGCAGGCTCCCGTACCCAGGCACGCTTCCGTCGGCCGGCCACAGTGCTTCGGCCAGGTCCTGTACCGACTCGGAGAACCGCATGGCGTCCACCGGCTCCGCGGCGACAGCGGAGCGAACAAGCTCTGCCACCGACCGGCGGCCGGCCCACAGCGCCGGCTCCGTCCCCAGATGCAGCGCGTATCCGGGCCGCCCGTCCGCGAAGCGAGAGAGGAGGGCCGCCTTCTGCGAGACCTCCTCCCAGCGTGCCAACCACTCCTCGATTGCGGAAGGCGCGACAAGCCGAAACGGCACCCGCTGACAGCGCGAGAGAATCGTCGAGAGAAGGTTCCTGACGTTGACGACGGTCAGGATCAGAATCGTGCCCTCCGGCGGCTCCTCCAACGTCTTGAGCACGCAGTTCTGGCTCTCCTCCGTCATGCGGTCCGCTTCTTCAACGATCACCACGCGGCGGCGGCCAAAGGCGGGGCGTAGCGCCACCTCGTCGCGGAGACGCCGGAGAAGGTCAAGCGGGTGCAGGCTCCCCAACAGGTGCGCCGGCGCGGTCAACCACTGGTCCGGCTTGTCCGGGGGGCTCGCACTGATCACGGGGCGGAAACTGCGGAGGTCGGGGTGCGCGCCGGCCGCGGCCAACCTGCACGACTGGCATTGGCCACAGGCTGCGTCGGCGTCAGCGGTGCAGAGCAACGCGCGCCCAAACCCGACTGCTGCGGAAGTCTTGCCGACATTGGGCGGGCCCTCGAACAGGTACGCGTGAGCCGGATCCCCCTGCGCTGCTGCCCGGGTCAGTGCCCGGACGACATGCGGTTGCCCAATCAACTCAGAGAGTTCCAGCGTCAAGTAGGTTCTTCCCCTCTTCCAACGCGCACGAGGGCCGCCCGGGTCCGGCTGTCACACTTCCTCAAACTGCTCAACGTTAAGGATGAAGGCTTTGGCGCCACCCACCAGGACTTTCATTGGGCTCGCAATCATGGCACCGATGTGCTCGGGCGCGGGAGGGGTGACGTTCACCAATCGCTCGCGGGTCTGGCAGATCTCCTTGATCAGGGCGGTCAACTCGTCCTTTCGCTGGTCACTCACGCCGATCAGGGCGGTCGTGTTTCCTTCGCGCAGGAACCCGCCGGTAGTGCTGATCACGGTGAAGCGGAAGTCCCGCTCCACCAGGGCGTCACAGAATCTCGGCCGGTCACGATTGTTCACCACCACCACGAGGAGCTTCATGTGGCGACACCTCCTGCACGGCGACTAACCGGGTCTGGAAGCGAGCAGCCTCAGCGAAACCAGCGGACGCGATTCAGGGCGTTCGAGCGGGGCCCTCGACGACCAGTAGCCATAGCATAGCCGGGACGTGGCGCGAGTGCAACACGCCCCGGGGCCGCTACTGGCGCCAGCGGTCTGTCACCATCCGTATTATGTCGCAGCAGACTTGCTCGCGCCGATCCGTGGCGCTGACCACCACGACTCTGGCCGGTTCCGCTCGCGCCAGGGCGAGGAACCCCTTCCTGACGCGCTCGTGGAACGCCGCCGGCCGCTGCTCGATGCGATCGGGGGAACCGGTCGCGTTGGCCCGCCGCAGCCCGTCGGCTGCGGGGAGATCAAGCACGACGGTGAGGTCGGGCGTCACGTCTGCCACGGCGAACCGGTTCAGCAGAGCAACGCTCTCGCCATACAGCCCGAGCCCGTTCCCCTGGTAGACGCTACTGGAGTCCATGAACCGATCGCACACGACAAGGGCCCCACGCTCCAGGGCCGGTCGAATCACCTGTTCGACGTGCTGGGCCCGCGCCGCCTCGTAGAGCAGCAACTCGGTACGCGGCGTCATCTCCCCGTGCGCTGGGTCCAGCAGCAGCGCTCGAAGCTTGTCTCCGAGCACCGTGCCGCCGGGCTCACGCGTCACCACGGTGAGCAGGCCACTCCGGCGGAAGTGCTCCGCGAGCAGCTCCGCCTGAGTGGATTTCCCGCAGCCTTCCGGCCCTTCCAGCGTCAGGAAGAACCCCGACCAGCGGCCGTTGGTGTCTTCGCTCACGCGATGCTCCTCCTGCCGGGCCTGGTGGAGACGTTCCACGGAACGTCTCCACCAGCCGGCTCAGCTTCCCTTCGCCAGGGTCTTGAAGCTCTTCTGAATCAGGGCGAGGAACTCCTTGTTGTTCTTCGTGTTGCGTAGCCGGTCGAGGAGCAGCTCAGTAGCTTCTGCCGTCTCCAGTGTGGTCAGCATCCGACGCATCTGCCAGACGTGCGTGAGGGCGCTCTCATCGCGCAGCAGCTCTTCGTGCCGCGTGCTGGAGAGCTTCACGTCGATGGCCGGGAAGATGCGGCGGTCGAACAGGTCACGGTTGAGGACGAGGTCGAGGTTGCCTGTTCCCTTGAATTCTTCGAAGATGTGGTCGTCCATCCGGCTGCCGGTGTCGACCAGTGCGGTAGCGACGATGGTCAGGCTGCCGCCGCCCTCGATATTCCGGGCGGCGCCGAAGAAGCGCTTCGGGCGGTACATGGCGGCCGGATCGAGTCCGCCGGAGAGGGTCCTGCCACTGGGGTTCACGGTGAGGTTCGACGCTCTGGACAGGCGGGTGATGCTGTCCAACAGGATCACCACGTCGTAGCCGGTTTCCAGCAGCCGCTTGGCGCGGTCTAGCGTCATTTCGCTGACGCGCATGTGGTTCTCAGGCAACTGGTCGAAGGTCGAGGCGATCACTTCGCCGTCAACCGAACGCTCGATGTCGGTAACCTCTTCCGGGCGCTCGTCGATCAACAGGACCAACAGCACAACCTCCGGATGATTCGCCTTGATGTTGTTGGCGATGGTCTTCAGGAGGACCGTCTTTCCGGCTTTCGGCGGGGCGACAATGAGCCCGCGCTGTCCCTTGCCGATGGGCGAGACCAAGTCGATGAGCCGGGCCGACAGGTCGTTCACGCCTGTCTCCAACTCGAACTTCTCGTTGGGGAAGATGGGGATCAGGTCCTCGAAGTGCGGGCGCTCGCGAGCGGCATCGGGGTCCTTGCCGTTGACGCGCTCGATGCGCAGCAGGCTGTAGTACCGCTCGGAGTTCTTGGGGGCGCGCACCTGGCCCATCACGCTATCGCCCGTGCGCAGACCGAACCGCTTGATCTGCGACTGGGAGACATACACGTCCTCCGGGTTGGGCAGATAGCCATCGATGCGCATGAAGGCGTAGCCGTCCGGGAGGACCTCCACAATGCCGTCTCGCATCAGGATCCCGCTCTGCTTCATTGCCTCTTCGCGGATCATCCGGGCGAGGTCGCTCTTCTTCTTCTTGGCAGTCCCCTGAACATCCAGGGACTTCGCCACCTCCTGGAGCTCGCTGAGTGTCTTCTGCTCCAGTACGTCCAACTCGTAGTCGCGCAACGACATCATGGTCTCTCTCACCTCGAAAAGATTGGCTTGCGGAGGGCGCAGCCCGTCAGCGCAGCCGGTACTTCAGGACTCGCATAGCTCTCGACGCAGCACGCCCACATAGGGCAAGTTGCGGTATCTTTGGGCGTAGTCCAGGCCGTAGCCGACAAGAAACTCGTCCGGCACCACCTTCCCTACGTAGTCTACTCGGGTGTCCACCTCCCGCCGACTGGGCTTGTCCAGCAACGCGCACGACTTCACACTGGCGGCCCCACGCGTCTGCATCGACGTCAGCAAGTAGCGCAAGGTCAGGCCGGTGTCGACGATGTCTTCCACGATCAGGAGATGTCGGTCCTCGACGCTCTCCTCCAGGTCCTTGTGAAGCCGGACCTCCCCGGAAGAGGAGACCCGGTCGCCGTAGCTGGAGAGAGCGACGAAATCGAGCCGGACAGGCACCGTCAACCGACGGATGAGATCAGCAACGAATATCACCGAGCCTCGCAGCACTCCCACCACTACCAAGTCCCTGCCGTGGTAGTCGGCCGAGATCTCAGCGGCGAGGCGGGCCACGACCACCGAAAGCTCTTGCTCGGAGAGCACCACCCGCCCAACAGCGGCAGGAAGGCCCTCCGGGGGGCAACACGCAGGCGCTGGGCAAGTAACTACCGGCTCATCACTCCCACTCGATGGTTCCCGGAGGCTTGGAGGTCAGATCGTAGAGAACCCGATTGACTGCCGGCACCTCATTCACGATCCGCGTCGAGAGACACTCCAGCAAGTCATGCGGCAGACGCGCCCAATCGGCGGTCATCACGTCCTCGCTGGTCACGCAGCGGACCACGATGGGGTACCCGTAGGTTCGCTCATCGCCCATCACGCCGACGGAGCGAACGTCGGGCAGCACAGTCAGGGCTTGGAATATCTCCCGGTACAGCCCCGCTCTCTTGATCTCCTCCAGCATGATCGTGTCCGCTTGCCGAAGGATGTCCAGCTTCTCGCGGGTGACCTCGCCGATCACTCGCACCGCCAACCCCGGCCCGGGAAAGGGATGGCGCCAGGTGATTTCGTCGGGGATTCCCAGCTCCCCGGCTACGGCTCGGGCTTCGTCCTTGAACAGCCCGCGCAGCGGCTCGACCAAGCTGAAGTTCATCCGCTCGGGAAGCCCGCCCACGTTGTGGTGGCGCTTGATTTGCGCCGCATTGTGGGGGCCGCTCTCAACGACGTCCGAATACAGCGTCCCCTGCGCAAGGAAGGGGAAGTCACCCAGCCTGCCGGCTTCCTCTTCGAATACCCGGATGAACTCCTCGCCGATTCGCAGGCGCTTCTGTTCCGGATCCGTGATGCCGACCAGCCGAGCGAGGAATCGCTCGCTCGCGTCGATTGTTACCAGATTCACCCCGAAGTGCGCCGCGAAGGTGCGTTGGACTTCCTCGGGCTCCCCTTCTCGCAGGAATCCGTGATCGACGAACAGGCAGACCAGTTGCTCACCCACGGCGCGATGGACGAGGGCCGCAGTCGCCGCGGAATCGACGCCGCCGCTCAGCCCACAGAGAACGCGCGACTCCCCAACCTGCTGGCGGATCGCTGCCACAGCCGAGTCAACGATAGACGCCACCGTCCACGAGCCGGAGCATTCGCACGCACCGTACAGGAAGTTCCGCAGCACTTCCAGACCGCGAGGGGTGTGGGTCACCTCCGGGTGGAACTGCACGCCGTAGAATCGGCGGTCGGTGTCTGCCACAGCCGCATGGGCCGTGTTGGCCGTCTTCCCGAGGGCGTGGAATCCGTCAGGCAGCGTTGCCACCGAATCGCCGTGACTCATCCAGCAAGTCATGGTCTGCGGAAGCCCGCGGAACAGGTCGGCGTCCGAGAGCACCTCCAGGTCGGCTTTGCCGTATTCGCGCTTAATGCCGCGTGTCACTGAACCGCCCAGCAGATGACACATGAGTTGCATCCCGTAGCAGATGCCAAGGATCGGGATGCCCAGCTCGAAGAGCTCTCTCGGCGGAACCGGCGCTCCGGGCGCATAGACGCTGTCGGGACCACCGGAGAGGATGACCCCCCAAGGCTGACGCTTCGCCAGTTCGTCCAGCGGCGTATCGTGGGGCAGCAGCTCGCAGTAGACGTTGCACTGCCGCACTTTCCGCGCGATTAGCTGCGCGTACTGCGCCCCAAAATCCAGCACGATCACCAGTTCAGGATTAGTTCGGTCGGTCACGCTTGCACTCAATGGCAGATGGCCTATACGGGGGTTGGGGAGGTGGGCAACACGTTGAGGAAGGAGACTTCGTCGGGGTCAGGCGCACCCGCCCGCGGTGCGAGGAACGGCTAGTGGTTGCCTCCGAACGCCGGACTTGGCGCTCTTGCCGGGAGCCGCTGTCTTCGCTGGCGAGGCCGCCCCCCAGCCCGGGGGAAGGTGCTCGCCAAGGAAGCCACGGCCTCAATCCCGCCTGTAGCTGATAGCCCTTCTGCGCGATCACGGTCCCCCAACTACCCTCCCAGCAAATATTGGCGTTGGGGAGTGCCCTCCCCTCAGCGCGCACGTGGGTGCGGGCTGGCAGTGGGTTGAGCCGGGCGCCGCTTCACTTGCGCGGTCCGGCCCGGTGGTCCGGGAGTACACCTGACAAGCGAAGGGAACGGGTTTGGAAGGGAATGGACACAGCCTCAGATCGTGGAAGAAGTGGGACCCCAGGCAGAGTGGGGAAGGTTCGAGCGAGGGAGAAAGGACCAAACAGCTTGAAAGCCAGTCTACCAGACGGGTTGGGTGTTGTCAACGGCTGGCGACGAATAGCCAGGAGTCGCCGCCGCTTCGCTCCTGCTACTGCTTGCTCTGGGCTGCCTTGGCCCCGCGGTATCGAGCCACTTCCAAGGCGATGATCGTGGCGCCGACCTCGGTCATCCCCGCCAGCCTGTCCAGCAATCGGGCCCACTGCCGGATGAACTGGTCCTCATTCAGGCCGCTCTGCTGCCGCATCCGCTCCTCCGCGTCTGCCAGCAGCGGGATGCACTCGGCGATGAACCGGGCCCGGATTTGCGGAAACTGCTTGTTTTTCAGGTCGCCATGCCGGCGATACAGCTCCTGAGACAGCTCGTCCACGGAGTCGACCATGGTGCGTCGCCCCTGCCGATCCTGCACCTGCTGGTGCTCGCTGGCGGCCGCACGTACATGGCGGGCCTTCGCGACCTCCCAGTGGTCGACGGTCGAACCGTCGATCAGGATGTACTTGGCGTTGGGGCCGATCTTCTGGTGCAGGACTTGGGTGATCGCGTTCCGGTTGTCCGGGGTCTGCAGATGGCCGCCCATATGCATCTGTGCCGTCGTCATGCCCAGTACCAGCGTGTCTTCGTCAATCGTGATGGGCACGCAGGCGTTGAAGGCGTCGAATACGCCCAGGTTGAAGGGCAGTTTGTCCAGCAACACCTTCTTCGTCTCTTCCCAAACCTGAGCCGCCTCGAGTTCAGCCATTGCGAGTTCCTCCTTGGTCACCCCTCCACAGTCAGCAGTCCTGCTCCGCGGTCACGTCTCGCACCGAGTCGCCCGGAGGACGCGGTAGCCGCTCTTGCGGGAAACCGTCTCCACCGGCCCCACGAGTTGCTCCATGTCGCGAGCCAGCGAACGCGCTCCTTGCTGGGTCCGGGCCACGAGCCAGAGCTGTCCGTGAGGCTGCAGCCGGGCGTGACTTTCCGCCAGCATCTGCCGCAGCACCGTGCGTCCCGCGCGAATGGGGGGATTGGACACGATTGCCCCCAGTACCTTCTTGGCGGCGAATCCGCTCAGCCCGTCCCCGACAACCGCCGAGACGTTCGCCACTCCGTTGCGGCGCGCATTCTCCGCCGCCAGGAACACCGCCCGTCGGTTGACGTCCACCAGCACGCCTCGTGCCGTAGCATCGCGAGCCGCCAAGCGAATACCGACCACGCCGTACCCGCAGCCCCAGTCGGCAAATCGCGCCGCGTGCGGCAAGGCAACGGTGTCAATGAGCAGGCGGGTGCCCGGGTCGATCCGGTCCTTCGAGAAAACTCCCCGGTCGGAGAGAAACACCCACTCCCGTTCGCCGTCGCGCCAGTGCAACTCGCGGGGCGCCGAGGGTACCCTTGGGTCCGCGGCGAAGTACTGGGCGTTCACACCGGTTTCCGGCACAGCTTCCCTCAGTCAACCCCGAGTCTGCCGCGGATGACCTCTGCCAGGCGGTCAACGCCGATCCGCTCCTGGGCCATCGTGTCCCGCTCTCGGAGGGTGACAGCATTGTCCGTCAGTGAGTCCACGTCAACGGTGACGCAGAACAGCGTGCCGATCTCGTCCTGGCGTCGGTAGAGCTTGCCAATGGAGGCGGTGTCGTCGTACATGGTGGTGCAGAACCGCCGGAGGTCCTCATTCAGGTTGTGTGCCAGTTCCACCAACTCGGGGCGGTTCTTCAGGAGCGGCAGGACAGCCACCTTGATGGGAGCCAGGTCCTTGTGGAACCGCATGACCAGCCGCTGCCGCCCGGCGACTTCCTCTTCGTGGTAGGCGTCGACCAGGAACGCCAGGCAGCCTCGGTCTGCGCCCGCGGACGGCTCGATGACGTAGGGCACAATATGCTCATTCGTCTTGGTGTCGAAGTAGGTCAGCTTGGTGCCGCTGAACTCTGAGTGGCGGTTCAGATCAAAGTCGGCGCGGTTGGCAATTCCCTCGAGTTCGGACCAACCAAAGGGGAACTTGTATTCCACGTCGCAGCAAGCTTTGGCATAGTGCGCCAGCTCGTCGGCCTCGTGGTCGCGGAGCCGCAGGTTCTCCTCGCGGATGCCATGCTGCACGTACCACTCTCGCCGGGTGCTCACCCAGCGGTGGTAGTGCTCCTCTGCCGTGCTCGGCTCCACAAAGTACTCGATCTCCATCTGTTCGAACTCGCGCGTCCGGAAGGTGAAGTTGCCGGGAGTGATCTCGTTCCGGAAGGCTTTCCCGATCTGGGCGATGCCGAAGGGCAGCTTCTTCCGCATCGCCGTCGACACATTCAGGAAGTTCACAAAGATGCCCTGCGCCGTCTCGGGGCGCATCCACACCACCGCTGCTTGATCTTCGACCGGACCCATAAACGTCTTGAACATCAGGTTGAACTGCCGCGACTCGGTCAGCTCGCCACCACAATCGGGGCACTTGTCCTTCTTCAGATGATCGGCCCGGAAGCGATGCTGGCACTGCTTGCAGTCCACCAGCGGGTCGGTGAACCCCTCGCAGTGCCCGGACGCCTCCCAGACCCGCGGGTGCATCAGAATGGAAGCATCCAACCCGACCATATCATCCCGCCGGTGGACAGCCGATCGCCACCACGCCTCTTTGACGTTGCGCTTCAGTTCAACACCCAGCGGGCCGTAGTCCCAGCAACTCCCAAGGCCGCCGTAGATCTCGCTGCTCTGGAAGATGAACCCTCTGCGCTTGCACAGAGAGACGATTGTCTCCATCGTAGGCATGGCGTGGTTCTTCCTCTCCAAAGGGTGGACAGCGGCGGCAACGGACCTGCCAGCGACGCGTCCGAAGAGCCGGCTGACGCCTGTCCTCCAGTGGCTGGCGGGGCGTTTTCGAGGGAGTTCCGCCGGGGCATTGCTTTCCGCGCTGGAGTGGGTATACTCGGCGAACGGACGCCGTTCGTCCGCCTTCATCCACTTGACTGGAGCTGCTCAGCAGGTGACTTTCAGTGTCAGTGCTCAGAAACAGACGTGCGGACACACCAAGCTCTGAACGAACAGCGGCCCAGGGGGCACCCCTCCGCGAGGAGATCCCCGCAGAAGTCCGCCGGCTGGCGCGGGAGGTCTGTGGCGGCGAACCCGAGCTTCTGTACGCCTCCGACTTGTCTCTGACCGGGGAGTACGAGCCGTCGTGGCTGGTCGCCGATGGGCGGTCGGTTGCCGCGCTTGGCAGCAAGCACGGGCAACTGGAGGCGCTCTGGGTTGTGCCGCTCAACGAAGTGCGGCAGTTCGAGACGGAGAAGTTCATCGGCAGCGCGGTCCTGCGCGTCTGCAGACACAACGGGTCCAACCCCCCGTTGCGGTTCTCTCTGACGAAGCTGAACGAGTTCGAGCACGCTCGGGAGGAACTCGAGCGGCTGCGTCGCGCGAGCCAGCAGGATTCCGGGGACGCCGGGCCGCTTCCCTCCTCCAGGCGCTGCCCGAAGTGCCACCAAGTAATCCCCGCCTGGGCGGACGAGTGCCCGGAGTGCAAACCGAAGGGCAAGCTCCTGCTCCGGGTGTTCGCCTACCTGCTCCCCCACTGGGGGCTGGCCCTGGTGACGCTGGCGCTGCTGTTGGTCGTGACCGCGCTCAGCCTGGCGCCTCCCTACTTCACCAAGGTCCTCATCGATGATGTCTTCACAAAGGGACGACCCTTTGCGGAGGCGTTTCGGTTGCTGCTGCTCGTGGTCTTCGGCGGGATCCTCGGCACGAGCGTCCTGTCGTCTGCGTTGGGGGCGTTGCGGGCGTACCTGATGGCGTACCTGGGCGCGCGCATCATCATTGGGATGAAGCAGCAGCTCTACGCCCATCTGCACCGGCTGTCCATGGGGTTCTACGACCAGCAGCAGACGGGGTCGCTGATGTACCGGGTCAACTCCGACACCGGCCGGTTGCAGTTCTTCATCGCCAACGGCCTGCAGAACCTCCTGCGGGACGTCGCCGAGGTCATCGTGATCTCGGTGATCCTCTTCAAGATGCACTGGATCCTCGCCATTGTGGTGCTGGTGCCGCTGCCGCTCATCGTGTGGGCCAGCCGCGCGTTCGGCAAGAAGATCCATCGGATCTACCACCGGGTCTGGCGAATCGGCTCGCAGGTGGAAGCGGTCATCGCGGACGCGCTGCCGGGGATCCGGGTGGTGAAGGCGTTCGATAAGGACCGCTACGAGGTCCGCCGCTTCGCCAGCAAGCAGCACGATGCGTTCCGGGCGTCGATGCAGGCGTCCTTGCTGTCCAACACGTTCTGGCCGGCCCTCGGTCTATTGACGATGGCGAGCACACTCACGATCTGGGGATACGGCGGGACACTGGTGCTGACTTCCCATGGTCAGGCATTGACGGTGGGCGCGCTGATTGCCTTCCTGACGTACGCAGGGCGGTTCTACGAGCCGGTCAACCAGTTGGCCCAGATGAACGACCAACTGCAGGTGGCGTCTACCAGTGCGGAGCGCGTCTTCGAGATCCTGGATGCGCGCCCGGACATCGCCGACCGCGAAGATGCCGTGACCCTAAAGGACCCGCGTGGCGAGATCGAGTTCGACGGCATCTACTTCGCGTATGGCGACAATGACCCGGTCCTCAAAGACCTCACGTTCACCATCCATCCCGGCGAGATGGTGGGCGTTGTGGGGCCCAGCGGCTCCGGGAAGACCACCCTCATCAACCTGATCTGCCGATTCTACGAGGTCACCCAGGGGGCCATCAAGCTGGACGGCGTCGATCTTCGCGATGTCGCCGTGCACTCCCTGCGGCAGAACGTCGGCGTCGTGCTACAGGAGCCCTATCTGTTCCAGGGCACCATCGCCGAGAACATCGCCTACGGCCGTCCCGACGCCTCGCG
>PEVN01000167.1 GCA_002779825.1 Armatimonadetes bacterium CG06_land_8_20_14_3_00_66_21 | reverse complement strand
GAATCCCGTGGATTCGCAGCCCTTTGAGACCTTCCGGTCAAGCGTTTCGGGGCGGTCGGAGACCTGCCCCGAGCTAAGTACGGTTGTAGTATTAGGTCGGGCAGCCACCCGGCGACGTGCTGGTAGGACGGCTCCCCTTGCGCGAGCACCCGGTCGCCCAGGACATCGGCGGCACTGTTTTCGACCCAGTTCATGTACCCCGCGGGGTATCTCTGGAGCGGCCGCGCGATTCCGGCAAGCTCCCCGACCGCCTTGCGGATCTCGGCGACGACGCCCTTCCCGTCCAGGTAGACGAACACTCCCCAGTATCGGAAGCGCTTCTCCAGCACCAACGCTCGCGGCGTGTCGGTTCGTGCGACGGCGAGCCAGCCCCACGCGGACCCGCCCACCGACACGGTGCGCTCTTCGCCGGTCTCGGCATGACGGAGCGCCGCTGTCTCGCCCCTCCAACGCAAGAGCGCAGGAACTTCGAGCGTCTTCCGTTCCTGCGGTTCCTCCGGCGGGTAGTACCAGTCCTCCGCCACCGGCGCGAAGTCGTCGATCTTCAGGTTCTCGTCCACGAGCCCTCCCCTATCTCGGCGCCTGAGCTTGAGTTTGGGCGCCTTCTCGATTTCCTCTCGCTTGTTCGGTGGGTCGAATGGAGCCACGGCAAGGAAGAAGCCGTCGAGGTTCGTGTTGCCCTTGTCGGCGAGTGACTCCAGCCGCAGTGTGTGCCAGCCCGCCGAGAGGTCGCCCAGTGCGACCTGAACGCAGCGCCACTCGCCGTCCGCTCCGTGCCCCCATCCACCAGTCGGCGGGAACACGACGTCGGCCGCGTGGCGGTCGTCCAGCGACAGCGCGAACCGGCTCTCGGGCTCCGCTTGCCGGGCGGCGCGAAATGCAACGATGCACTGGTCCAGCGGCGCGTCCAGGCAGAACCGATAGACAACGAAGTGCCCCTTGGCGCCGCCCCAGTTCGACCCGAGGCACTGCCCGCCGGAAGCGCCTGGCGGCGGGTCGACTCGCTGTGAGCCGAACTGCTCGAAGTAGTGCTCGCCTTCGGTCCACAGCGCCTCGGCTGTACGCGCCGGCGCAGCCGCGGCGACGGGCGGCAGGAACATACTCAGTAACGCGACCGTCTGCAGGGGGATCATCGGGACTGGTTCTCCGTTGTTGAGGCGACAGGATAGCCGCGACGGCGGCGGAACTCAAGCCGACCGGCAACCGGAAGGACCCGGCCCAAGGGTGTAGAACCCAGAGGGTGCCCCGGCGAGCTCGTCTCGCCGGGGCGTATCCATGAAACCCAATCCGGTTGGACCAGACACTGTCGTTAACCTCTCGCAGGAGCAGATGCATGGCAAGAACAAGTCTGGTCGCGCTGATCGGCGGCCTGTGTGTGACGGCAAGCTGGCTGTGGCTCTTCAGCAGCCGCGCCGGGATGGACCGGGAGCGAGCGCTGTGGGGGCGATTCGCCAGGCTCCAGACTGAGCTCGCCGACCGACCGGCGGTTCAGGAGCAACTCAAGGAGGTGCGCGAGAACCTCGACAAGCGACACCTTGAGGCCGCCAGCGAGAAGCTGACCCAGGTAGAGCGACAGGCCCGCTGGTTGCGGGGACAGTCCACGGGAGAGGAAGGCAGACCGCCGCAGAGTCCGGACGCAGCTCCCGGCCAGCGAGTCGAGGGTGAGGGCGCAGGTTCGCCCGGTGGTGGGCCAGGTATGTCTGGAACGGACATGCGGGGTAAGCGGAACGGCGCCGAGCAGTGGCGCCGAGGAAACTGGCAGGGGAAGGCACCGGCCGAAGGAATGGGTGGCGAGCAAGCTGGCGCCGGCGAGCGGTGGCAGGAGGAACGCGAGCGGCTGATGGTGTTTGCTGCGCAACTGCCACCAGCGGACCGCGAGCGCGTGCTCCGCGAGACGGCAATGGTCGGCGCTGAAGTCGGCCGCCAGGCTAAAGAGGGGGGCGATCCGGCGCCGCTGAAGGCACTCCAACGACTCATCCGGCGAGCCGGCGAAGGCCGACTGACGGCGGATCAGTACCTGACGGAACTCCGTCATCTGGGCGCCCAAACCGGACTGAACGGCAAAGCGCCGGTCGGGGAGCGTGGCCGGCCGAGCGGGCCCGAAAGGACTCAGCGAGCTGGCGCCACCGGGCCGCAGCCGTGGCAACGGGGAGCCGGGCGAGAAGCGGGCGGAGGCACGGGAGCGGCCCCGCAAATCCCGCCCATGGCGCTCGAAGCGCTGGCCGGCCGTTGGGGTGGCGGCGGCAAGGCCCCCCGTGAGCTTGCAGAGCTACGGTTGGACAACCCCCGACTGGTGGTTCTGGTCGATCCGAGAACCGGCTCCCTCACCGTGACGGACCGCGTGACCCGCAGGACTTGGCGCGCAGCGGCCGGGGTAGATTCGCCGTTGGAAGGAGCCAAGGTGGAGGAACGCGTTCTCACCGCGCGGCTGTCGGGCGGCTTCCCCTGCCGGTTGCGCGTGGCGCTGGCGGACGCGGACTTGCGCATTGAGCTCACCCCCGAAGCGGTGCTTTCGCCGGGCGAGACGCTGAAGCCGGTGATCGCGTACCCACCGGCATTCGCGACTGCCGGCGACGGGCATTTCGCGCTCCCCCGCGAGAACCAGCCGAGCTTCGTCCCCGTCGCCAGTGGCAACGCAGCGTGGCTGCACGTCGCCGCGGTGCTGACTTCGCCGTGGTTCGGGTACGCCGATCCGCGCGGCGGGTACGTCGTCGCTCTCGAAGGCAAGCCCGGCTGGGAGGTCGCTCTTCGCCTCGAGGCGCCCAAGGGGAGCAGCCGCCTCCTCAGCCCGGTGTGGGCCGGAACCCCAGAGTCGTTGGGGCAGACGCTGGCGGCCACGATCCGCTTCACCTCCGAGACGACCTTCCCCGGCTTGGCGCGCATGTCCCAGTTGCTGACCGACCTGGGGTCGCCGGCAGCGGCTCGGGAGCGGTCTCAATGACGGCGACGATCGCGACGGGCACGGCGATCTCCACGAGCGGACTCCGCAAGGTCTATGGCGGCGGACTGCGGCGGAAGCCTCTGGTAGCGGTGCAGGCTCTGGACCTGGAAGTCGGCTGGGGAGAGGCGTTCGGTTTCCTCGGCCCCAACGGCGCCGGCAAGACGACGTCGGTGATGATGCTGCTGGGAAGCGTGCTGCCCACGGCAGGCAGCGGCGCTCTCTGCGGCCACGCGCTAGGTCACCCGGCAGGGCGGAAGCGCGTGGGATTCCTCCCCGAGAAGTTCCACTTCCACGACTTCCTCACCGCCGCGGAGCTGCTCGACCTGCACGGCCGGCTCCACGGCATGTCGGCGGCCGACCGCAAGGCGCGCGTTCCCGCCGTGTTGGAGTTGGTCGGGCTTGCCGACCGGGCGCGCGTCCCCGTGCGGGAGTTCTCCAAAGGAATGCAGCAACGAGCGGGACTGGGGCAGGCGCTGGTCCACGACCCCGACCTGGTGATTCTGGATGAGCCCACCTCGGCGCTCGACCCGCTGGGCCGCCGGAAAGTGCGCGATATCATCCTGTCGCTCAAGTCCCGCGGCAAGACCGTGTTCCTCAACTCCCATCTCCTCTCGGAAATCGAGCTGTGCTGCGACCGCGTCGGAATCATGCACCACGGCCAGTTGATCCGGCAAGGCGGAATCGAGGAGTTGACAGAGCCGTCCGTCTCGGTCGAGATGCGCCTCCGCGGGTTGACGCCGGAGTTGGAGCAGCGTCTGGCGGCCCTAAGCTCCAGCCTGACCGTGACCGGCGAGCACGTCTCCCTCCACCTGTCTACGCCGTCCACCGTGTCCACCCTCGCTCCGATGGTTGTGGCCGCTGGCGCAGAGCTGCTGGAGCTGAAGCCACAACGCCAAAGCCTGGAGGAGCTCTTTGTGAGGCTGGTCGGCGGCAACGGCGCGGAATCGCAGAAAGGGGCAACGGCGTGAGAGGGCTCTACGAGATCGCGCGGCTGACCATGTTGGAGTCGCTCAAACGACGAACCGCTGTCGTCGCCATCCTGTTCACGATGTTCCTCATCGTCGGCATGACGCGGCTTGCCGTCCGCACCGAACGGAAGATTGAGCACCGGCGAGTGGAGCGCGGTCGCCCCGCTGCGGCGCTGGTCGAGGGCAAGCCGGTGGAGCACGCCCTCTTCACGGAACTCATGCGCAAAGGCGGGCTGTGGATCGTCCGCACCTTCACCATGTTCTTGGCCATCCTGTTTGCGGCCGGCGCCCTTGCCGGAGAACGCGAAAGCGGCGCACTGCACACGGTGATCTCCAAGCCAATCACCCGGTGGCAGATTCTGTTGGGCAAATGGCTCGGGCTGAACGCCATTCTGCTGATCTACCTGGTCGTGCTGGGCAGCCTGCTCACCGGCATCCTGTGGTGGCGCACCGGTGCATTGAACGAGCAGATCTTCTCTGGGGCGATAGCCTCGCTGATGTTCGGGGCGCTGTTCACGACGTTGACGCTCTCACTCTCCGCCGTCGCCTCGACGTGGCTCTCGGCCGGGATCGGGCTGCTTAGCTGGCTCGTCGGCAGCCAGGAGTACGGCCTTCTGCGCATGATCGCCCACGGGCTCAACCAGAACGAGCCCACGCGGGAAGCAGCCGAGACGCTCTACGGCGTCTGCCGCTGGTGCGGCATGCTCGTGCCCACCGGCCGGATCGCCCTCTGGATCGACCACGTCAGCGGCCGCCTGGACCTCGATGGCTTCATGGGCAGGCAGCCGTTCGTGCGACCCGAAGCGAGTCCGTGGGACTTGGGATACGTAGCGGTCTACGTGGTGGCGCTGCTGCTGCTGAGTGGGTGGGTGTTCTCGCGGACGGATCTGTAGCCTGGGCAGCCCTCCACAAGGTGTGTCGAAGTTTCCTACGCAGGGATGATTGCGGCGCTACGCGTCGAATGGGGAACCAACGTCACACCTCACCTGTGTCTCTTCGGCACGATGCACGGAAAGGAACGTACCCATGGCAAAGCGAGTCTCGCACCCCCCAACCAGCCGCTCCAACATCGTCCTCTTTATGATGGACACCCAGGGCGCGCGGAACATGCACTGCTACGGCTACCGGCGGCCGACGACGCCGAACATCGACCAGATCGCGAAGGAGGGCTGCCTGTTCGAGAACCACTTCGTGACCGCGCCGTGGACGCTGCCGGTGCATGCGTCGATGTTCACGGGCCGGTATGAGTCGGGGCACGGCGCGGGCGCGCAGCATGAAGGGCTGGAGCCTGGATTGCCGCAGATGGGTGAGGTGTTCACGAAGAACGGCTATCGCACAGTGGCGCTGTGCAACAACGGCTGGGCGTACGACAGCGGCAACCCGTGGTCGGCTGGCACTGGATTTGAGGAGCACATCCGGTACGGGGCGGGCAACGTCGAAGCCGTCGCGCCCTACGTCCCCAGCGACAACCCCGACGAGCGGGACAACGGCTCCTTCAAAGCCGTCGGCGTCGCGTGCAAATGGATCGACGACAACGTGGTACGGTCGCGCAGCAAGAAGCCGTTCCTGATGTTCGTGAACTGCACTGAGCCGCACGATGTCTACAACCCGCCCGAGCCGTGGCGCAGCCGATTCCTGCCGGAAGGCGTGACCTACGAGCAGGCCTTGGCCGCCAAGGGCGGGCAGGCCGTCACCACCATTGGCGACAAGCCGCTGACCATCGACGATTGGATCGTGCAGCGCGCGTTGTACGACGCCGAGACTGCTTGCCTCGACCACCGCATCGGCTGCCTCGCTGAAGAGCTGAAGCAGCGCGGTGTCTACGACGACACAATCTTCATCGTCACCGGTGACCACGGAGACGACCAAGGCGAGCACACGCACTACTCGTATCACTCTCAGAACGGTGTGTACGACAGCGTGTGCAAGACGCCCCTGGTGATCCGCTACCCCAAAGCGTTCAAGCCGCGGACCCGCTGCAAGGAGCTGGTGCAGATCAACGACCTCCTCCCGACGCTGATGGAGCTGTGCGAGATCGAGGACGAGGAAGCCCGCGCCAGCATCCAAGGCGAGAGCCTCCTTGCCGCGCTCACAGGCCCCACCCGCGAGTTCGCCCTCATCGAGGCCCAACGCGCCATCCACGTCATGCGCCGCGGCTGGACCGAAGCCGGAACCCCCGCCGACCTCGACGTGCGCTTCGCCAACGTCTGGTACAAAGCCGCGCGCACGAAGACCCACAAGTACATCTGGGCGTCCAACGGCGCCGACATGCTCTTCGACCTCAAGCGCGACCCCGACGAGCGCTGGAACCTGATCGAGCAGAAGCCCCAGCTCGCCAGCAAGCTTTGCAAGGCGCTGGAAGCCAAGCTCATATCCATGGAGCAGCGCTACTACGTGGACATGTTCAAGCCGACGAACACCCGGTCACACCAGCCCGCAGTCACCCGCCGACTCCAAGCGTGGGGGCTCTACCAGACTGGTACCGTCGCGCCGTATGACCCGGCGGAGCAAGTGCGGTGGGAGCAGGAGCACGGAAAGTAGCACAGGTTGCCGAACCTGTGTCGCAAGGGTGAATGCCGGTGACGACACACCTGGCCTACGCGTTGACGCTCGCGGTGTTTGCGGCTTCGCCGCCACCCGTGACCGGCGAAGCCGCGGCGCCGCCCCTTACCCTCCCCCTCACCTACATCCAGTCCGGCTTCACCACCGACGACCCGCCGGCGTGGTTCTACAAGACGTATGACCGCAAGCGGCTCCGCGTCGAGGGGATTGCGCAGTTCTTCGACGGGGCGGAGGTGCTGAACCTGAACGTCGACACGGCGACGGGGCGTCGGGACGTGCGCGATCTGGCGCGGGCGATGCGGGCTGTGTCAGCCGAACAAGGGAGGCTGTTCCCCGGGTTCTGGAGCTTCCCGCGGCTGCCGGGGTTCTTCCGGCCGGAGGAGGTGGCGAAGCAGCCGGAGAGCTATCGAGCGTACTCGCTGAAGGCGGACAGGTCGGTGTGGCGGCGCGCGCCGTCGCTGCCGGAGGACAACGAGTCGAAGATCAAGTTCACCGGGGAGCTGTTCGATGTCGCCAACGGCGCGGCGGTCGAGGAGCTGTTGGCGAGCATTCGGCGCGTGTTCGCCTGGGACGGACCTGAGGACGAGTGCGTCGGCGCGCTGTGCGGGTTCATTGTGCTGAACGAGTGCATGCTCTCCAGCAACTGGGAGTCGGTATGGTCGAAGCAGGAGACGGAGCACGACGTCGCGTCGCCGGACACCGTGATGCGGCTCGGCCGGAAGACGCACCGCGAGCTATTCGTGGACGCCGACCCGCGGTACTCATATCTCAACCCGGCCAAGCGTTGCGTGCCGCTGTTCTCGCCGACTGCCCGCGACAGCTTCGTCGCCTTTGCCCGCGAGCGCGGGCACAACTTCGACAAGCTGCCGGCCGACCGGAACGAGTTCAACGACGACGCCGCCACGGTGTCGCTGCCCGACTGGGTTGAGTTCGTCGATCCGGCCGACACTAACTACTGGCGCGTGTGGGAGGACTGGGTGTACGAGACGTGGACGACGTTCATCGAGCGCGTCGCTCGCGCGTGGTGTCTGGCGCAGAAGGGCAACCCGTACTTCCGCGGTGTCCTCTACTTCCAGTTGCCCATGTGGTACTCGCTGCGGGAGGCGTCGAAAGAGCCGGTTGCGTTCCAGTACCGCGACGAACGCGGCGACCTGCAGACTGAGACGGTGACGATGGCCGACTACGAGGAGTACGACGTGCTCAACTCGGTCGCCATGGGCACCGACATGGAGCGCCTGATGCGAAGCCCATGGTTCGCCGGCATGGTGCATGAAACGACCAAGTCGATCCACGTCCGACCGCCGGGCAACTTGTCGCTGGACGAGTACGACGAAGCCGTTGAGAACCACCAGCGCTTCCGGCATTACTTCCTGGCGCAGGGCGCGTTGGCAAAGCGGGTCTGCCATGCGAACGGCAAGCTGTTCGGCGCGTTCGCCCGGTCGCAGTACTTCAGGGGGAGTAAGCACCTGACGCCGGAGTCGTTCGTCCGGGCATTCGACCGAGCGATCGTCCCGCTTCAGCCGGACGTCGTCGCCACCATCGGCCCGTGGTTCGCTGAGCAGTCCAGCCTCGACCCGAAGTACCGACCCGTCATGTTGGGCACCACCGGCCCCTTGGAGAGCGTTTGGCAGGCCAAGCGCGAGGAGTACCGGCGCGGGTTCCCCACAAAGCAGTGAGAGCAGCCGCCTGCGGCTGCTCTCACGTTTTGACTTCATGCCACCCGCCCGGAGGCGAGTGCCTGGCCGACTGGGCGCTTAGCGGAAGTCTCTCGGCGAGAACCGGCGAGGACGCTCCTCGCGACGGCCGCCGCCGCCACTACCACCGCGGTAGCCGCCGCCACTACCACCGCGGTAGCCGCCGCCACCGCCGCCGCCGCCGCCACTGCGACGACCGCCGCCACCGCCGCCGCGACTCGACGGGGGCACTTCGCGGAACTCGTCCAGTAATGTGGCCTTGGTCGCCCGGGGGCCCTTGTCTGACTGCTCGGTCTCGAACTGTACCCGCTGGCCTTCCTGGGGCCGGGCTGCTTCGTCGCCAAACGCGGTGATGTGGACGAAGACGTCGTTGCCATCGTCGCTGGCGATAAAGCCGAAGTTGCGCTCCCCGTTGAAGAATCGAACCGTTCCCTCTGCCATACGTGGCTCCTGTTTTGCCGTTCCGGGTTCGAGATTACGACGTTCACGCGCTGGGCAAGCAAGGGCCCGGTCAGGGAACGTAGCACCGCGTCCAGGAAGACGGTATTTGCCGGCTAACGTAAAGTCCGGCAAATTGGAGTATACTGCACATTTCGTCTGCGTAGAAGGGCGCGCGCGAAGCATAATTCCCATGGCGGCGACCGCGGCTCCGTTCAGGGGCTGTGACTTTGCGAGAGGCAGGTCTCCCCGGCAGACTTTGCGCGCTGGCGCAGTGAGGGGCCGGCGGGGAGAATGAGAGCAAGACTGCATGACACATCCAGCAATCATCCAGGGCGGCATGGGGGCAGGCGTCTCGAACTGGTTCCTGGCGCGCGCCGTGGCCGAGACCGGACAACTGGGCGTCGTCTCCGGCACCGCCCTCGACGTAATCCTCGCCCGGCGGCTGCAGGACGGTGACCCGGACGGGCACATGCGGCGGGCGCTGAGCTGCTTCCCGGTGCCCAGCCTCGCCCAACGCATAGTGGAAGAGCATTGCATTCCCGGCGGCAGAGCTGCATCTCAGCCGTTTCGGCGGATACCGGCATACGCGGCCGAACCCAGCGTGGAGTCGCAGCAACTGACCGTCGTGGCCAACTTCGTCGAGGTCTTCCTCGCCAAAGAGGGACACGACGGAGTGGTGGGCATCAACTATCTCGAGAAGATCCAGATGCCCAACCTGGCCTCGCTCTATGGCGCCATGTTGGCCGGCGTCGACTATGTGTGCATGGGCGCCGGAGTCCCGCGCGAGATCCCCGGGATCCTGGACCGGTACACCCAGCATCAGCCCGCTTCTCTCAGGCTACTTGTCGAGGGGGCCACGGGTGACGACGACTACCGAATGACCTTCGACCCGACGGAAGTGATCGGCGGCGGGTTGCCGCCTCTGCCGCGCCCCTTGTTCCTCGCCATCATCGCCTCCGCGGTTCTGGCGCAGACGCTTGCCAAGAAGGCAACGGGCAAGGTCGACGGCTTCGTCATCGAGGGGCCCACTGCCGGGGGGCACAACGCCCCGCCGCGCGGGCTGCTGCAACTCAGCGACTCGGGCGAACCGATCTATGGGCCGAAAGACGACGTCGACCTGAAGAAGATCGCCGCCCTCGGTGTGCCCTTCTGGCTCGCCGGCGGCTACGGAGAGCCGCCGGGGTTGGAGAAGGCACTCGCACTGGGCGCGGTGGGCATCCAAGTGGGTACCGCATTCGCCTTGTGCCGGGAGTCCGCCCTGACGCCCGAGACGAAACAGACGCTGATTGGCGCCCTCCGCAACGGAGAGAGCGAGGTGTTCACCGACCCAGTCGCCTCACCCACGGGATTCCCGTTCAAGGTGGCGCGTCTGGAGGGGTCTCTCTCCGAGCGCGAAGTCTACGAGAACCGGAAGCGGGTGTGCGACCTCGGGTACCTGCGACATGTCTACCGCAAGCCCGAGGGCTCACTGGGCTACCGCTGTCCGGCCGAGCCCGTCAACGCCTACGAGCGCAAAGGCGGCAAAGCGGAGCAGACGCTCGGCCGTAAGTGCCTGTGCAACGGTCTGCTGGCCAACATCGGGATCCCTCAGTGCCACGCCTCTGGCTACGTGGAGAAGATGCTGCTGACCGCGGGGGACGACCTGAAGAAGCTGTCGCCGCTGGTGGAGCAGTCGGGCGACTCCTACTCGGCCAGGGATGTTGTCAAGTACCTGCTGGGGTCTGGCTGACAACGGGCTGACGCCACGCACTCGCCGAGCGCCGCTGCTCGGCTGTTCGCTCACAGTAGTGGGTCGGAGGCTGGCTCTCGGCAGGCCCGGTCCGCTCTACTCCGCGACGTACTCAACCACAAGCTGCGGCCCCTTCCCGCCTTCGCGGGCGTAGTAGTTGGCTCCGTCGGTGGAGGTGGGCTCGAGGACGAGGCTGAGTTCCTTCCTGCCGGTCAGGTCTACCTTCAACTCGCGTTCCTCAAGTGTGTCCCGGCCGACACGGCCGAGGGTGCCGACTACGGTCCCGGGCTTGGGCCGGTTGGCGTAGGTGAGCGTGTACTCTTCCCACGGTTCGTCGACCAAATGGATCTTCCCCGAGTCGCCGCTCTCGGAGGCTTCGGAGGGAGCGGTGTGGATCAGCAGTTTGACGGAGACGACCTTCCCCGGCACCTGGAGCGGAAAGCGGAGGTAGCCGATGTTGTGGCTATTGTCGCCCATGGCCGCTCCGCCGCCATCCACCAACAACGTGGCGAGGTGGCCGAAGTTGGCCGTCGGCTGTCCGGCGCCGGCGTAGCTGTCCTCGGAGGCGTCGATCACCAGGCGGTGGCGCGGGCCGAGGTACTCGAGAGCGGTTGTCCGCTCCGTCTCCGTCGTGCCGTCCTGGCGGATCAACGACAGAGTG
>PEVN01000025.1 GCA_002779825.1 Armatimonadetes bacterium CG06_land_8_20_14_3_00_66_21 | reverse complement strand
GGTCTCCTCGGGCTGCTCGCAACGGTGGCCGGCACCGTCGCCTATGCTCGCGCCTCGGCCGGCGCGTCCGTCGGCGTGTCGCTCGCAAAGAGCGTCCCCTGGTACCTGCTCATCGGCCTGGCCGCAACTGCTCTGGGGGCGAACCTCGCTGCCGTGGTGTCTCGCTGGCGAATGGGGAAGCGCTTGTTGATCGGCGCGCCGCTGGCGCACACCGGCCTGGCGCTCATGCTGATGAGCTTCGTTGGCTCGTCCGCGTACGACCGCGAGCACAAGATCACCCTCGGTCTCGGCGAGACCAAGGCGGTGATGGGCTACAAGGTCACGCACCGCGGGTCCGAGGTCCGCAAGGACGGGAAGCTCCAGATCAACGTCGATGTGGAGCGCGGCGACCACGTCTACAACGGCAAGGCGCTGATGTATGAGACCAAGCACGGTCTCATGAGGACGCCTGCCATCCAACGCGGCTTCCTCGCCGACCTGTATGTGGAGCCCGAGTCGGTGGACCCTGGCGACGCCGAATCCCCCCATGGTGCTGGCTCCGGCGACACGGTAGACATCGCCAAGGGGGAGTCAAAGAAAGTCGGCCCCTACAAAGTGACCTTCGAGGCGTTTGACATGTCGGCCCACGGAAAGGAGGGCGGCATGTCCGTCGGCGCGAAGCTGAAGATCGACGTGGACGGCAAGACCGAGGAAGTCACCCCCCAGTTTGTCATCAGCGGGCAGGAGACCTCCCATCCCCCGACCGAGTTCGACGGCGGGGCGGCGACGGTCCGGCTGATGAGCATGACCGTCGAGTCGGGGACGGTGCACCTGAGCTTCGCAGGCGCGAGGATCCCGGCCTCGTCGGCCGCCAGGTCCGGCAAAGAGACGCTCCTCGTCCAGGTCACCCACAAGCCAATGATGGTTCCGCTGTGGCTGGGCTGCATTCTGCTGCTTACGGGCGCAGGAGTGGCCATCCGTCGCCGCGCCGCCGACGCCTCCGCGGAACTGGGTCGCCGCGAACGGCGCGGCAAGGGCAAGCAGCAGGGCTCGTAACGAATGTAGCGCGACTTGGCAAGTCGCGCGGCGCGAGATACCATCTCGCGCTACACTCCCAAGGGAATCGCCCATGTGCGTCTGCACGCCACGACGAAGGAGAACGTAACGCGACTTGGCAAGTCGCGCGGCGCGAGATACCATCTCGCGCTACACTCCCAAAGGAGAAACTCATGAGAAACTCGAGAATTGCTGTCGTTGGGTTGTCGTGTGCGTTGTGTACCGTCGTGGTGGCTGTTGCGCAAGCGGCCGAGGAACAGACCCCGACTTGGAAGCCGCTCATGGACGGCAAGACCCTCGCCGGTTGGCACGCGGTCGGCGACGGCAAGTGGACGGCCGAGGACGGCGCCTTCATCGGCCGCGCCAACAACGAGAAGCTGTACGGTCTGTTGGTGAGCGACAAGCCCTTCAAGGACTTCACCGTGCGGTTCAAGTTCAAATGCCTCACGGGCGACAGCGGCTTCTACATCCGCACAATCGTCAAGGAGCCCGAGCAAGCCCACGGCCTGCAGATCCAGGTGGGTCCGCCCGGCTCCGGCGCCGGCGGCATCTACGAGAGCTATGGCCGCGCGTGGCTCGCCAAGCCTAAGGACGAAGACGAGAGGGCATTCCTGAAGGCAGACGACTGGAACGAGATGACCATCGCCGCCCACGGCGGCACCGTCGTGGTGACCGTGAACGGCACCAAGAGCGCCGAGCTCAAGAACGACCCCAGCCGGCCGGAGGGCAACTTCGCCCTGCAGATGCACTCGGGATGCGTGATGGAAGTGCGGTTCAGGGACCTCGAGATTCGGGAGGGTGCGCAGGATTGATGGCTGAGGTCCGCTTAGGTACCATCGAGTCCTGTCACGGAGACCAGATCGGAGAGCAGCACATGGGAGCGGTGTACCACGGATTCGAGCACGAGACGATGGACGAGAAGGTCCGGCGGTTCCTGAAGCGAGAACCCACCGAACGCTATCTGGCCATGACTCAGTCTGCCGAGTTCATCCTCGCTGCCGGCCGCCCGAAGCCCGAACACGATGATCGGAAACCATACACGCGTATACAAGTGCTTGAACGCCCATGAGGTGCGCTACCTCGTGGTTGGCGGCACGGCTGCGATCATTTACGGCGTGCCGCGAGCCACGCTCGACGTGGACCTCTTCGTGGAGCGCACCCTCACGAACGCCGCCCGGCTGCTGGACGCGCTGAAGGACGCGGACTTCGGCACCGCCCACCTTACAACGCCGGAAGCAGTGGTCGAGAACCAGGTCACAATCTTCGACGACTACTTCGAGTTGGACGCGATCACGGAGCTTGCGGGGGTCGGTTTCGCGGAGGCGTGGCAGCGTCGCGAGGTCATGCAGATCCAGGATGTCCCGGTGCCCTTCATCGCGCTGGCAGACCTGATCGCCGCGAAGGCAGCGGCGGGTCGCGAGAAGGACCTCGCTGACCTGGACATCCTCCGGAGGATCGCGGCGGGCTGATCTCTGAGCCGGACGACGAGAGAGCCTGCGTGGCGGCCGCGCCTGGCAGGTTCCTCGACGTGCGTTGGGTAGCGGCGACCGGGCGCGGACAGCGGCCGCCCCGTCGAGCCGGGGAGCAACGTGCTTCTCTGCGCCATACTGGAGGTATCCTCGACAGCCTTCATCCCCTTGACCTCGAATGCGAATGCCAGTACAATACCAGTCGCTCCGTACAAGGCAATCGAGGCGAGAGCTCCCGAGCTCGGGGCCAGTTGCTGCCCGGGAGCACGCTGCGCTCTCCGCAGGAAAGGAGGCTTGTAGTCGATCACCGTGCCGAGGGGCAACGACGTTCAACTGACCAAGGAGGACCTCAAGATGTACAAACGGAAAGGTTTCACACTCATCGAGCTGCTTGTCGTGATTGCGATCATCGCGATCCTGGCGGCGATCCTGTTCCCCGTGTTTGCCAAGGCCCGGGAAAAGGCGCGAGAAGCGAGTTGCGCCTCGAATCTGAAGCAGATCAGCCTGGGCGTTCTCATGTACGCGTCGGACTACGACGGCTGCTACCCGCGCAACTGCACAAGCAGTTCAACCACCACGTGTCTTGCTCCCGGTTGGGACTGGCGGGAGGTAACACAGCCGTACACCAAGAACTGGCAGGTCTTCACCTGTCCCTCTACTCGCACCATCACCCGCACCTGCATGCCCGGGGTGCCTCGCAGCAACCTCGGACAGAACCTCGGGGGCTACGCGGCAAACGCCGGGCGCCCGAATGTGATGGGCCAGATCGGCAACGGCCCGTTCGGCAACTCCTGGCGCCGCAACTCGCCGGAGGAATCTGTATTCAAGGACACGTCGGGGCTGGTGGCCATTGTCGAATCGCGCACCCGCTGCCACACGTTCTGCGGCGTCGGACACGCGGGGACCGATAGCGGTAGCACCATCGGCGGGTGGGACAGTCGCCGCACCGACCACAATGAGCGCATGAACGTGGCCTTCTACGACGGTCATGTGAAGACGCACCAGCGCACATTCCGCCCCCAGGAGTTTGGCGTGGATTGAGGCCCGCCTCCAGCCCCCTCCGCTCCGAGGGAGGACCAGTCCTCCTCGCGGCTGCGGGTGTGGGGCGTCCAGGGAAGCGCGTAACGCGAAAGGACGGCAGCAGCGATAGCCTCTGCCGTCCTTTCTGTTGTTGGCGCAGGTTGTGGACGCCGAGTGACTGAGCCCGTTGCCGGTGCTACTTGGGCGCGAGCTGCTTCTGCTGGTCAAGCATCTGCTTCTGTTGGGTCGCAGTGGGTGCGGTGGCGGCTGTCGATGACGGCCTCGGCTTGAGCGCGGCCTTGCCGATCAAACCGATCACAATCACCGCAATCACCACGATGATCCCGATCACTGGTCCGCTCACTGGTCCGCTCTTCTTTTCTGCCATGCCTCAACTCTCCTA
>PEVN01000332.1 GCA_002779825.1 Armatimonadetes bacterium CG06_land_8_20_14_3_00_66_21 | reverse complement strand
GCTCGATGCCGGCAAGGGGTTGATTGCCTCGCCGACGTGTTCGTACGACGGCACGGAGATTCTCTTCTGCATGGCGCCGGCAGGCGAAGGCTCCTTCCATCTCTACAGGATCGGCTCTGACGGCTCCGGGTTGACCCAACTCACCCGCGGCCCGTGGCACGACTACGACCCGGCGGAGTTGCCCGACGGCCGGATCGTGTTTGCCTCAACCCGGATCGGCTGCCGGGAGGAGTATCACGCGAACGCCGCCCGCAGTCTGTTCGTGCTCGACCGCAGCCGCGACGAGATCCGGCCGCTCACCTACCACATCGTCGCCGACACGGATCCGGAAGTGATGGCAGACGGTCGGATTGTGTTCGTCCGGCAGGACAACTTCCTGGAGCGCGCCAAGGTGGAGACGCATCTCCATTGCGTCCACCCGGATGGCACCGGCGGCGAGATCCTGGTCGGGCCGGACCGAGACAAGATCCCCTACGACCGTGCGACTGCTGCCGAGGACGGCTACGCCTGGCTGCGGAACCACGGCTGCGGCTCGCCGGCGCCACTACCGGACGGGCGCGTTGCCTGCATTTCCGAGTTGGGGCCCACGATCACCGAAACAAGCGACGAAGGCCGCGACATCCGCGCGATGCCGTGCGACGTGAACCCCTTCGACATGGCGGCACTGCCCGACAACCGGCTGCTGGTCAGCACGCTGAAGGGCCTGCTGGCGATTGTCGACCCGGCCACCGGCACGGCCGTGAGACTGCTCGAGACGAAGGAGCGCGACCTGCACTCGGTGGCGTATCTCGGCGCGCGACCGAAGCCGCGCGCGATGTCCACCATCGTCAAGACCGACGCCGACCGCGACCCCGGTAAGACTGGCGTTCTCTTCTGCCAATCCGTCTTCAACACGAAACAGGTTGACGGCGACTGGCGCCGCGTGAAAGCAGTCCGGGTGTACTCGGGCAGTCCGTTCACGCTGCGGGCGGCGCACCATCAGTATGGGCACATCGGCACAGAAGGCGTCGAGCTTGGGACGGTGCCACTGGCGCCGGACGGGTCGTTTCTCGCGCGCGTGCCGGCCGACCGGCCGCTGGCGCTGCAAGCGGTCGACGCTGAGGGGCGCGCCGGGGTCAACGAACTGAGCTGGATCTACGTCCGCCCCGGGGAGACCCGCTCCTGCATCGGCTGTCACGCGCAGCGGCAGGCCGCCCCCACCGAGAAGCTCGCCCTCGCCGGTACGCGCCAACCGGTGGACCTGACGCTGGTGCCGGGGCTGCCCCGCTTCCGCGCCAACAACGCGGCGAATGGCGGGGTGATGAACCTGCAGCTCGAGCGGTTCCGGGAAGTGGGCAGCATCGACCTGTATCGCCAGACCGCACTTCCGGCCGGCTCCGACCTGACCGATCAGCCTCCCGGGCGACCGGCGGCGGTGAAGGCACTGCTGCAGCACCTCCGCGACGGCGACCCCGCTCAGCGCCGCGTTGCCGCCCAGCGACTCGGTCTCTTCCGCGACCGGGCAGCCGTGCCCGGCCTGTGCGCGGCCCTGGACGAGGCCGAAGTTCCGGTCCGCGTCGCGGCTGCCTTGGCGCTGGCGGCCAGCGGAAACCGTGAAGCAGTACCCGCGTTGCTAAGCGCGCTACGCGATTCGGCATGCGAAGTCGCGCAAGGCGCCAACGTCGCTCTGGAGCACCTGACCGGGCACGCCGAACCGTTCAACGCGTATGGCAGCGAGGAGGAGCGCACCAAGGACGCGGCGGGTTGGGCGGCGTGGCTTGCGGCGCACGACTGGGATGCCATCGAGCGCGACCTCGTTGCGCAGACCGACTCACCCGACGCCACCGTGTCACACCTCGCAATCGAGGCGCTGGGGCACGTCGGCGGCGAACCGGCCAAGGCGGCATTGCGCAAGTACGTCGAGTCCGGCCGCAGCGACAGCCTTGTTGCCCGGCTCGCCGCCCTGCGCGCGCTGGGGCACTTGCGCGACGCCTCAGCGGTGCCGCTGTTGGGCCGAGTCCTCGAAGAGAACACCGCAAGAACCCCGGTCCAGCCGGCCAAGAGCCACGAGTTCGGTTGGGCTGCGATGCCAGATCACCTCGCCGGGGCCGCTGCCGAGGCGCTTGGCTGGATCGGCACGCCCGAAGCGGAGCAGTGCCTGCTCGACGCCTTCGCGAAGCTGGTCGAGTTCTGGTACTACACCTTCCGAACGGCCGACCACGAGTGGCTGATGGGCTGCAACGCCTCGATCCCGCACTACCGGATCCTCGAATCGCTCGATGCCCTGGGCTCGCGGAAGACCGCTGCGCTGACAGCGAAGCTGCTGGAGTCGGTGCCCATCGACACCGACCGCGGGCTGCTGTTCGAGAACGATTCCTACGAGGTGTTGGTGTCGCGGGTGGTCAACCGGAGCGGCAGGGCGGGTGCTGTGGTTGACACGTGTCTCGCCGTGTTGGGCGATCCGCAGGCGAAGAGGGACCCGGCACTGGCGGAGGCGGTAACGGCTTCGCCGCCCGCAGTGTCGGTGAGCCCGCTGGAGCCGGAGTCCCGCGCTGCTCAATTGCTCTCAGTGGTCGCATTGCAGCCGGAGGACGCGCTCCGCGTGCGGGCAGCGTTCGCGCGGTACCATGCAGCAGAACCCTCCCGGCAGCGAAGCTGGACGTGCTTCTTCCTGGCGCGGACGCTCGGGAAGCTGCGAGACGCGGGGGCGGTCGAGATGCTTCGGGCGACGCTGGAGAAGGACCCCAACGAAGCCGCCCTCGGCATACCCGACCCGCCCAATGTGTTCCTCCACAACGCAATGACGCCGCTCTACCGCGCCGCCGCCGCAGACGCCCTTGGCCGCCTCGGCGCCCGCCAGGCCGTCCCCGCCCTGCTGGCCACCGTGTCCGACTACGGCAACGCCATGGACGTCCGCCAAGCCGCCGCCAACGCCCTATGCGCAATCGCCGATCCAACGTCCCTGTCCGAGTTGACGAAAGTAGCAGACAGCTATCCCGAAGTCATCACCCAGGTAACGCTGTGGGAGGCGTGTTCGGCTACAAAGCAAGCGGCGGAGGGAGCCTCGACCGCGCCGCCGCGGTGACCGGTCGCCCGTGGGTCTTGGTCTCCAAATCCGGTTCATCCGGATAAT
>PEVN01000248.1:12072-18906 GCA_002779825.1 Armatimonadetes bacterium CG06_land_8_20_14_3_00_66_21 | reverse complement strand
CCGTCTGGGAGAATAGCCTCTGTCCTACGTCTGCTGCACGCCTGCCGGGGAAGTTCCGCGAACTTCCACTTCGGTGTGTTCCCAACCTTCGCGGGTATACGTCGATGGCCGAGTGGACGGGGACGGGAGCCTCGTTGCCGGGCCCGATCCGCCGGAATGCGCCGCCAAGATCGGCTACACCTCAACGAACTTCCCTTCGCCCACGAGGTTTGCCGGCGATCTCGACGAAGTTCGCGTGTATGACCGGGCGCTGTTGCCGGACGAGGTTCGGGGCGCGTTCGCCGACACTACCCGACCGATGTCCAGCCCGTCTTGGACCAACACTGCGTGCGCTGCCACAGCGGCGCCCAACCCAAAGGCGACCTCGACCTGTCCGGCACAATGACCGCGCTGTTCAGCGTTTCCTACGAGAACCTGGTGCCCGAACGGCGTGGCGGCAATGGCCGAAAGCGCTTCGACCTCCTGGGCCCGACCCTTGGCGAGAACCACCCAAAGACGGGCAACGTCTGCTACCTCCCACCCCAGTCCCTCGGCTCCCACGCCAGCGTGCTGGGGGCAATGCTCTGCCCCGACAAGGTGACACTGCACGACCCCGACTTGGCGGCTGCCGCAGCGCGCCTCGCCGTCAGCCACAAAGACCTCCGGCTCCCCCAGGAAGACCGCGTGCGCCTCACCACCTGGATCGACGCCAACGCCCAGTACTACGGCTCCTACTTCGGCCGCCGCAACCTGAAGTACCGCGACCTACCCGACTTCCGCCCGGTCCCGACCTTCGCCTCGGCGTCGGGGGCAGGACCGGCCGCGGCGGCTGTCGGCGCGAACTCGCGTGGGTAGACAGGCTCAACCGGGCGATATGTGCCTGCCGTTGTGTAACCCCGTTGGGGTATGGGCTTGGGGCGAGGCGCCGATACCCAGGGCGGCATTCTCTGCCCTGGGCTGGGGTGTGTCACCCCTTCGGGATGTGAGGGTCCGGGCCCTGCACCCCGAAGGGGTGACACACCGCAGCGAAGGGAAAGCGGAGCGCCTCCCTGGTACCGAAACGCAAACGGCGCCGCGGATCTCAGCCCTGAAGGGGCTGCAGAGTCCTGGCACAGGTCAACCACCGAAGGCTGACCGTCGGTCCACCGGACAAGCCCGGGACGCCGGGACCAAACTGCGCCAACCGCGGCCCAGCCCACGGGGGGGGAAGTTCACCGCACCAACGTCACGTCCCCGAACCCCTCTGGGTTCTTCGCCGTGTCCACGCCTTCAAACCAGCGGGCCCGGCAGCGGCCGCCGGTGAGGGGGGCTTTTCTGTTGTCCTGGTCGTTGAGGACCAAGGCGAAGGTGAATGCTCTGCCAATGGTCGGGTTGCCGATTCCCAGGTCGGCCCAGGGGAGGGCGACTTGGTAGATGACGTTGCCGCGTTGACCGGTCGGCGTGATCGCTGCTTGCCAGTGGTCGAGGATCGCCTGCGGGAGGGGGAAGCGGCGGCTGGCAGCGTATGGGCCGCCGTCGCCGGGCAGGTACAACTCGAACTCCCAACGCGGCGCGGTCTGCGACAGGAGACCGTCGGGCTGAATGGCAAACTCGAGGGAGTCGCCCATGAACCCGGCGGCGCCGCGTTCGGGGTTGGGGAGAAAGACGTCGTCGGCGGCTTCGACGCCGAGGTACAGGCACCTATCGTCCCAGAGCAGGCGTAACTTGCCGGAAACGTCGGCGCGGCCGTCGTACTGCTCGCCGGGGACGGTGGGCGGCTGCACTTGCCACGGCTCGCCGAACGGGACAGCCGACGCGGCCTCCCAGCCCTTCCACGTGCCGTCCAGCGCGGGAGGGGTTGCCGCCCGCACTGCCTGGGCGAAGTTCAGTGAAGCCGAAGCGGCGTAAAGCGCGCCGGCGGCTGTACGGCACTCGGCGCGGAAGGGCGTCCGCTTGGCAGCGTCGAGCCCGTCGCGGACGGGCGCGGTGAACCTGCCCGTCTCGCCCGGCTTCAGCGAGAAGGTCTGCTTGGCGTCAGTCGCCACGGGGCTTTGGAACAGGATCGTCCCGGTCACCGCAGCCGCGTCGTTGTTCTTCAGCGTGAGGCAGACCGCCGGCTTTCCCGCCTGTGTGTCGCCGTGTCCGAGCGCGGCTTCCAACCGTGTGCTCACGGTCACAGCCCCGCCGCCGAAGAGGTACGCCGGTGTGGTGGTGAGCTTAAGCGTCAACAGTCCCTTTCTTCCCGCCAGCGATTGTCGGTTGCCCATTAGGTCCATCGTGGTGAGCTTCCCGGCCGGAACCTCCAGAGTGAGGTCGCGCTCGCCCGCGTTGGCCCACAGTGCCAGGATCGGGCCGTCGCCGCGGTTCCACTCGAAGAGCGAGACATCGCCCACCGACCGGTCGCCGACGAACGTCGCGTCGGCCAGGGCATCGGCCATCACGGCGTGCGCCACGAACTGCGGGCGCGGCTGCAGGTTGGGGGTGACCATCATGATGTCCTGCTCGCTCGGGCAGACGAAGCCCCACATGGTGATCGCCTTCACGCGTGGGTGCACTTTCCCGTAGAGCGACAGCCAACTGCGCACCAGGTTCTTCGCGCCTTCGGCTTCGCCATGTCGCCTCGTGTCGCCGGTGAAGGGCGAGCGCTGGTCGGCGTTCTCCTCCTGCCAGATGGTCTTCTGCGTGTCGCCGTGGGCGTCGAACTCCTTGAGGTTGTTCTGCGCCGTCATGACCAGCCCCATGTAGGCGTTGAGGATGGCGCCGTCGAAGCGGCCCTCGGCTGGCTTGCCGTACAGGCGGCGAACGGTCTTGGCTTCCCAGTCGGTGGCGATGTTGCCGATGAGCACGGTCTGCGACGGGTCGGCTGACTTCAGGCCCTCGTACAGGCCGGCGAGGATGGTGTCGTACTCGTCATCGGTCAGCCGGTCCTTGCCGCCGCCGCGGAAGGGCGAGGCGGAGTTGGCGGTCTCGATGGCCCAGTTGCCGATGGCGGCGACACGGCCCTTGAACTCGCTGCCGATCACCTTGCCGGCGGCCTCGTAGGCGGCGCGGTCGATTGGCCGCTGCCACCGGGGCATAAGTTGCAGAACCGTACGCAGCCCGAGGGCGTGGTACCACTCCACAACGCGCTTGGTCTCGGCGATGCTCTCCGCCAACTTGCCAGGCTCCAGGCTGAACTCCATCCGCACCCAGTCCAGCCCAAACCCGGCGACCTTGAGCAGGCTGCCCAACTCTTTCTCGAACGGTCGCCCGTCGGCACGGACGGGGACGAGCACCGTGACGCCCCAGAGGTTCTCGGCGGTGCGGGGGCGGTCAAGGGGCGGCAACACGGCGTAGCGGCCCGAGAACCGTCCGACGACTGCCGGACCCTCGAAGACTTCGACTTCGAGGTGGAATGCGCCGTATCCCCTCGCGGGCGGCAGCTTGGCTGTTAGCGTGGTGTCCGAGGAGCCGTTGGCGCTGAACGCCGGCACTTCGACCGGCGGGTCCGCATTGCCCAACCAGTCGGTTCGGGTGATCCGCAGAGAGAGCTTCCGCTGCTCGCCCAGGAGGTTGGTCACCGTGAACCGGGCCGGCACTTCGGCTTTCGGGTCGCGGAACAGGTTGCCGGCTGTGACGTTCTCCGACTTGCCCCAGCAGCTCTCGTACTCCGCCGCGTCCGTCGGCGCCGCAACGTAGGGCGGCTTGACCTTCGCGTGGGCGGAGCGGAACCACTCGCGGTAGCGTTCGGTCATCAAGCCGACATCGGTGGGTACAGACGCGCCGGGCGGCAGTTCCCACACGGCCAGGTTGTCGGCATAGGTGCGGCCCCAGGCGCCGCTGTTGGCACGGAGTTCCTGCCCGAAGCGAAGACGCATCGTGGCCGCGCCCTCCGGCGCCACCCACGGGATCGTCGCCCACCAGGTCCAGACGCCCGCGGGCGCTTCCGAAATGCCGGGCCGCACCGGGTTGTTCTTCGGAGTGAGCTTCCGGCCGTTGGCGTCGAAGAACTGCAACTCTAGCGGCCCGAGCCACGCTTCCTCGACGAGGGCGCCCGGGCGAAGCCAGGCGCCGGCGAGATACCCGTTGCCCGGCCGGCACGGCATCGGGTCGGAGAGCCAGTACCCGGCCACGACGCCGCGTCCATACCACTTCTGGAGAGGCGACAGCGGCGGATCGACCGACGTGTTGAGCAGCGCGCCCTTTCCCGCATACGTCACGTCGTGGCTCCACTCGCCGCGGCCGCGCCCCATGTTGAAGGCGGGATAGCCAGCAGCGTACATGGCGTCGAACTGGTCCTTCGTCCAGTCCGGCTCGGCCCGCCCCAGGTACGTCCAACCCTCCGGCTTGCCGTCGGCGCCCGCTTCGACCCCGCTGTTGCCCAGCAGATTGGCGGCGTAGCGGAGGTCGGCCTGCGGCTTGGGTGAAGGCCGCTTGAGGCGGGCCGCCGTCTTTGACTCGACCTCCGCCACCGACAGCGCCAAGTCGTCGAACCACGCCGTGCCGCGACAGAACTGCAGCCCGGCGGTCAATCGCGCGGTCGTCGCGCCGACAGGTGGCTGCGCCTTTGGCGCGGCGACTTCCGTCCAGTCGGCGTTGGCGGGAACGGGCGGAGACACCACCGGTTGCCCGACCGGCTGCGCCTCTGCGTCGAGGAACTGCAGGCAGAATGCACCGCCGCCAACGGGGCCGTCGGGCTTCAGATCGCCGCCCTTGACGAACCCACCGAATGCGTAGGCGCGGTCGTCCCGCACCGGGACCTCCGTCGCCCAGCCGGAGAACAGCCCGGCGCTGGCATCGGCGACTGACACCGACCGTTTGCCGGAGTGCGCAACGTCGTCCGCCCAAGCAATCTCCCCGGAGCCGACCGGCGCCCAGTCGCCGGGTTGCGCCGCGCCCGTCTCGAAGCTCGGATTGGGCAGCGTCGGGTCCAGCGGCTTCACGGCCAGGTCATCCCACCAGAGCACCACCTTGGAGTTGGGGTACTTGTTCACGAGCTGCAGCCGCACCTGCGACCACTGGGTCCCGGCGGGCGGCGTGAAGGTCTCCGCGAGTCGCGCCCAGCCCTCGGAGTTGTTGGAGGTGAGGATCCGGCAGCCGCCAATGCGCTTCTTCGCGTCGTTGCAGAAGAGGTCCATGATGAGCGCGGAGTACTGAGTCCGGTCGCCACTTTCCGCCACAAGACCTGACGCGCGATAGCGCAGCGAGACCTCATACTTGAACCCCGGCAGCAGCCGAAGCCGCGGCGTCACCACGAGGGCGAAGTCCCCCTCGGCGCGACCGTTGCCTGCCATCCGCAGGCAGTGCTTGCCCGTCCCCGCGGACTCGCTCGACCAGGTGACAAGCACCCCTTCGGAGGAGCGCACACCCTCCTTCGCCGGAATGGACTCGGTGGCGGACAGCTTCCAGTTTGCGAGCGCGCCGTCATCGCCTTCCTCGAAACCGGGGTTGGGCACAAGCTCGGAGTAGGCTCGCTCATGGGACAGCGACATGGCGATGACGGTCGAAACGGCGATGAGCAGAACGCGGGCGTTGAAGGACAAGTGGCGAACCTCCTGGAGATGCCAGTGGAAAGACCAGCCTACAGGAAAGCCTCGGGGCCGGCAAGCGGGCGGCGCGGCTCAGGTTTGCCTGTGGCGCAGTGCCAGCCCCGACTGCCAGAAGGTCTGCCGGCCCCAACGACGAACTTGGGTTGCCACTTTGCGGCAGAGCAGGGCGACGCCCACCCGGAAGGAACCACCCCGTGAACCTGGTACGAGTGACCGAGGCCCCCGTTCTCACCCCGCGACCGGACGTCGCCTGGGAGAAGGACGCTGTCCTCAATGCTGCCGCCATCCATGATGGCGAGCTGTTCCACCTCTTCTACCGAGGCATCACGCATACTCCCGTCCGCAACCTCTCGTGCCTCGGCCACGCGTGGAGCAGCGATGGCGTGCATTTCGAGCGGGCCGACGAACCGATCCTGCGCAACGGGACCCGGCCGGAGACGGCGCAGGGGGTCGAAGACCCGCGAATCGTGAAGATCGGCGACACCTACTGCCTCTGCTACGTCTGCTGGAACAACGTGAACGTAGACATCGGGCTGGCAACCTCTCCCGATCTCTTCTCCTGGATCGACCACGGCGTTGTCTTCGACCACACTCAGTGCGGCAACAACAAGAACGCGACGCTCTTTCCCGAGAAGATCGGTGGGGAGTACGCGCTCATCCACCGACCCATGGGGTTCACGTGGGGCGACGATCCTGCGCCGCTGGACATGTAGATGTCCACCTCACCTGACCTGAGGACGTGGCGGGGGCACCGCCGGCTGCTGCGCGCCCGCCGCGGGGAAGTGGCCTGGGAGCACCAGAAGATCGGTCTCGGCGCGCCGCCGATCCGCGTCCCAGAGGGCTGGCTCATGCTCTACCACGCTGTCGACGCCAACATGATCTACCGCCTGGGACTCGTCCTGCTCGACGGCGAGAACCCGACCCGGGTCCTGAAGCGCACCGACGAACCCAGCCTGCAGCCGGAGGCTGAGTGGGAGGTCGAGGGCGACGTGAAGAACGTGGTCTTCACTTGCGGCGCCGTGCTGCTGGGCGATGACCTGTGGGTCTACTACGGCGGCGCCGACACGGTGATCGGGTTGGCGAAGGGCAACGTGCGGGAGTTCCTGTCTGCGGTCCCAGGAGGAGCGGTGCAGTGACTTACCGCGCCCACGCGCTTAGCGCCCGCAGCTTCCAGCCGGATAGCCGGTTTCTCAGTGACACGAGTCTCGTGTCTATTGCCGTGTGTCTCACCCTTGCCCTCGCTTCCGTCGCCAGGGGCGCCACGATCCAGGCGGACGGGTTCGACTCGCCGGCGGTGGCGGCCGCCCTGGCCAAGGCGAGCGCCGGGGACGCTGTTCGCCTGCCCGAA
>PEVN01000248.1:959-12053 GCA_002779825.1 Armatimonadetes bacterium CG06_land_8_20_14_3_00_66_21 | reverse complement strand
GGGATTCGAGGAGACCTGTCGGTCCGGGGAGCGGCGGGGTCAGGAGACCCTCGCCGAGCACATTCGCGCTAAGTACGGTTGTAGTACTAGGCCAAGTCCGGGGTCAAGCTGATTGGCGCCGGGCAGGACAAGACTCGGCTGGTGTACCGAGGGGAGAAGCCCGCGGTGCTGCTGAGCGTCTCGCACTTCAGGCAGGGGGCGTGCTGGGGCGGGTCGGCGGCGTCCACCCGCAGCCAGCCGCGGACGCGGTGCCGCCGGCCGGGCTCGAGCGGAACGCCGACGGCAGAGGCATACGACCAGCCTCCGCGCCGCCGCCCGGCACCCGTCGGCCATGGCGGGATTGGACCAGCAGACGAGTTGCACTTTCTCCGCTCCGGGCGCGAAGCCCAACGGCAACCGGAACGCTGTTCCAACTTGCAAGTGCGGGTCTGTGGCTGGAATGTCCGCTTCACCAACCTACGCCCGGAAGAGCAGGACCTGTTCATCGCGAAAGCGGAGGCCCTTCGATGACCGGGCGCCTGGTCGAGATCAAGTGCTTCGCCGTCCACGACGGCCCCGGCATCCGGACGACTCTCTTCCTGAAAGGCTGTGCGCTTTGCGGCCGTGCTGCCGCAGGTGGAGCTGTTCCTGTACGATCTGAAGCACAGGGACGCCCGTCGGCACCAGGAATGCACTGGTCTCTCGAACCGACTGATTCTGGAGAACCTGCGCAGGCTCTCCTCATGCGAGGCACCCATTGAGATTCGCCTCCCGCTGATCCCTGGCGTCAACGACGCGGCGCCTCATCTGGAAGCTGTCGCAGCATTTCTGTGCGCTCTGGAGAACCCAACCAGGCTGCGGCTCGTGCCGTACCATGCCCTGGCACACTCGAAGTACGAAGCGGTCGGTAGACCCGACACTATGCCGGCCGTGCCTCCGCCGGACGCAGTCGCGATAGCCAACGCCGCGGCGCTCTTGCGAGGCGCCGGGATCGACACCGTGGAGGAGCCCCCGCCGCCGGGGAAAGCTCCCTCAGTGTAGGCGGTCCGGCGCTGCGGTCACCAACGACGCTCCGCGAGAACTCATCCGGAAAACCCTTGGTGAGGGCGCGAAGGCATGTGCGTCCCCTCAGCCCCGGTGCCGGGCGACTGCCGGGAGGGAGTGGCGTAACCTTTGCAAATCAGTATTGGTAGCAGAGAGACGCACTAAGAGGTGGCGCGCATGCTCGACAGTCCCAGCGCCCGCATCCTGTACATGGACGATGACGCCGGCCTTCGCCGACTGCTCCAGAAACGCCTGGAGCGCGCCGGGTACGCAGTCGATACCGTTGCCGATGGCGAGCACGGGCTGGCCATGGTGGAGGGTGGCTCCTACGAGGTGGTGTTCGTCGATCACGCTATGCCCGGGCTTGGAGGTCTGGAAGTGCTCCGGGCACTGCAGTCCCGGAAGCAATGCCCGCCGGTGGTGATGGTCACCGGGATCGGGAGCGAGCAGCTCGCTGTTGCGGCTATGAAGGAGGGTGCTGCCGATTACTTGGTCAAGGATTGCGAGGCCCGGTACTTGGACCTCCTGCCTGCGGTGATCGAGAAGGCGGTGGCGCAACGCCACGCCGAGGAGGCGCTGCAGGCCGGACAGCAGGAAGCGCGCCGCTTCAGCGAGCGATTGACCACCCTCCACGAGGTGACGAACGAGCTCACCCGGGCGGGCAACTTCGACGAATTGTGTCTGGCGGCCGTCGAGTTGGGGCGCAGTCGGCTGGGCTTCGAGCGACTGGGGCTGTGGTTTGTCGGCAGCGACTCAACGGAGGCGATTGGCGCTTTCGGCGTTGACGAAGAGGGCGGCATTCGGGACGAGCGCGGGCAGCATCTGAAGGTCAGTCCGGAGTCGGCGCTGGGGCGTCTCTTTCGCCGGGAAGCGTTGTCCGAGCTGAGACGCGAAGACCCTCTGCTCAATGACATGGGAGCACCGGTTGGCTCTGGCGACCATGCAGTCGCGGGGCTCTGGGACGGCGAGAAGATCGTTGGCTGCCTGTGCCTCGACAACCTACTGACGGGTGAGTCGATCACTGAGCGCGACCGCGAGTTGCTGGTGCTGTACGCCTCCGCGTTGGGGCATCTATGTACCCGCAAGCGCACCGAGGCAGAACGCGAACGCCTGGCGACGGCCATTGAGCAGGTGCCCGATACCATCGTCATCACGGATCCCGCGGGCACGATCCAGTACGTCAATCCGGCGTTCACGCGGATAACGGGGTACTCCCGCGAGGAAGCAATCGGCGAAAACCCGAGACTTCTCAAGAGCGGACAACACGACGAGGATTTCTACCGAGAGCTTTGGGACACGCTCGGCCGAGGCGAGGTGTGGTCGGGAGAGTTCGTCAACCGGCGCAGGGACGGCACTCACTATCAGGAGGAGGCGGTCCTCTCGCCGGTGCGCGAGGCCGGCGGCTCCCTCGTAGGGTACGTGGCGGTGAAGCGGGATGTGACCCACGAGCGTCGCGTGCAGAAGGAACTCGAGGAGCAGAACCGACTCGCGACGGTGGGCCAGTTGGCCGCCGGGATCGCCCATGAGTTCAACAACCTTCTGACCGGCATGATGGGCACCGCCCAGTTGATGCAGATACAGGATCGGTTGAGCGCGCGTGCGGAGCAGCGGGTGGCGGTGATCTACGAGCAAGGGCAGCGGGCTGCCCGGCTGATCAGTCAGCTCCTGGATTTCAGCCGGAAGTCGGTCCTGGTGCGCCTACGCCCGTTGGACTTGGTGGGACTGGTGCGAGAGTCTGCCGGGCTGATCCGGCAGCGGCTCCCGGCGAACGTCTCGCTGTCAATCGACACCGCCCTGCGGGAGTGCCTGGCGAACGCCGACGTGACACAAGTTGAACGGGTGCTGGAGAATGTGACTGCCAACGCCATCCACGCGCTGCGCGGCGGCGGCGAGCTGCGGATCGGCGTCTCGCGCTTGACGGTGACAAGCGAAGACGACGCCCCTGCAGTCGGCATGGCACCCGGCAATTGGGTGGCGTTGAGCGTCCAGGACAACGGTGTCGGCATGCCCGGGGCCGTTGTCGAGCGAATGTTCGAGCCGTTCTACACCACCAAGGATGTCGGCCAGGGCTCCGGGCTCGGACTGGCGCAGGTCTACGGGATCGTCCAACAGCATCAGGGCGCTATCCAAGTGCAGAGCGCGCCTGGGAAGGGAACTACGCTCACTGTGTACCTCCCGGCATACCAGGTTGCGGCCGACGCCCAAGAGACCGCCGAGCCGCCCCCTGCAGAGCCGGTGACCCTACTGGTCGTGGAGCACGAGCCCCGAATCTTGCAGGTGCTCCGCGACATGCTCGCGGGTCTGGGATACGAGGTGCTCACTGCTGCGGATGACGCGCAGGCAGCGGGCGTGTATGACGACAACGCCGAGCGGGTTCAAGCAGCAGTATTGGGTGTGGGAGTGCCCGGGCCGGCTGGCTGGAAGCTCCTGCAGAGCCTGCGCTTGCGGGACCCTTCTCTGCACGCCGTGGCGGTAACTGGCTACCCGTTGCGCGAGGACTCGCCCAGCCTGCAAGAACCGGGCGTCGCCGCGTGGGTGCAGACGCCCACGACCATGAAGGCCCTGCACGACGCCGTCGGCAAAGCCGTAGCCGCTCGAAAGGCGGCAGCGACATGAGCGGCCTTCCGCACCGGCCGCCCGACTCAACGGAGCTTGGCGCTCACGCCACGACGGAGCGGGGGGGGGCAGGCCTGCCGCGACCACCTGGAGGCGTTGCTTGCGCAACGGACGGCCGAACTGGAGCGGATCGACGAGGAGAACCGGCAGTTCGTCTCACTGCTGTCCCACGATCTACGGGCACCGCTGGTTAGCCTGAAGGGCTTCGTGGACGAGCTGCGGCTCTCCCTGGAGGACGTGGAGACCGCCATCCGGCCTGCGTTGCCGCACCTGACCGACCCGGCTCGGCGGGCCCTCGCGGTAACGCTCGGCCGAGAGGCTCCCGAGGCCCTGGCGTTCGTTGAGTCTGCCACGGCGCGGTTGAGCCAGCTCCTCGGCGCGGTGGTGCGACTCGCGCGGCTGGGACACGTCGAGCTTCACCTTGAGGAGGTTGATATGGACGCCCTGGCCGGCGAGGTCCTGGAGTCACTGGCCCCGCGGGTACGGGAGTGCGGCGCCGCGGTCACCCTCAGTCCTCTGCCTCCCGCCATGGCTGACCGCGACGCCCTGGAGCAGGTCCTCGCCAACTTACTGGCCAACGCAGTGAACTACTTGGACGCGGCTCGGCCTGGGCAGATCGAGGTCGTCGGCGAGGCCGGACCGACCGAGACTCTCTACTGCATCCGTGACAACGGCCGCGGCATCGCTGAGGAAGACCGCGACGGGGTGTTCGCTCCCCTTCGCCGGGCCGGACATGACGACGTGCCGGGTGAGCGGATGGGGCTGGCGTACGTGCAGGCGTTGGTTCGCCGGCACGGCGGGCGGCTCTGGTTCGAGTCGGAGGTGGGAGTGGGGACGACATTCTCGTTTGCCCTTCCGCGTTTGCCCGACGCGATGGGCCGGAGCGCGCTTCGGGAGGGAGAGTAGGGCGTGGGCACACCGGGCTCGGCCCCTCAGCTCCCTGCAGTGGAGCCAACCGCTCACGAGGTGAGGGAGCGGTGTCGGCGCGTGGCTCTCGCTTGTTCGGCGGGCGCGGCGCTCCTCGGTGTCTGTGGCCTGCTGGGCTACCTGCCCGGGCTCGGCCTTCTCGGGGCGATTCGGCCGCACTACATCCCGATGGCGCCGGCCACCGCCCTCTGCTTTCTAACTACTGGCTTCGTCGTGGGGGGCGTTGCGAAGGAGAAGTGGCAGTCGGGATTTCGGCTGGCGGCCCCGGCTCTGATGGCGGCTGCCGTTGCTGCGTTCGGGCTGCTGCGAGTGGTTCGGTACCTTACGGGCAGTTCCGCAAGCCTGGAGAATGCCTTGCTGCCGGACCTGGTCCTGAGCGTCTTCCGCGACGCCACCGAGCGGAAGCTCCACGAAGCTGTGCGTGAGCACCTCATCCGTGAATTGGAGCGGCAGAACGCCGAGTTGGAGCGGTTCACCTACACAGTGTCCCACGACCTGAAAGCGCCGCTGATCACGATCCGCGGGTTCGCGGGTGCGCTGGAGGAAGACATCGCCGACGGGGACGTCGACGGCGTGGCAGCCGATGTTGCCCACATCTCTCAGGCTGCGGCGAAGATGCAGCACCTGTTGGACGACCTGCTGGAGCTGTCCCGGCTGGGGCAGATGGTTGGTCCACCGGAGGCGGTCTCGTTGACCGAGCTGGTGCAGGAGGCGGTCGAGTTGGTCTCCGGCAGAATCAGCGCCGGTGGCGTCCGGCTGGAGATCGCCACCGATCTGCCGACGGTGCCCGGCGACCGCGCCAGGCTTCTGGAAGTGTTCGAGAATCTGTTGGACAACGCCGCCAAGTTCATGGGTGGGCAACCGGAGCCGCGAATCGAGGTGGGCGTCCGCCAGCAGGGCGGCGAATCGGTACTGTATGTGCGGGATAACGGAATCGGAATCGAGCCGCGCCACCAGGGGCGGGTATTCGGTCTGTTCGACAAGCTCGAGAAGACGGCGGAAGGCACGGGCGTCGGTCTGGCCATTGTGAAGCGCCTCATTGAGTTGCACAATGGGCGTATCTGGATCGAGTCCGACGGCAAGGGCGGCGGGAGCGCTTTCTGCTTTACGCTGCCCGGCGTCACTGCCCTGGAGCCTGATTGAGATGCAAGGGACCGCCCTGGAAATACTGCTGGTGGAAGACGAACCGGGGCACGCGGAGCTGGTCAAGCGCAACCTGCGTCGCCATCGCGTCGCCAACGAACTGCATCACGTTGAAGACGGGGAGCAGGCGCTTGACTACCTGCACCAGCGAGGCGACTTCGCCGACCCAGAGACCAACCCACGCCCCCACCTAGTGCTGCTGGACTTGCGGCTCCCCAAGATCGACGGGATCGAGGTGTTGCAGGAGATCAAGGCGGCCCGGAGTCTGCAGCCGATTCCGGTGGCCGTCCTGACCAGCTCGGACGCGGAGACGGACATGGCCAAGGCGTGCGAAGCCCAGGCCAACAGCTACCTCGTGAAGCCGGTGGACTTCGACAAGTTCCGCCAGCTCATCGAGGACCTCGGCTTCTGTTGGCTGGCCTGGGACCGACGATCTGGGGACCGTGACCGCCTCGGCGCCTGAGCGCCAAGGGAGGCCGGCCTCCGCCGAGGAAGGGAACCAACCGTGAGACTGCAAGGAAAAGTGGCCGTGTTGACTGGCACGGGCGCGGGCATCGGCAAAGCGACCGCCCTGCTGTTCGCCAGCGAGGGTGCTCGCCTCATCACCGTGGATCGAGATAGAGAAGCCGGTGAGAAGACCCTCGCCCTAATCGAGGGACTGGGAGGAGACGCGCTCTTCGAACAAGCAGACACCTCAAGGGTTGAGGACAGCAAACGCTTCCTGCAGGCGGCTGTGGACGCCTACGGGCGCCTCGACATTGTTTTCAACTGCGCCGGCATCGTGCCAGTGGGAACCATCGCCGAGCAGGACGAAGACGAGTGGCAAAGGGCGCTCGATGTCAACCTGACCGGCGTCTTCCTGGGCTGCAAGTATGCCCTTCAGCAGTTCCTGAAGCAGGGCGACGGCGGCTGTATTGTCAACATGGCGTCCATCGCTGGTCTCATCGGTGTGAAGCAGCGTGGCGCGTACTGCGTCACCAAGTTCGGCGTCGTCGGGTTGACCAAGAGCATCGCCCAGGACTTCGCCCCCCACGGCATCCGCTGCAACTGCATCTGCCCCGCGACAGTCGCAACTGAGTCGTGGCACGAACGCGTCAACAACGCGCCCGACCCCGCGGAAGCGCTCCGGGCGTTCATCGCGCGCCAGCCGTTGGGCCGTGTAGGCACGCCGGAGGAGATCGCCCACGCGGCGCTCTACCTGGCGTCGGACGAGGCGGCGTACATCACGGGGCACTCGCTGGTGCTGGATGGGGGGATGGCGCCGTAGCGGCCGTCGACGATCCTCACGGAATCAGCAACGCCTTCAGCGCCCGCAGCTCCTCCACGTCCTCGAACACCTTCTCCCAGTTCGCCAACGGTTCGCGGTGCGAGATGACCTCGCCGGCGGGGAGCTGCCCCGAGGCGATCAGGGCGATGGTCCGATCCCAGCTTGTGTACTGAGTGGACAGGTTGAAGATGAGTTCGCAGACCTTCTTCATGGCGTCGTCCCAGGGGAACTGAACGGCTGTTCCGCCGGTCAGGCCGATGGCGCAGATCTTGCCGAGTTTGCGGACGTACTTCACCGTTGAGGCGATGGCCGGCGGCGCGCCGCTGCACTCGATCACCATGTCGGCGCCAAGGCCGTTGGTCAGGTCCATGACAGCCTCCACCGGGTCCGTCTCCGCCAGGTTGAGGACGGTGTCGAGACCCAGTTCGCGGGCTTTGCTCAGGCGGACTGCTTCGTCTGCCGGCGTGCCGACGATGGCGACGTGGCGAGCGCCGGCTGCCTTCGCCGTCAGCGCCGACAGCAGCCCAATCGGTCCCGGGCCGAGCACAACCACGAAGTCGCCCGCCTGCAGGCGAGCGCGCTCGACGATGTCGGTGACGCAGTTGGCGGTCGGCTCGACCACTGCCGCTTCGTCGAACGACATCCCGTTGGGCATGCGGTGCAGCAGCTTCGTCGGCATCACCAGGTACTTGGCGAACGCCCCGTCGATGCCCCACCCCGGGGACCGCTTCATCGCGCAGATCTGCACATTGCCCGTGCGACACAGATAGCAGTGCCCACAGTGCTGTGTGTGCGGCTCGCCCACCACGCGCGCACCGACCTCGATACCCTCCGCCTCGGGCCCGAGCTCCACGACCTCTCCAGCGAACTCATGCCCGAGGATCACCGGCGGCCAGTACGGGAACTGATCGTGCTTCACATGTACGTCGGTCCCACAGATGCCGCAGGCTTTGACCTCGATGAGGACTTCGCCGACGCCGGGCTTGGGCTCCGGCTTCTCCTGCAACTCGAGGTAGCCGATGCCCTTCTGGGTCTTGACCAAAGCTTGCATGGTTCACTCCGGTTTGGTGAACCGCGGAGACACGGAGTACACGGAGAAGGGCTGGGGCAAGGACAGACGAACGCCTTTTCCAGTTCTCAGTGCTCTCCGTGTTTCCGTGGTGAGATCATCACTGGCGGCCCCATCGCTGCAGGAACCGCCCCAACACCTCCGCCCCCTTCGCAATCTCCTCCATCGCGATCTGCTCCTGGTTCGAATGCGCATACTTAAGCGTGCCGCAGCCGAAGACGACGGTGGGGATGTTGAGCTGGTTGTTGTAGAACCAGGAGTCGCACGAGGCGGTCATGGCGGTGACTTCGGTGGGGAGGTCCAGCTCCCCGCATGTTGCCAGCAGGGCCGTAACCAGCGGGTGCCGCGGGTCGAGTACGTGTGCGTCGTGGCGGTACATGAACGTGAGGTCGAAGTGCTCGCGCAGGTACTCGTCGCCTTCGTCGAGGATCGCCTGACGCATTTCCTCGGTGACGTGCTTCCACGTCTTGTTTGGCAGCAGACCGAGGACGCCCTCGATGGTCGCCTGACTCGGCGCTGTTGCCGGCCAATCGCCGGCGCGGAGCTTGCCGAAGGTGATGGGCATTGGGTTGGGGAACTGATCGAAGAGCGGAATGCCCTTCGAAGACGCCAGCAGCCGCGCGTGGTAGCCTTCGAGGATCTCCATGACGCGGACGGCCATCTTCAACGCGCTCACCGTGTCGCCCGCGCGGCCGCTGTGCCCGGCGCGACCGTGGCACGTTCCCCGGAACCACACGGCTCCGCGGACGGATGGGAAGAGGGTGTACGCCGTCGGCTCCATCACGATGCAAGCGTCCGCTCGTTCGCCGCGACGGACCATGGCGAGGGAGCCATTGCCGCCGACTTCCTCCTCGACGACAAGGTGCAGGATGACGTCGCCGGGTAGGGGAGACCCCACCTCCTTCAGGGCGGACAGGAGCAGGTAGAGGCAAGCGATCTGCCCCTTGGCGTCACAGGCGCCGCGGCCGTACACAACGCCGTCCTGCACCACCGGGTCGAACGGCCGCTCCTGCCCCTGCGAGGCGGGGACCACATCGGCGTGAGTGTTGAAGATGACGGACCTGCCGCCGCCGCTTCCGGGGAGGCGCACGCGGACATTGAAGTGGCCGTCGTACGTCAGGTCGGGCACGGGGTCAGAGTAGTCGGGGTCGGTGCCCAGGTTGGCCGGAAGAGGCACCCGCTCGACCTCCGGTGCGACGGCAGCAAAGGCATTGGCGAGGTACTGCATGGCTTCCCGCTCGTTGCCCGGCGTGGACTCGAAGTGGAGGAGGTCGCAGAGGAGGGACTGGGCTGCGGGGAGGTGGTTGGTGATGGCTTGTCGCAGGCGCGAACGGGACATGGTGACTTGGTGACGCGAAGTCCTTTGTGGGGTAGGTTTCCTAACCTGTCAGCCGCCCCGCCACCCCACAGGTCAGGAGACCTGTGCTATACTCGCGAAGGTTAGGAATACACCGAAGCTATTGCACAAGTTCGACGCCTCTGCGTGCACGGCAGTGTGTTGAGTGCTCACCACACGCCCACGGGTGAAGTTCTGCGAACTTCCACTTCGGTGTATTCCTAACCTTCGCGAGTATACAAGGTGGTCAGCACCTGCTCCATGATATCCAGCGATTCATGCACCTCGGCGTCGTGGATCATCAGCGGCGGCGCAACGCGAATGACGTTGCCGTAGATGCCGACGGAGCCGACAAGGACGCCGTGTTGGGCGGCGTTGTCGATGACTTGGCGGGTGATGTCGGGCGCGGGCTCTCTGGTCTGCTTGTCTTTGACGAACTCCATGCCGATGACCAGACCGCGGCCGCGCACGTCGCCTAGGTACGGGCACTTCTCCTGGATCTGCAGCAGGCGGTCCTTGATGATTGCGCCCATGCGGTTGGCGTTGCCGATCAGGTCTTCCGCTTCCATGATGTCAAGCACGGCGAGACCGGCGGCGCATGAGACGGGGTTGCCGCCACACGTGCTGCTCATCTCGCCTTGCCCGAGCGCGCCGATGACCTGGGACTCCGCCATCAGCGCCGAAGTGGGAATGCCGCTGCCGATGCCTTTGCCGACGGCCATGAGGTGCGGGCGGAGGTCGTCCCACTCGGCGGCGTACATCTTGCCGGTGCGACCATAGGACGACTGCACTTCGTCGAGGATGAAGACTAGGTCGCGGTCGCGGGCCCACGTCTCAAGGCGCTTCAGGTAGCCGTCGGGCGCGAAGATGAACCCGGCGGCGCCCTGGTACGCTTCGACCATCACGGCGGCCAGGCTGCCCGTGGTAGAGGCATCGACGATGGTCTCCATCAGGTCGAAGCACTCCATCGAGCAGGAGTCCGGGCACTTGCCCAGCGGGCAGCGATAGCAGTACGGGAACGGTGCGCGGATGACACCGGGCATGAGCGGCCCGTACTGCCTCTTTGTACCGGCCATGCCCGCCAGACTCATGGCCGCGTACGTCCGCCCGTGGAACCCGCCGACGAAGGAGACGATCTCGAACTTCCCGGTGTAGCGCTTCGCCACGCGGACCGCGGCTTCGCACGCCTCACTGCCCGTGGTCAGAAAGAACGCCTTGTCCAGGTTGGGCGGCGTCGTCTCGACCATACGTTTGGCGAAGGCGACTCGCTCGGGCGTGGGGAAGTCGTAGTTGTTCATCAGGCGGCCCGCCTGACGCTGGACGGCTTCGACGTGCTTGGGATGACTGTGGCCCACATTGGCGACCAGCACCCCGGACGTCCAGTCGATGAACTTGTTCCCGTCGACGTCGGTCACCAGCACGCCCTCGGCATGGTCCCAGACGAGTTGCGCCTGGTAGCCGGTGCACTGGGCTTCGTACTGGTGCCAGGCGTCGAGGAGTTGCCTGGACTTGGGGCCGGGGAGGGGGTGCTGGACGTTGGTTAGGTTGGGCAAGTGTGGTCTCCGTTGTCGGGCTTCTCGTAGCTGCCTGCGCCAGCAGGTGGACGCCCTGTGGCTGCGGCCGCCAGGCCGTGGACCGATCCACCTGCTGGCGCAGGCAGCTACGCGGGTCCACCTGCTGGCGCAGGCGGCTACGCGGGTCCACCTGCTGGCG
>PEVN01000248.1:276-924 GCA_002779825.1 Armatimonadetes bacterium CG06_land_8_20_14_3_00_66_21 | reverse complement strand
AGCTACGCGGGTCCACGCGCTGGCGCGCGCAGCTACGAGGGGACACTACTTCTTCCGTTCGCTAAGGAACGTGTGAATGCGCCAAAACCGTTCCCAGAAGTCCGGCATGGTCACAGTCATCTCGGGGTAGCCAGGGATCATGCAGTCCCGAAACTCGTATCCGCTCGCGTCCAATGCCAGTCCAGCACGAACCGGATTCTGCAGGATGTAGTTCGCCTTGGCTTCCAGCGCACCTTGTTCGAGCTCTGTCTCTTGCAGCACATGGTCGTAGGGCTGCTTCTGTAGTTGCGCCGGCGACAGCAACGGACGCAGGTGCTTGCGCAGAAAGGACATGGCAAGTCGTTGGTCGCTCTTGCTGGAGACGCCGAACCACAGGAAGTGCATGTGATCGGGCATCAAGCAGTAGACCGGACATATCACCAGGTAGCGACACACCGAGTGCAGGAGAATCTCCCGGAATCGCGTGTGGAAGCCCGACGTCAGCCAACCGGTGGCGCGGTCCACCATGCTCATGTGCCAGTCGACGATCGCCAGCCCCTGATAGTACGCCCGATCCAGCCGCGGGAGGTGCCGGAGAGCGGTTACGGAGTCAGCAGCACGCGTGGTCATAGGATCACTGAAGCCTCGCCGTCGAAGGTGCTGTGGCAC
>PEVN01000248.1:109-211 GCA_002779825.1 Armatimonadetes bacterium CG06_land_8_20_14_3_00_66_21 | reverse complement strand
CTGTGGCTGCGGCCGCCAGGCCGTGGACCGATCCACCTGCTGGCGCAGGCGGCTACGGGTCCACTTGCTGGCGCAGGCGGCTACGGGTCCACCTGCTGGCGC
>PEVN01000248.1:0-84 GCA_002779825.1 Armatimonadetes bacterium CG06_land_8_20_14_3_00_66_21 | reverse complement strand
CGCAGGCGGCTACGGGTCCACTTGGTGGCGCAGGCGGCTACGGGTCCACCTGCTGGCGCAGGCGGCTACGGGTCCACTTGGTGG
>PEVN01000115.1 GCA_002779825.1 Armatimonadetes bacterium CG06_land_8_20_14_3_00_66_21 | reverse complement strand
CGTGATCGACACCGCCCCCATCGAGTTGAACGTCAGCGTCCCGAAGTTCAGCGTGCCGTCCAAGGTGATCCCCGCGCCGCCCGTGTCCGCGAAGTCAGCGTTCCCGGTCACTGCCAGGCTCGCGCCCCCTGTGTCGGTGATCGCGCCGCCTGAGTTCAGATCCAGCGTCCCCGCCGTGTTCGCGCCGGCGAGCTCCGTCGCTGAGTCCTCACCGATGCTGACCACCGCGCCGGTCACGTTCAAGCTGCCAAAGTTCGTGGTTTCGCCCACGCCGTCGCCCAACGTGATGTCGCTGGCGCCGCCACCGGCGCTCAAGGTCGCCAAGCCGCTCACCGACACGTTTCCGCTGTCCGTGATTGCCCCCGCGCTTGTGACCGTCAGCGTCGTCGCCGTGACGCCAGCCAGGTCCGTCGCGGAGTCTTCCGTCACGTTCACAGCCGTGCCGGTCACCATCAGGGCGCCGAAGTTCGTCGTCTCGCCGCCGGCGTCGCCCAACGTGATCGGATTCGCCCCCGCGTTCAGCACTGCGCCCGCGGTCACGGCGATGTTCCCGCTGTCCGTGATCGCCCCCGCACTGGTCAATGTCAGCGTTGTCGCTGTCACGCCTGCCAGGTCGGTAGCGGAGTCCTCACTCACGCTCACCGCGCCGCCCGTCACGTTCAACGTACCGAAGTTCGTCGTTTCCCCGGCGTCACCGAGCGTGATCGGGTTCGCGCCGGCGTTCAGCGTCGCCGCGCCGGTCACTGCGATCGGGCCGCTGTCGGTAATCGCGCCCGCGCTGGTTAGCGCCAGCGTCGTCGCCGACACGCCAGCCAGCTCGGTCGCCGAGTCTTCCGTCACCGTCACTGCGCCCCCGGTCACGTTCAGGCTGCCGAAGTTCGTCGTCTCGCCCCCGGCATCGCCCAACGTGATCAGGTTCGCACCCGCATTTAGCGTCGCCAGACCTGTGACCTGAACGTTCCCGCTGTCGGTGATCGCGCCCGCGCTGGTCAACGTCAGCGTCGTCGCCGTCACACCGGCCAGGTCGGTGGCCGAGTCTTCACTCACGTTCACTGTGCCGCCGGTCACGTTCAACGTGCCGAAGTTCGTCGTCTCACCGGCGTCACCGAGCGTGATCGCGTTCGCGCCGGCGTTCAGCGTCGCCGCGCCGGTCACTGCGATTGGGCCGCTGTCGGTGATTGCACCCGTGCTGATCAGGCTCAGCGTCGTCGCCGCCACCCCGGCCAGCTCGGTCGCCGAGTCCTCGGTGATGGTCACCACAGTCCCGGTCACGTTCAGGCTGCCGAAGTTCGTCGTCTCGCCAGCCCCGTCTCCCAACGTGATTGGGTTCGCACCGGCGCCCAGCGTCGCGAGTCCGGCCACCGACACGTTGCCGCTGTCGGTGATCGCGCCGGTGCTGGCCACCGTCAGATCGCCGCCGACTGTCATCGTGTTGAGAGCCGTGGTCGTGCCCGCAGCGGTGGTCAAGTCGCCGCTCACCGTGCCGCCAACTGCGAGCGCGTCTACGTCGATCAGCGTCACGTCGTTGCCGCTGGTGACGGACACCGCGCCGCCGAAATTATTGGCCACGTCGTTTAGAACGATGTTGTTGGCAGCGCCGGCAGCCAGCGTCGTCGTGCCAGTGACGAGCAGAGTGCCACTGTCCGTGATCGCGCCATTCGCCGTCACGCCCAAGGCGCCGCTCACGGTGGACGCTGCCAGATTGATGGCGTTGGCATCGGCGAGGGTCACGTTGTTGCCGCTGACAATGCCGACGGTCCCGAAGTTGTTCGTCGGCTGGATCAGTGAGATGTCGCTGCCAGCCGCGGCAGTCAGCGCGGTGGTTCCGGCCGCCGTGATACTGCCCGCGCCCTGGGTGATGGCGCCGGCGGTGGTGATGGTCAGTGTGCTTGCCGCGTTGCTGACGTTGATCGTTCCGCCCAAGTCAACTGCTGAAGTGTCGGTGATGCTCAAGGCGGCGGCCGTGGCGTTGGAGGTCGTTACCGTGCCGTTGAGGGTTGTGGGAGAGCCGTTGGCGTCGAACGCCACGGCGCCGGAGCCGGCGTTGACCGAGCCCTGGTTCTGGGTGATGCCTTCTGCGGTGAACGCCACGGCGCCGCTCGCGGAGGAGACGTTGCCGTCGAGGGTGATGTCGCCAGAGCCGTTGGTATTGGTGTCAGCGGTGACGGCGATGGTGTTGCCGAACGTGTTCAGTGAGCCGGTGTTGAAGAGCACTACGTCGTTCTGCGAGTTGACGGTGATCGTGCTCAGGATCGAGGTGTAGTCGCCGGTGATGAACACGCCGTCGGTGGCGGTGTCGCCAGTGGAGGTGAGGGTGATGGCGCCGGCTGTCACGTCGCCGATTGCGTACAGCGGGCTTGTGGCGACGGCGGTGAAGGTGTTGTTCAGGTTGGTGGTGAGATCGGACTGGATGTAGAGCGCGTTGGACGTGGCGCCGCTCTGGGTCGCGAACAAGATGTTGTCGTTTGTCGCCACCCAGGAGGTGCTGAGCGGGTTGGCCGCGGCGCCGAAGTGAATGCCGTCCCAGATGAAGTCGCCGGCGCTGGTCAGCCCAGGACCAGGGAACAGGTTTTCCACGCCGCCCGCAGCAATCAAGGCGATCTGGCGGTTGTTGCCCACCGCACCGGCCGCCGGCACGAAGACGATGGAGCTTGTCTGGAGGTTGCCGTCGACCTCGCGGATCTGCATGTGCCCACCTGCGCCGGTCTGGTTGAGGGTCAGGTTGCCGCCTTGGAGGTCGATGTCGATGGCGCCGAGGTAGTCGCCGCCTCGGGCGATCACCTCATCCGGGGTAATCACGCCGGTCACGCCGTCGCTGGGCGTCGTGGTGGGATTCCCGATGCTCAGCGCCGCCGTCAAGGTGATGTTCGGCGCCTGCATGTAGGTGGTATCGTCGCCGTCGTCGATGATGTTCCCGGTCGCCGAGGTGACGCTGATGGTGTTCGTCGCCAGCTCGGTGGTGACGGTGTAGTCGCCATAGGACGACAGGGTGATGGTCGTTGCCGGTCCACCATTGGGATTGCCCACAAACGCATTGCCCTGGTGCACGCCCGAACCTGTCCCGCCCCCATCGGAGGTCAACTCGCCGGCAACCGTACCCGCAGCCGGGTTGGCGCTGATGGTGATGCTGCCGGTGGTCTCGACGCGGGAGTTGGGTTCCAGTGTGACGTCATCGGCTTCCCCGCCCAGCATGCCGGAGAGGATCCGGATGTCGCCGCCGTTGCTGGACTCCACCTCAGCGGTGTCCTTGATGGTGACGGGGCCCTCAGCGGCAAGGTCAATGTCGCCTTGCGCATTCACGTCGTTGGTAGCGCCGGAGTTCTGCACTTGCAGGTGGCCGATCGCTGTGATGACGACGTCCGCGCCGGCGGCGTCGTTGTCCACGCCTTGGATGGTGGTCCCGCTGCCGATGGCGACGTCGTTCACCGACAGATCGCCGGTGCCGCCGACCTCGATGTTGTTGGCGGTACTATTGGTGGCGGCGAGGTTGGTGACGGCAACGTCGATGTCGTTGCCGCTACCGATGCCGCTGGCCGCCACCATCGCCAGATTGTTCACCGTGATGTCTGCCGCCGGCACGCCGGCCTTGGCGCCGTCGGTGGCCGTTGTGAGGCTGGCATCCACGACGGCGCCGCCCGTCCGAAGCGCCAGCGTCTCGTAGTCCGCCGGGGCCGCCGTGATGGCGCCGCCGGTGATGTCCACGTTGATGTTCCCGGTGTTGTCGGTACGCCCAATCCGCACGTAGTCCGCCGTAATGGTGTCCAGCTCGGCGTCAGTAATGCCGAGCGTGCCGCCGGTGTTCGTCCCCAGGGTCACCGTCCGCGCCGTGGTGTTGGCCTGCTGGATGGTGACGATGGCGTTGGTGCCGGCGCCCGCATTCAGGTCAGCCGTTGCGTCGATGAGAATGTCGTCGGTGGAGAACGTAATCGTGTTGTCGCCCGACGTGATGGCGACGCCGGCATTCACGGTCGTGGTCGAGGCAGTGGCGGAGGTAGACAGAGCGATGGCGCCGCCGCCGGAAGCCACGTTCTGCGCCACCGTCAGATTGCCCGCATTGGAGATCACGTCGATTGCGCCGTTGTTGGCGGTGAGGCCGTTCACGCCGTCGGCGGTGCCGATGGTCAGGTTGTTGGCGTCGGTGTAGGCAAAGGAGGCGCCGTTGTCCTCGACTTGGCCGGCAATCTCCGCCACGTCGTTCAAAGCGCTGGTCAGAGAGACGCCGGTTTGCGCGTCCAGGCGGAGGAAACCAGCGCCGCCCGCCACGATGATACTGCCTGCGCCGCCATTGTCGTTGATGTTGCCGGTGTCGGAGATCAATGCCACCGTGGTGGCGTTGGCCGGGGCGACGGCCGTCGTCAGGGTGATGTTGCCCGCGGTGTTGGCAGTGGCTTCATCGCCGCCGATCTGCAGCGTTCCGGTGGTGAACACCGTGGCCAACTCACCGCTCGAGAGGTCCAGCGACCCCAGCGGGTCTGTTCCGGTAGGCGTGCCGAGATTGGTCGGTCGGTTGTCTGTGAATGGCTGGAGGGTGACGCGCGCGCTCTCCGCTTGAATGGCGCTGCCGACTTGGAGATCCATGCGGTCCGCGGTGATGATCGTTGCCGCGCCCGTTGAACCCGGGGCGGTGCCGCTACGGATGACACCGGCGTTGGTGAACAGGCTATCCAGTCCGCCGGCGGTCAGGGTCATGGTGCCGCC
>PEVN01000457.1 GCA_002779825.1 Armatimonadetes bacterium CG06_land_8_20_14_3_00_66_21 | reverse complement strand
ACGACCACGTGGATCGTGCCGCCGGTTGTGTATCCCGCCAACTGGCTGAGGTTGAGCGACTCTTGCACCACCCCCTCGCCGGCAAAGGCGGCGTCGCCGTGCATCAGCAGCACCACGCTGTGCTCGTGGTTGTGGTCGTTGTCGCGATCCTGCCGTGCGCGCATCCTGCCGAGCGCCACCGGGTTGACGAACTCCAGGTGACTGGGGTTGAAGGTGAGCGACAGGTGCACCTTCTTCCCTGCGGCGGTGATCCAGTCGGAGTGGTAACCCAGGTGGTACTTCACGTCGCCGCCCCCGACGTGCAGCTCCGGGTCGCTGTCCTCGAACTCCCGGAAGATCTCCCGGGGGCTCTTGCCCAGGATGTTCGCCAGAACGTTCAGCCGGCCGCGGTGCGGCATGCCTATCACGATCCGCTCGACACCCAACTCCGAGGCTTTCTCGATCGCCAGGTCCAACAGCGGGATCAGGCTCTCGGCTCCCTCCAGGGAGAAGCTCTTCGCGCCCACGTACTTCTTGTGGAGGAAGTCCTCGAAGATCACGGCATCGGTGAGCCGGGTGAGGATCCGCAGTTGTTCCTCGGGCGTCAACTCCAGCCGATTCTCAGTGCCCTCCATCCGGTCCTGCAGCCACTCCTTGACGGGCAGGCTATCAATGTGCATGAACTGCACGCCGATGGAGCGACAGTAGGTGTTGCGGAGGTGGTTCAGGATCTCCCGCAGGGGAAGCACGTCGTGCCCGTGGATGGTGCGCACGGAAAACGGCCGGCCCAAGTCCTCGTCGGTGAAGCCGTAGAACTTGTGGTCCAGCTCGACCTGCTCCGGTCGCGGTCTGCCCAGCGGATCGAGCTTGGCAACGAGGTGCCCCCGGACCCGATACGCGCGGATCAACTGGTCCACGCGGTCCTGCATCAAGGCGACGCGCGACACCCGCAACTGCCCGGCGCCGGCGCCTCCGTTGTCGCCGCCGTGGTTGAACAGGCTGGAGGGCCGGAACGACGGCTCCCGCCGGAACTCCGCAGCCCCGGGCGTCTCGGTCGGCAACGCCTCGAAGTAGCGTCGCCAGTCGGGGGGCACGGACTGCGAGTTGTGCAGGTAATCCGCGTACAAGCCTTCCGCAAACGGCAGGCTTAGCGTGTTCGACAGGAAGTCATTCTCAGGCATTGGGTGGGTCCGAAGGGTCGCGAGTCGCTACCCAACCGACGCTACCGGCTTGGGGAGCTTCGGGCGTTTCCCGTTGGGCGTGCGCAGCACGGTCGCCAATTGGAGAAGCGCCTCTGATAGCTTGGCGTGGTCGTGCCGGACGAGGTTATCGTTATTGATGAAATCGCCCGCGATCGGGCGCACGCCCAGGTCGACCAGGTTGTCCAAGTCGGCATCCACCAGGGCAGCCCCGGATTGGAGATACCGCCGCATCGCCGCCTGCGAAGGTCGGCGGGTGTTGACGAACACGTAGTCGAGGGTCCCGCCATGGTCGAGGATTGCCTTCACGTGATCCGACGCCGCATAGCCGTCCGTCTCATGCGGCTGCGTCATGACATTGCAAACGTAGACGCGAATGGCGGTGGCGTCGCGGAGCGCGCGGGAGTTGTCCTTGACCAGCAAGTTCGGGATCACCGAGCTGTACAGGCTCCCCGGCCCAATGACGATCAACGTGGCGTCGCGGATGGCCGCTAACGCCTCAGGCAGCGGGGCCGCGTTGGCCGGTTCAAGAAAGGCGCGCACGATGCGCGGCAGGCTGCGATTGACGTTGGACTGCCCCCGCACGATCTCGCCAGTCTCCAGTTCGGCGCAGAGGGTCACGTGGGTCAGCGTGGCCGGCAACACCTGCCCGCGGATGGCGAGCACCTTGCTCGTCTCTTTGATGGCCGCCAGAAAGTCGCCGGTCAGGTCGGACATCGCCGCCAGAAGCAGGTTGCCGAAGGAGTGCCCGTCGAGATCGTTCCCGTTCTTGTGGAAGCGGTACTGGAACAGGTCGGTCATGAACGACTCCGCCTCGGCCAGCGCCACCAGGTTGTTCCGGATGTCGCCCGGCGGCGGGAAGCCCGACTCGCGTAATCGGCCTGTGCTGCCGCCGTCGTCCGCCATGGTCACGATGGCGGAGAGGTTGCTTGTATAGCGCTTCAGCCCGCGAAGCAGTTCGGGCATGCCGGTGCCGCCGCCGATGGCTACGAGGTGGTGCCCCTGCTCCAATTGTCGACGCTGGAAGACGAGGTCCACCAGCTTATCGGCCCGGTGCGGCGACAGCGCTTGCGCAATTGAGCGAATGGTCTGGCGCATGCCGACGCAGACCAGCACAGTGCCAACGAGCGCGATGGCCAACCCGCCGTAGAGGGTCGAGACCAGCAGTCGCGTGTGCCGGTAGGCGACCTGCACGAACCGCCACGACAGATCGAACGCCTGGATATCCAGGGCAATACCCGCCCCAAACGCAACCAGGATCACGCCCAACGCCAGCACCAGCAGCCAGCGCTTCACGCGCATGCCCGGGTAGAACCACTTGAGGAAGCTCATTCAGTTCCCCCGACGTCGGGAGCGCGGTGGGGGGAGTTGCGGTCGAGGTCGCGGTGCACCACCCGAGCGGAATGACCTTTGTCATTAAGGAACTGCGCCAGGGCGACCGCAACTGCGACCGAGCGATGCCGACCGCCGGTGCAGCCGATGGCAATGGACAAGTACGCCTTCCCCTCCGCGACGAAGTGGGGCACGGAGAACTCCATGAGTGAGAAGAGGCGGTCGAGGTACACCGGCGTTCGGGAGTCGCCCATGACGTACTTCCTGACGGCGGGCAGCGTGCCGTCCAGGGCTTTTAGCTCGGGCTCATAGTTGGGGTTGACGAGGAAGCGCACGTCAAAGACCAGGTCGGCGTCCATCGGGAGACCATACTTGAACCCGAAGGACACCACTTTGATCAGCATCTGCGGCTGGTCGGCTTCATCGCGCAGGAACCGGTTTGCCAGTTCATCCCGCAGCCGCCACACGCTCTCATTGGTCGTGTTGATGATCAGGTCAGCACACTCGCGGACCTCGGCCAACATCGTCCGCTCTGCCTGGATGGCAGGGAGCAGATCCCCGTGCGTCGCGCTCAGTGGGTGGCGGCGCCGGGTCTCCTTGTAGCGGTTGACCAGCGTCTCGTCCTCCGCATCCAGGAACAGAATGCGGTGGGAGTACCCCATGCCCTTGAGTTCGTCCAACGCCTTGGACAGATCGTCGAAGAACTCGCCGCCGCGGATGTCGATGCCCAGCGCCGCCCGTTGCACGGGGCTCGTCGCCGAGGCGCAGAGCTGGGCGAAGGTCGGGATCAACGCCGGCGGCAGGTTGTCCACGCAGAAGTAGCCGAAGTCTTCCAGGAAGTGGTTTGCCTGGGTCTTCCCGGCCCCGGACAGTCCGGTCACGATGAGGAAGTGGGGTGCAGCCATTTGGGTTCACCTGTGGGCTTGGGGAGGAAACCACGGAGAAACCCGAAGGGTTTCTCCGTGGTGCAACTTAGAGGCTTTCCAATTGTAGCACACGCCGTTTCAGGTCGAGACCCCCGCCGAAGCCGCCCAGGGAACCATCGCTACGGATGACTCGATGGCACGGCACAATGATCGGCGCCGGGTTGCGTGCCATGGCCGCGCCCACAGCTCGAGCCGCACCCGGCCGGCCTGCGCGCGCTGCCAGCTCACCGTAGGAGCACGTCGAGCCGTAGGGGATTTCGCGGCACGCCTCCAGGACGCGCCGGTGGAAGTCCCCCAGTTCCGCCAACTCGACCGGCTCCTCGAACGCGACCCGCTCCCCGGCAGCGTAGCGTTCGAGCTTGTCGGCGACGGACCGAAGGAAGGGCGCCAGCTCTCCGAGGCCGAGGAGCGCGCCGCCAAGCAGCCGCGCGACTGCCTCCTGGCTGGGTTGGGGGAGTAGCACGCGGTGCACCGAAACGCCTGTGCCCGCCAGACCGAGCCAACCCCAGTGAGTGCGAATGGTCGTGAGCTGCACCGGTCCAATCACCCGCACCGTTGTTGCCCGCCGGCCTACGCGACAGTGTCTGTCAGGTAGGGCTCCAGCACCGACTGCAACTGGGAGCGCGCGCGGAAGAGCCGCGACTTGATCGCCTCCAAAGAGCAGCCTGTCGCGTCCGCGACCTCGGCGTAGGACAGCCCCTCGATATCTCGCAGGATCACCGCCGCCCGGTGTTCAGCGGGCAAGCTGTTGATGGCCTGGCGCAGAATCCGAGTCAGCTCAGATCGCTCTGCCAGTGTCTCCGGAGTGCGCGTCCAGTCGGCCCATTCGCGCTGCAACTGCTCGCCATCGACCTCCAGCGGAGCGTCCAGTGAGTGCTTCTCCGCGCGGTACCGCCGGTGGAGTTGCTTGAGGCGGTTGTGGCACAGGTTGAGGGCGATGCGGTAAAGCCAGGTGTAGATCGCGGCGTCGCCGCGGAAGTGCTGGAAAGACTGGTGGGCCCGGAGGAACACGTCCTGCGTCACGTCGCATGCTTCCTCGGCATCGCCCAGGTAGCGGTAGACCAGGTTGTAGACCTTCTGGTAGTGTGCTTGGACCACTTCGTCGAAGCGCGTTTCCGCAGCGTGCTGCGCAGTCTCAGCCGCGGCCTTGTGTGCGCGCAGCGAGCCCTCGTCGGCAACTACGTCTGCTCTGCCGGCTGTGAAGACGAGTGCCGTTTCCATCCCGCTGGGTACCACCTCTCGTTGACTGGATCGGTCTCAAAAGACTACCCGAACCGCCACGCCCTCCAAGCGGCTCCGCGGAAGGCGTCGGGCAATTGTCCTGTATACCGATGCATTGAGGCGGTCGGAGGTTCCCCCGCCGCGCCTTTGACCGGTCGGTTGCCGGTGAGAGAGGGAGGCACTCCCCGCCGGCCAAGTAGCTGCCGGCGGCTACTCGACGAACAAGCTCTGGTGCACTTCGCGCTGATAGACGAGGCACTGCTGAGCGAAGCTGGCGGCTTGCACGATCTCGCCGACGAAGAGCGAGTGGTCGCCGATTTCATGCCGCTGAGTCACCCGGCAATCCAGGTACCCGGCCGTGCCCTCTAACAGCGGCGAGCCGGTCCTGCCCTGTCGCCAGTCGAGACCGGCGAACTTGTTCGCGTCCCGCCCGGACTTGGCGCCGAACACGCGCGCGATGTCCGTCTGCTCCTCGCGGAGCAGGTTGACCGCGTAGGCGCCGCTGTCGGAGATCGCCTGATGGGTGTGTTTTCCGCGACCGACGGCGATGGCGATCAGCGGGGGGGTCCACGACGCCTGAGTGACCCAGCCGCAGAGCAGACCGGCAGGTTTGCCCTCGGCGAAGGCGGTGACGACGTGCAGCCCCACAGGGAGGAGCCCGAGGGCTTCGGCGAGTCGCTCTGGGTGGACCGCTGGACCGTTGACCAGGGCACTTCGTGACACGTCGGCCGTCGCGGCGCTCATTCCCAGTAGCCGCCGTATCTCGTGTAGCAGGAGCCGCTGTCTCGCCGGAAGTGCAGCGGGGCGCCGTTGAGGACGTGGTTGTGAAGACTCGGCTCGCCACCCTTGACCGCGAGGTACGACGCAAGCGGGAGCACCTTCATGCTGCTCTCGCCGCCCGCAAAGACGAACTCGTGCGTGCCCACCCAGCCGCCTTCATCGGTCAGAAGTTCATCCTGCTCGGGGTAGTGGAAGTGCCCGATGGCGTAGTGGTCGAAGCTGGCGGGGTCGAAGTCCCCCAACCAGCCGTGTTTCAGGGCGAAGAGCAGGTTGTGCCACTTCTGCTCGATGGCGCGCAGCCGCACGATGGCGAGGAAGTCCTCGGACTTGAAGATGCCGGCCATGGCATAGAGCAGCCTGACCACCAACAGATACCACACAAGCAGGACCAGCAGCGGCCACGCCGCCGGCCGAGCGACGTACAGCCGCCAGCCGTGCGCCGCGGCGACCACCACCCCACAGAGCAGCAGGAGCCACGCCAGCCCCCAGGGAATGCCCGGCCGCGGCCAGTTCGGCCGCCACAGCATGCCCAGGACCAGGCAGCCGAACGAGCACAACAGTGCGAGGGGCGTAAAGCCCCAGGCGGCGGCGCCCGGGGCGCCCGCCGCCGGGTCGACGCGCGCCCCCAGCCACGATACGAGCGTCGGCGGGCTGACGACTGCCAACAGACCGCAGAACCCCCACAGGGCCAGCGGCCACGTCTTCTTGCGTGCCTCCGTCGTTCCTTGCAGCAGCCGGTTGACCTGCCGCACGAGCCACGACACCAGCACGATCATGTACGACAAGCGCGCAAACGCTCGGCGCCCGCGGCCGCCCAGGAGGTTGCGCCCGAACCCGGAGGTCAGGAACTCGGCGAACAGCTTCACCATCACCCACGGGGGCTGCTTGTAGAACGCCTCGACCTCCTGGACCGTCCCGCTCGGCTCCACGGTAAGGATCCAGCGGTTGAAGTCCAGCAAGTGGTACCACCGCGCCCCGCGGAAGATCCCGCCGGCGAGCCAACGCGACCAGCGCGAGACGTGGCGCCATTCCCGCTCGTCGGGTGGTTGTTCGGGCGGCGTCGGCCCGGAGACTGCACTTCCGGCTGGGGGGCGCGACTTGCGGAGCTCGCCACGCCCCGGAGGAGTGCCGACTTTGTGGAATGCCATGCCCATGTCCACGACATCGCCATGGGTCACGCAGAAGCGCTTGCCGTTGGACTCGAAGCCTAAGCGCGGGTAGGCCATCTGCACGTGGAGCCTGCCCTCCAGGGCCCTTCGGGCGTTGCCGCAGGGGTCCTCCTCGGCCAGCACCCAGAGCGTGTAGTCGTGGTTGCCAACCACCCACCAGAGGTCCGCGCCGGCGTCCTTCAACGGTTTGAGATGCTCGTCGGCCCACTCCGACGCATACGCGAGGCACCCCGCCGGGTCGCAGCGCTCCAGGTCGGGGATGTCGCCATTGACGATCAGCCGTACCCGCGGCGTGTCGGGGTCGCCGGCTTCACCAACAAGGGAACTCAGGAACTCAGCCAGTTCGGCCTCGTTCGCAACAGGCTCCCCGCCGAACGGGTTGTCAGACCCCTCCCCTTCGGGCCAGTCCACCCGCCAGCCCAAGTGCAAGTCGGAGATCACGTAGGTAGTGAACTCCTCGCCCTCTTTCTCGGGCAAGTAGGGAGTCAATGGAGTGTAGGGCAAGCCAGCCGCATCCCGCATGTCTGTCACCCTCCAAACACATTCCCGCCCCAGCGCCTCGGTGCACTGCCTCCTGCGCGCCCTGTCCGGAGGCGGCGCGGTCCCAGGGAAGAACTGCCCGGAACGGCACGCATTATCAATGGATCCGGGGAGGATGTCAAACGTGCGCATCGCGTTGCGGCGCTCGGCGACCTGGCCGACTGAGTCCGGGAGGGTGGAAGGGGCGAGAAGGCGAGGGACGACTGCCGCCGGATGGTGCCGAGACGACAAGCGGGAAGGGTGGTACCCCCACGGGGAATCGAACCTCGATCTCGGCCTTAGGAGGGCCTTGCTCTATCCGTTGAGCTATGGGGGCGCCGTGCGGCGGAGGGGAGGGAAGTGGTACGCTCGGCGCGATTCGAACGCGCGACCTTTGGCTCCGGAGGCCAACGCTCTATCCAGCTGAGCTACGAGCGCACCAAAAGGACGACCCGGAGGAAACTGGCGTACCCGGAGGGACTCGAACCCCCGACCTGTTGATCCGTAGTCAACCGCTCTAATCCAACTGAGCTACGGGTACGCAAGGGCGCTGCAAATGGCGGAGAGGGCGGGATTCGAACCCGCGGTAGAGCTTAACACCCTACAACGATTTAGCAAACCGTCGCCTTCAACCGCTCGGCCACCTCTCCGCTGAACAGCAACCTGTTAGTTTACCACGAGGGGTCTGCCGAAGCAAGGGCGCGGGAGGGCCGGGCGACGACCGGCAACGGCGCAGCGCCCGCCATCGCCGCCGCAGTTGACGGTTCCCTCCCCCGTCTGCTACACTCGACACTCCTGTGCACACCATCCGGTCAATCGAGGTCTTCCCCTGTGAGTGATCCGTTAGTGGGGCAGTTGCGGAAACTGATCTTGGCGCGGACCGGGTTGCGGACGCGGGAGCATGACGACGCGTCGTTGCGGCGGCTGCTTCAGGACCGGGCGCGGCAGCAGTCCGTCCGGGACCTCGCGTCCTACACCTGCCTGCTGGAGGCGGACCTGCCTGAGAGCAAGGCCGAGTGGCAGGAGTTGGTGGTGCTGCTGACCACTGGGGAGAGCTTCTTCTTCCGGGACGGCGGGCAGATGTACATCTTGCGCACCCACCTGCTGCCGGAGCTGATCGGCCGCCGCCGGAAGACGCAAGTACTGCGGCTGTGGAGTGCCGGGTGCTCGACGGGCGAGGAGCCGTACTCCCTGGCGATTCTCCTCCGCGAGTTGCTGCCGGCCTACAAACAGTGGGGGCTGACGATCCTCGGGACCGACCTCAACGAGCGCGCCCTGGCCCAGGCGCGGCAGGCTCAGTACCGGGAATGGTCGCTGCGGAAGGCGCCGCCAAGCTTGCGGGAGCGCTACTTCACTCAGCAGAACGGCGCGTGGGTGCTGCAAGACGAGATCCGGTCCATGGTCTCGTTCCGGCCGGCGAACCTGCTGGACGACTCGCGGGCCGGCGTCTTCGGGCTGGCCAACATGGACCTGATCGTCTGCCGCAATGTCTTCATCTACTTCAGCCGCGAGGTCATCTCCAAGGTGCTCCGCCGGCTGGAGGCTGCGCTCACGGACGACGGCTACCTGGTGGTCGGGCACGGCGAGTTGCTCGGCCAGGACTTGGGTCGGTTCGAGCCGCGCGCCTTCGCGAACTCGGTGGTGTACCAACGCGCGCGCCGGCCCGGAGCGCGGCTGCTCCTCGGCGCGGCGAACGAGGCCGGCGGGAGCGCAAGCGTCCCCACCAGCCAGCCGCCAAGCACTCCGCCCCGCAGTCGCCCTGCAAGTGACGCCCCCGGCGCGCCGACCGGTGACCCGCCGCAGGCGGATCGGGCTGAGGCGCTAACGGAACTGCGCGCGTTGCTGGCGGCAGGCGACAGCCGCGCCGCTGCGGCGGCGGCCGAGCGGCTCCTGGAGCAGGGCGGCGAGGACTCGCAGGTGCTGTGCCTGGCGGCCGAAGCCTACGGGAACATGGCGCAACGCGACCAGGCCGAGGCCCACTGCCGACGTGCTGTGACGGCGGCCCCGCTAGCGGCCAGGCCGCACTATCTGTTGGCACAGCTCGCCCAGGAACGCGGCGACGCGGACGCCGCCAAGGCGCTGCTGAAGACCGTGCTGTACCTGGAGGCGAAGCACCTCCCCGCCTACCTTGAGTTGGGCGATCTTCACGCGCGCGAGGGAAACGAGGGGCGAGCGCGAAGTATGTGGGCGGCAGCCCTCGACCTCCTCCGGAACCTGCCCGCAGACGCCGAACCCGAGGGCTGCCGTGGCTCAACCGCCGCCGAACTCGCTGCCTACGCTTCGAGCAGGTTGAGCACCCCGTCACCCGGCAACCAGGGGTAGACCCGCCAAGTGAGCCGTGACACCTGGTACTTGTCACGTGACACCTGACACGTGACACGCCCCTCCCGTCCCCACCACAGATTCATCACAAGGCGCCGCAGGTAACCGTGTAGATGCACGCTCTTCCCACAACCGAACAGGCGCCGTACCTGCTGTTCAGCCTGCGGGGGACGCTGTATGGCGTGCCGGCGGCGTCGGTGCTGGAGACGGTCTGGCTGCCGGAACTGACGCCCATGGCCGGGGCGCCGCCGGACATGGCCGGACTTGTCAACGTGCGCGGGCGCGTGGTGCCGGTGACCGACTTGGCGCTGCGGCTTGGTCTGCCGGGGCGGCCCTACCGGCTGTCCGACAGTGTGGTCCTGCTGGAGGGCGACGAGGCAGTCACGGGGATCCTGGTCGAGGAGGTCCGCGAGGTTCGCGTGCTTCCCGCGGGGAGCATCGAGGCGGCGCCGGCATACAACGGGGGAGGCGGAGCCGCGGAGGCCCGGTTCATCCGCGGCGTGGCCACGGTCGACGAGGACATCGTCGCCCTGCTGGACCTGGACGCCTTGGTCAAGGCCGTCGGCCGCACCCCGGCGCTGCCGGCGGAGGGCGAGATCGCGGTTGCGCCGGTGCGGCACGGGTTCTCGCCGGGCGCCTCGCCGGAAGAGCGCGAGATCTTCCGCAGTCGCGCGCAACAGCTCCGGCAAACGACGGAGAGCTTCGACATTGTCGGCCTGCTGCCGGTGGCCGTGGTGTCGTTGGGCGGCGAGTACTACGGGCTGGACTTGGAGTTGATCCGCGAGTTCACCCGCGTGGGCGAAATCACCCCGGTGCCCTGCTGCCCGGCGCACATCGTCGGCAACCTCAATCTTCGCGGCGAGGTTCTTACACTCATCGACATCCGCGGGGTGCTGAGTGTGCCGACGGAGGGAGTGCCGGCGTGCGAGTGCGCAGTCGTCGTCGAGGTCGACGACCTGTCTGTCGGGGTGTTGGTGGACGAGGTGTTCGACGTCGCGTACCTCCGCCCCGGCGAAATCACCGCCGTCCCCACGGCGCTCAAGGCTGCCGGGGATGAGTACCTCACCGGCACCGCTCGCCGGGGCGACAGGACGTTGGGCATACTCGACTTGCGGGCGTTGCTCGGTCGTGAGGATCTGATCGTCGATGAGGAAGTCTGAGCCGGCCCGCCACAACGGGCCGGCCGGAGGGAGAAGTTGACATGTCCAACGCCACGGTGAGAAAGAAGCTCGGCATGATCGTGCTGGTCGCCGGGATGAGCCTCGTGCTCGCGCTCCTCATTCTGATGGAGGCTTCCGGCGCCACCGGAGCCGGCTCGGGACAGAAGTTCCTGGCGGGGCTGTTGGTGGCGTTCAACTTCGGCATGGTCGTCTACCTCGTGGTGGTCAACCGGGCCATGCGAACCACCCTCGATGAATCGCTCGGCTCCCTCTCGTCCTCCGCGACGCAGATGAGCGCAACGGTGGAGCTCCAGGAGCGCCTGGCAGCCGACCAGGCTTCTGCCACCAACGAGACCACCAGCACGATGGAAGAGCTGTTGGCCTCGGCGCGCACCTCTGCCGAGCAGGCGGATACTGCGGCAACGCAGAGCCAGCAGGTGCTCACCTTCGCCACCGAAGGCGTCAGCGCCGTGGACGAGATCATCGGCGGTCTGTCTGCGCTGCGGGCCAACGTGGACGCGATTGCCCAGCAGATTCTGGGGCTCAGCGAGCAGATCAGCCAGATCGGCGACATCACGAAGGCCGTCAGCGACCTGGCCAGTCAGACCAACATGCTGGCGCTGAACGCGGCGGTCGAGGCGGCCCGCGCGGGGCAGGAAGGCAAGGGGTTCGCGGTGGTGGCAGCCGAGATCCGCAAGCTGGCGGAGCAGAGCAACAAGTCGGCCGAGCGCATCGGCGGGCTGGTCGGCGGGCTTCAGAAGGCAGCTAACAGCACCGTCATGGTGACGGAGCAGGGAACGAAGACCGTCGACGCCAGCCTGGCCCTCGCCCAGTCGACCCACGGCACCTTCGACCGGCTCAGCGCCGCCACCCAGGACGCGTACGACAATGTGCAGCAGATCAGCCTCAACGTTCGCCAGCAGGTCGAGGCTGTCGGCCAGGTTCTGGAAGCCATGAACACGCTGAACGCGTCCGCCAAAGAGAACGCCTCCGGCATCTCGCAGGCGCAGCAGGGCATCGAGCGCCTCAACGAAACCGCCGAGCTGCTCAAGACTCGTCTCTGATCTTCCCCACCCCGATCCCGCGAGCGAAGCGTCCGGGAGACCCCTGTGATCCAGGACCAAGAACTCAGAGAACTCTTCAAAGCCGAAGGTGAAGAGTATCTGCAGACGCTGACCGACAGCCTCCTGCGCCTGGAGGCCGAGCCGGGCCACCGGGCGACGCTTGACGAAGCGTTCCGCCTCGCCCACAACCTCAAAGGCTCGGCCAGAATGCTGGGCGTCAGCACCGTCGAGACGGTCGCGCACCGAGTCGAGGACCTGCTGGACGCGGCCAGACACGGAACAGCGACGTTGGCCGCCGAGGAGTTCGACCGGCTCTACCGCGGGCTGGACGCCCTCAGCCTCCTGGTCGCCGAAGCCGCAACCGGCACGCCGGCCGGGATCGAGCCGGCGCAAGTGGTAGCGCTGTTGGACGGCGCGGCGCCAGAGCCGACGCCAGCGCACGAAGCTGATTCCGCAGACCCTCCGAACCGCGACCGTGAGGGAGCGGGCCCCGACGACGGCCGCTCCCTTACGGTCGCGGTTCGGAATGAGGCGGCCCAAACCAAGGCAGCGCAGCCCGACGACGAGCCCGTCCTGACGACGGGCATGATCGAGGACTTGGAGCTACGAGACCTCTTCAAGGCGGAGAGCGAGGAGCATCTCCAGACCCTCGACGACGGCTTGCTGCACTTGGAGACCAGCCCCGGCGACCCGGAGACGCTGGCGGAGGTGTTCCGCGCCGCCCACAGCCTCAAGGGCTCGGCCAGGATGCTCGAAGTCCAGTCGGTGGAGGTCCTGGCGCATCGGTTCGAAGACCGGCTCGGGGCGGCGAAGAGCGGCGCCGAGGCGCTGTCGGCAGACGAGTTCGACCGGTTGTACGCCGCGCTGGACTCCATCCGCCTGCTGGTGAAGGAAGCCACTACCGGCGTCCCCTCGGGCGTCGACCCGCGTCAGGTCCTGGCGGTGCTGGACGGCGAGGTCGCTCCGGGCGAGAGCCGTCGCCCCCCCGCGCCCGCCGAACACGCCCCGCCTCCTGACCCCATCCCGGTCCCCGCAACGCCCCCACCCCCTCCCACGCCCGCGCCCGCCCCGGAGCAGGCACCGCCCAGCGAGATCGAAGCAGTCACCTTCATCGACGACCCGGAACTCCGCAACCTGTTCCGCGAGGAGAGCGAGGAGCACCTGCAGCTACTGGACGACGGGCTGCTCAAGCTGGAGTCCGAGCCGGCCGACAACGAGACCCTTCAGGAGGTGTTCCGGGCAGCGCACAGCCTGAAGGGATCGGCCAGGATGCTGAGCGTCCGCCCGGTGGAGGCCCTTGCCCACCGGTTCGAGGATCGACTCGGGGAGGCGCGAAACGGCACCGCTGCCCTGACACCCGCCACCATCGATTGCCTGTACCAGGCGCTGATTGCGATGCGGCAGTACGTGGAAGAGGCGGTGACAGGCACCGCCGCGTCGGTTAGCCTGGAGGACGTGCTGGCGCTGTTCGGCGACGAAGGCGAGGCGCCGGCGACGGCCGAGCCGGCCCCGACGGCCGAGCTGCCCGGCGAGCGGCCCAAACCTCCACCCGAGCAGCCGTCTGAGGAACCTGTTTCCAGCCCGGCGCCCTCCGCTGCTCCCGAAGCAGCGCGCCCAGCCCCCGTCGCGCCCGCTCGCCAGGAACCCCGCCCCTCTCTGCCGGAGCGCGTGCCGGCCCCGGTTCCGGCCACGGCGGCTGCCTCGGCGGAGCCGGCCGCTGCCGACCGCGACGCCGGCCACTACCGGATCGAGACCATTCGCGTCGACCCCACCAAACTGGACGCGCTGATGACGCAGTCCGGCGAACTGGTGGTGACCAACCTCCGCGTTGCGCACCGGCTCTCCGATGTTGAAGCGCTCACCGAACTGGTCGAGGAGTGGCAGCGGGAGTTGCTGGCGCGGCGGCTCGAAGGCAGCAGCCAGCGGGCGCGGGCGACCGGGGATTCCCTCGACCGTGACCGGCGCCGGCTGGAGCAACTGGCTGCCCTGCTGGCGCAGTTGGGGCGAGACTCGAAGGAAGATTCGGCCCGGCTGGAGTTGGTGACCAACCGGCTGGGGGAAGGCATCCGCACCGTGCGGATGCTGCCGCTGTCGACGGTGTTCAACCTCTTCCCCCGAACCGTGCGCGACCTCTCTCGACAGCAGGGGAAGGAGATCAGGCTCGTCGTCGAGGGGGGCGACACAACCGCCGACAAGCTCCTCCTCGAAGGGCTCAAAGACCCGCTCATGCACATGGTGCGCAACGCCGCCGACCATGGCGTCGGGTCGCCCGAAGACCGCGCGAAGGCCGGCAAGCCGCGGGAGGCGACGATCTGGCTGCGCGCCTACCAGACGCCCACCAACATCGTCGTGGAGGTTCAAGACGACGGCCGCGGCCTGAACGCCGAGAAGATCCGGCGGACCGCCCAGCGCACGGGGGTCGCCACCGAGGCCGAGTTGGCGGCGATGTCCGACCAGCAGGTCTACGGCCTGATCACCCGCTCCGGCTTGTCCACCAGCGAGCTCATCACCGACGTCTCCGGCCGCGGGGTCGGCATGGACGTCGTCCACGCGAACATCGAGCAGCTCAAGGGCAGCCTGCACATCCACTCGACGCCCGGCCGCGGCACGACCTTCCAGGTCCGGCTCCCGCTCACGTTGGCTACTACCCAGGTCCTGATTCTCCTGGCGGCCGGTCGCGTGTATGCGTTGCCTGTCGAGAGTGTGCAGACGACTGTCTTCGTGTCGCGCGAGGAGATCTTCTGCCTGGAGGGACGCGACACGGTAGACCTCAACGGCGAGCCCGTCTCTCTCGCCTGGTTGGCCGACCTGCTGGAACTGCCGCCGCGCACCGGGCAGACACCTGCCGAGGCGCAACGGCTGCCCTGCGTTGTCCTCTCAATCACCGGCGAGCGGTTGGCGTTGATCGTCGAGGAACTGGTGGACGAACAGGAGGTCGTGCTGAAACCCCACAGCCCGATCTTGCGGCGCGTTCGCAACGTGGCGGGCTCGACCATCCTCGAAACAGGTCAGGTGTGCATTGTCCTCAACCCGCACGACCTGATGCGGTCCGTCCGGAAGGCTACCTTCGGCCGCCGCCGGCTTCCCGCACCGGCGGAGGTCGCCCAGCGCCGGCGCGTCGTCCTCCTTGCCGAAGACTCGCTGACGACGCGGGTCCAGATGACCCGGATCCTGGAAGGGGCGGGCTACGAGGTTGTTGCCGCCGTCGATGGCTTGGACGCCTACGCGAAGCTGGGCGACCGCGACTTCGATGCCTTGGTGTCCGATGTTCAGATGCCCAACCTGACCGGGCTGGAACTCACGGAGAAGATACGGAGCGACAGCCGATATGAGGAGCTGCCGATCATTCTGGTCACCTCCCTGGCGGCCGACGAGGACCGGCAACGAGGCGCCGAGGCAGGCGCGAACGCCTACATCACCAAACCCGCCTTTGACCAGACCGCGTTCCTCGACACCTTGCGGAGGCTCATCTAGATGACGTCCCGGTGCCTCAAAGTGCTGATCGTCGACGACTCACCCGTCGCCCTGACCGTGCTGTCGCGCATTCTCCGGGAGGCACCGGACATTGAGGTGATCGGCACAGCGCGCGATGGCAAGGAGGGGTTGGCGCGGGTTCTCGAGCTGAAGCCCGACGTGCTCTGCGCCGACTACCACATGCCCGTCATGGATGGGCTCGAGTTCACCCGGCAGGTCATGGATCAGCAGCCCACGCCGATCCTCTGCATCAGCACCTCTGTGCGCGACGAAGACAAGGACACGGTCTTCAAGCTGCTCGAAGCCGGAGCGGTAGACGTGTTCCCCAAGCCCGAAGGCGGCCTCAACTCGCTCAGTGCCCCCGCGCGGGAAGAGCTGATCCGCAAGGTGCGTCTTCTCTCCGGCGTGCGCGTCTTCCGCCGCCGCCTCGACTCGGCGAGCACGGGCAACGCGACCCAGCGGCTACAGCTCGCCGTCACCGCCGCACGGGAGCAACGGGCGCAAATGAACGGGGCCGTTGGTACGTCCGCGCGCGTAGTCGCCATCGGCGCGTCCACCGGCGGCCCGCAGGCGCTCCAGGAGGTGTTGGGCGCGCTCCCCGCCGCGTTCCCGGTGCCGATTCTCTGCGTGCAGCACATCAGCCTCGGCTTCCTGTCGGGGCTCGTGCGCTGGCTGGACGACCACAGCCCGCTTACCATTAAGGTTGTCCGTCCGGGCGAACAGCCCGTCCCGGGCACCGTCTACTTCCCCCAGGAGAACACCCACCTGGAAGTGCAGCCGTCCGGGTGCCTGGCGTCGACTCGGAAACCGCCCTTCGGTGGGCTGCGCCCGGCCGTCCACGTGACCTTCCATTCCGTCGCCGAACATTACGGCGCTGCCGCGGTGGGCGTGCTGCTCACCGGCATGGGCGACGACGGCGCCGAGGGGTTGTTGGCGATCTCGAAAGCCGGCGGTACGACCATCGTGCAAGATGAAGCAAGCTCCACTGTGTTCGGCATGCCGCGCAGAGCCATCGAGCTGGGCGCTGCAAAGCACGTGCTGCCGCTAAGTGCCCTCGCCGCGAGATTGACCCAGCTCCGGTATGCCGGCTCGTAGTTCCGCCTTCCGGCGGGTCCTTCGCCCCGCGACCAGGCCCCGAACGGCCTGCCTAAAGGCGGAACTACGAACGCACCTTCGAAGGAAAGAACTATGCCCGAACAACCCAACGTCCTCGTCGTGGATGACAACGCGTTGGTCCGGCGGATGTTGTCCAAGGCGCTGGAGTCGGAAGGCTATGCCGTCACGTCCGCGTCCAATGGGCTCGAAGGACTGCAGCGCGTGTCGGCGCAGCCGTTTGAGGCCGTTGTGTCGGACATGGACATGCCGGAGATGGACGGGCTGACGCTCATCGGCGAGGTCCGGAAGGTGAACGCCGACCTGCCGGTGATCGTGGTCTCGGGCAACGACCAGTTGGAGGTGGTCATCGAGGCGATGAAGCGGGGCGCTTCCGACTACATTTTCAAGGACCAGGACGCGCAGACCACCGCCGTGCTTGCCGTGCAGAAGGCGCGCGAGAAGTACCGCCTGGCGGTCCAGAACCGATTGCTCACCGAGGAACTGCGGACACGCAATGAGGAACTGGAGACCCTCAACCAGGAGAACACCCGGCTGGTCCATCGGCTGTCGCGCTTCAACGAGGATCTGCAAGAGAAGGTCGCCGAGGCGACGGAGGAGATCCGCGCCCGCCTGACCGAGACCCGCGCCTTGAACCGAGTGGCTTCGGCCATCAGTTCGGTGATGGATGTCGAGCCGCTGCTGCGCCTGATCATGGACGCCGGCAGGGAGGTGATGGAGGCCGACACGTGCTCGCTCCTGCTTATTGACGAGGCCGCGCAGCAGCTCTACTTCCCCGGTCAGGCCGAAGAAGGCTCGCGCGTCAGGATCGGTGAGGGGATCGCCGGTTGGGTGGCAAAGACCGGGGAGCCGCTCCGGATCGACGACGCCTACAATGATCCGCGTTTCGACTCCGACTCAGAAAGAGGGGGCGGGTTTCGCACCAAGTCCGTGTTGTGTGTGCCGCTGAAGATCCAGGCCGAGGTTCGCGGCGTCCTGCAGGTCGCCCAGGGTGCGGAGAAGCCGCTCTTCCTGGAGAAGGACCTCGACACGCTGGTGTCGTTCTCCCACCACGCCGCCATCGCCATCGAGAACGCCCGCCTGTACGAGGAGACAAAGCGCCAGGCGGAAGAGCTGCGCGGCTCCATGGAACGGGTGCGCTGGCTGCAACTGCAGCGGGACAAGTTGGGCAAGTACGTGCCCAAGTCCGTGGTTGAAGACATCGAGCGCAACCGCGAACAGGCGCTTGCCGCCACCACGCGGACCGTGGAGTGCACCATTCTGTTCGCCGACATCGAGGGGTTCACCCGCATCTCGGAGTCCTCCGAGCCGACCACACTCGTCCGCATGCTGAACCGGTATCACTCGGTCACCCACGAGGTCATCGAGGAAAACGACGGGGTGCTGGACAAGTACATGGGAGACGGCACGATGGCCATTTTCCTCGCAGCGGAGGGGGCGGACGACCACCCGCTCCGCGCCGTCCGGTGCGCCGTTGCGATGCAGCGCGCGGTGGCCGACCTGGAGGCGGAGTGGCGCGAAGCGGGGATGGGCGCGCTCAATGTGCGGGTGGGCGTCAACCTGGGCAACGTGATCTCGGGAAGCATCGGCGCCGAGAAGCGGATGGACTACACGGTCGTCGGCGACCCGGTCAATGTCGCCTCCCGCCTCGAGTCCAACTCCCGAGCCGGCGAAGTGCTCATCAGCGACAGCGTCTACCAACGTGTGCACGGCGAGATTCCGGCCGAGAAGTTGAAGCCGCTCTACGTGAAGAACCGAACGCAACCCGTGCAGCCGTACTCGATCCGCGTTCTGGGCGACCTGACCACGGACGACCACCGGGCCATCGAGGCGAACCCGCCCAACCCGCTCGACGCGCCGCCTCCGCCGCGCGCGGAACCCTCGGAGCAGGAAGCGCCGGAACCCGCCCTCCCGGCAGAGGCGCCCCGCCCCAGCGCCGGAGCTGCCGCTTCGCCCGCAGTCGAGCAGCCACCTGTCGCGGAGCTGGCATCGCCTGCAGCCAAGGGAGGCAGCAGGTCGAGGGCGACTGGGCGCCGTCGACCCAGCCCCGAGAGCCCGCTGCCGCCCGCCTCGCGCCCACGCTGAGACGACGGGGCCACCGGCCCTCTGGAGTCGGCAGCACGCCCTCGCCGCACTGACGGTCCCCCTTCCTCTTCCTGCCCGCCACGTTCCTGTCAAAGGTCTCCCTTGGGCCAGAAACATGGAGGGCAGGAAGAGCAAGGGCTTCGGAATCCAGGGCTAACGCCCGCCAGTGTGGGGGAGGGGAACGCCCTGCTGAGGGGAACGGTCTGCGGCTCCGTTCGCAGGACCGGCGGGTCCCACGGCCCTGGCTGGAGGTCGGAATACCCCCCCCCGATCGCGCTGAGGGCCGGCACATTGACTGTAAAGGGCACGTAAAGTACAATGCAAGCCCGCGTGGCCGCTTCTCCAGTCATTGCCAGACCCGGCGCTGGTCGCTTCAAGGCGAATGTGGCAGAAGCGCAGCACTGACTAAGACCGTCCGCCGCTTACGTTGGGGGACCAAAATGCAGCTAATCTGCGTCTCGAGAGGGACACTGGCAGGCGGCAAAGAGCTGGCCGCACGGCTATGCGAGAACCTCGGCTACCGGTGTCTGTGTCGCGAGGAACTGACGGAGGCGGCGACCAACGAGGGCATCCAGGTGGGCCGGCTCGAGGCGGCGATGCTGAAACCGGGGGAGTTCACCAGTCGGCTTTCCCTGGAACGCGAACATTACCTTGCCTTTACAACAGACTTCCTGTGCCGGCGCGCGCTCGAAGGCGACGTTGTGTACCACGGCCGGCAAGGTCACTTGGTGCTGCCGGGGGTTGGGAACGTGCTGCGGGTCCGCGTTGTCGCAGATCGCGAGTACCGCATCCGCGCCGCCGTGCACCAGCTCGGCGTTAGCCGCGACAAGGCGCGCCGGTACGTGGAGGACGTGGATGAAGATCGGCGCCGGTGGGCGCGGGCGATGTACGGCGTGCTGTGGGAAGACGTGGCGCATTACGACCTGGTGCTGAACCTGGAGCGGATGTCGCCCGTGAACGCGGCTGCGGCCGTCACGTCCACGGCGCAGCTCCCCGACTTCCAGATGACCCCTGCCTCGCGGAAGGCCCTGCAGGATCTGGGGCTGGCGTCCCGTGCCCGCGTCCTGCTGGCGAGAGACGATCAGACAAGCTGCGCCCGCTTCAAGACGACGTGCACCGACGGCGTGGTGACCGTGACCTACCTGCCCGAGGATGCCCGCCTGGCGAGCCAGATCCCGCGGGTTGTGGGCGAACTTGAGGGTATGCGGGACCTCCGGGCTACGATGGCCTCCACCAACGTCGTGTGGATTCAGGAGACGTTCGACCCGGCCGCCCAAGTGTTCGGCGAGGTGGTCGAGGTGGCCGCCAAGTGGGACGCCGCGGTGGCCCTCCTTCGCTTCGCCCCAGAAGAAGAAGCCGAGACCACGGAGGGACCCGTCGAGGCGGAAGTCGTCGCCTCGGACCATGAGTGCAACGGGGGCGTCGAGGATGACATGGACGAGTCGGCAGCCTCGGACAACGAGGGGCTCGAGCAGACGGTGGACGCACTGGCGCGGTTGGGAAGGACCGGGGGCGGCCGAAGCGTGCGGGGTGGGCCGGAGCGGCTGCTCGAAGCACTGCACCACTGCAGCCCCTGCACGATGGTAGTGGTGGGTGACGTGTTCCTCTCGAAAGGGCACGCGGCACGGACCCGGATGGCGCGAGACCTGCGAGCGCTCTTGGCGGATCATGTCAAGGCGCCGGTGGTGCTCGCCGAGGAACTGAGAACCCAGTACTTGTTCGGCAAGAGCGACGCCCTGCGGCTGGTCGGCCTCCTGGCTTTGACGTGCGTGCTCTACGCGCTGGTGATGACGCACCAAGTGGCCGTGCTGAAGTTCTTGACCGGTCACGACTGGAAGGGGCGGCTTTTGTCCTCGGTGTCGGTGTTCCTGTTCGTGCCGGTCGTGGCGCACCTGTACGGAACCGTGGCCCGGACGTTCTTGAAGCTCCTCCGGATGGAATGAGAAAGGGAGCCGGCGTGTGGAATCATTCCTGATCTACCACTTCATTCATGTCAACTTCTGGACGGCCGCCCAGGTGGTGTTGCTGGGGTTCGTCGGCGGAATCCTCAGCGGCTTCATCGGGAGCGGCGGCGCCTTCTTCATGACTCCGGGCATGATGAACCTGGGCGTGCCCGGAGTCGTGGCGGTAGCCAGCAACATCGCCCACAAGTTCGGGAAGGCGATGATGGGCTCCAAGAAGCACGGCGAGTTGGGCAATGTCGATCGACGGCTTGGCGGCTTCCTGGTCTTCACCTCCTTTGTTGGCATCCAGATCGCGGTCTGGATTACCGGCTTCCTGTTCAAGGGCGGCGGCGGTGGCAGTCACGGCGAGGGGGGTGGCGGCGCCGCCGCCGATCTCTACATCAGCCTCGTCTTCATCTGCATCCTCAGTCTCGTCGCCGTGTCGATGTTGCGGGACGCGCTCCGCACGCGGCCGGAGAATGGCGACACCGGCCCCTCGCGGAGAATCGCAGCCTGCCTCAGTCGCCTCCACCTGCCGCCCTACATCTACTTCCCGGTTGCGGATGTGCGCATCTCGCTCTGGATCCTGATGCTGGTGGGGCTGGCTACGGGGTATCTGGCTGGGACCATCGGGGTCGGCGGGTTCATCGGCGTGCCGGCCATGATCTACGTCTTCGGCCTGCCGACAGCCGTGGCCGCCGGTACCGAGCTCTATCTCGCCATGTTCATGGGGGCGTTCGGCGCCATCAACTACGCCTGGCTCGGGTACGTCGATATCCGTCTCACGATGCTGATGTACCTGGGTTCGTTGTTCGGCGTCTACATCGGCGCCTATGGCACCAAGGTCGTGAAGGAGGTGGTGATCCGGCTCGTAACCGGCGCCATCATCCTCCTCTGCGTAGTCAGCCGGGCCGTTGCGGTGCCCATCTATCTGAGGCAGCTCGGGCTGATCGCCATGAACCCGGGCTGGGACGTCTACTTCAACCAAGCGAGCAAACTCATGCTCTTCGTCGCCGGTCTTTCGGGGGCGGGGCTGATTCTCTTCAACGTGATTCGCGCATACCGGGAGAAAGGCCGTGTCCGGACGACGCTGATCGAGGCCGCAGCGCCCTGAGACCCCCCGGTGCGGAGGCAAAACATGCGGTGGCTTGGCCGCCTCATCGGCCGGGAGCGCTCACCCGCGCTGCGTCTGGTGCGGTTGCGGACGACCCGCTTCCGGCAACTCCTGAGGCGCTACGGGCGGTTTCTGGACTTGGAGACCGACGCCGCCGACAAGCAGGCCGGCGACTACGTCCTGGATCGGGGCTACGTGGCCACCTTGGTCGAGACGGTCTTTGACCTGGCGGAGGCAGTGGTCTTCGACCTGAACGTCCTGACGGCCGGCCGACACGAGGCCGCGCACGGTGTGGTCGAGAGCCTGCGCAAGGAGGTCCGCAGGTTGGTGGTCGCCTCCCGCCCGGAGCCGGGCGCGGCACCCCTCGCCCTGGAGACTGCCGCCGTGCCGCCGGACACGCTTGCCGCCGCTCTCGAACGGACGCGAGTGCTCCATCGAGGGAGCGGCGAGGTTGCCTGTCGCGGAGTGGCCGCCGGGCCCGTCTTCCGGGCTGAGGCGGCTCCGGAGGTGGTCGCCTGCCCACCGGGCTCGGTGCTGGTGGTGGACGCCCTGCCGCCAGAGGAGCGGCTGCTGGAGGCAGCCCGTCACGCGGTCGCGATCTTGGTCGAAGGGAGCCGCCTTGCCAGCGACGCCGGCAGGTTGGTGAGGGAGTTCCGCCTCCCCACGCTGGTGGGGCTGCGAGATGCTGCCGCGCGTCTGACGCCGGGCACCGTGGTGACGGTGGATGCGGACGAGAACGTGGTGTACGAGGGTCGCGTCCACGAGCTGCTGGAGTACTACCGGCTTCACCGCCTCGGTCAGGGCGAAGAACCGGAGTACGTCGCCCTGCGACAGGTTCGCCGCGCCATGTTCCCGCTCTCCTCGGGAGACTGCCCGGCACGTCTCGAGGACTGCACCGCCGTTCGGGAGCTGGTCTACCTGGCCCAGGAGCTTGCCGGGGAAGCGCTAATCGACCAGCTTGGGGAGCGCCGCGAACTATGGGCCAACGCGTGTGCGGGGCCGTCGGGGACCCGGGTACTGGACCTGGGAGAGGGGCTGTCGCGGGACGAAGCCGACGCCGAGGACGTGGCGCTCAGAAGCCGCCCCTTGCGGGCGTTGCTCCGCGGCCTCAACCTGAGCGACTCGACTGCGGCCGCGCCGCTGCCTGATTCCGTGCTGGCTGTCGTAACTGAAGAGCACGCCACCGTCCTGCTCCGAGGGCTGGCGGGGTGCGAGCTGATCGACTCCTTCGTGGGTGCCAGCCGTGACTCGAACTATCTCTACTGCCAGTTTGCGCCGGGCGGCGACCTGACGGAGCCGCCGCGCCTTCGCGGGCGATTTGCCGGCGAGGTGCTGACCGGGCTCGACTTCGCAGTAACGCACACCCCCGGAGCGCTCTCGGGCTGGCTCGGCGGACTGCCCCAGGCCGAGACGGAGGAACGGCTCGAGATTGTGGCTCATCTGGCCTCGGCACTGCACGCAGTAGACGCCACCGGCTGGCACGGATTCAGCCCGGCCGAGCAGGTACCGAGGTTCATGGCGCAGTACACCTGAGGGCCGTTCCGCGGCGCGTCCGCGCGCTGTTTGGAGCGGCTCTAAGCAGGACTTCCGATAGGGAGGAACCGATGGAGAAGGCGCTGCAGATTATGGTGCTCGACGACGAACCGATCGTCGGAAAGCGGCTGAAACCCGCCCTGGAGAAAAGCGGGCTGGAGGTGGAGGTATTCGAGAACCCCGCACAGGCGCTCCGCCGCCTCGGCGAGAAGGAGTTCGACGTTGTGGTGACCGACGTCCGAATGGAGGACGTGAACGGCATCCAAGTGCTGGAGCGCGTAAAGGAGCGGTCCGACCGGACCAAGGTGATCATCATCACCGGCTACGCCACCATCGAGATGGCCCGCGAGGCCTTGGTGAAGGGCGCGTTCGACTTCCTGGCCAAGCCGTTCAAGCCAAACGACCTCCGCGCCATGGTTGAGCGTGCCGCCCGTTCTCTGGAGCAACCAGAGCCGGCGAGCTGACCTGAAAGGCGCGCTGTCCGCCCGCAGCCGTCACCGGTTGGCTGGGATACACCTCCCCAACCAACGGAGCGTCGTCGGCTCGCGCCCGCCGCGGCTCCGCCGCCCCACAAGGATTTGGCATGAACCGCCCGTCCTCCAGCGCCCAGGGGCCAACGACCCCGCCCGACCCCGTCGGGCAGCGCTACCGCGTGCTGCGGCGGCTACTGGCGAACAACAGCGAACTGCTTGAGTTGATGGCCGACCTGGAGGCGGACCTGCGACACCTGGACCCGGGTCAGGGCCCCGTCCGGGAGCCGGTGCTCGGCCTCTTGGAGGGCTCGCTGTTGGCCGCCGAGAACCTCAACCTGCTGACCCGGGATCGCGACCGCGCTCTGTATGACGCCCATGAGGAGATCGAGCGCGAAGTAAGGAAGTACCTTGGCGGGTTCCCCCCCCCGGCCGCCCGGCCCCTCGTGCTTCCGCTCCACGACGCCAGCCGGGCACGCGCCCGCGAGGTGGGTGGCAAGGCCGCCTCGCTGGGCGAACTCCGCCTCGTGATGCCGGCGCACGTGCCCGCGGGCTTTGTCGTCACCACAGCCGCCTACCGGCTTTTCCTGGAGGAGGGCGACCTGCACCAATCGATCCGCAAGTGCAGGGAAGAGCTGACGCTTGCGGCCGGACGCGACGTGTTCCGCGAGCGAGCCGCCGAAATCCGGGGGCTGATCCGCTCCCGACCGGTCCCCCGCAAAGTCGCGGACGCCATTGCCGACGGGGTGATGCAGTTCCCGATGCCGTGGCCGTCGCTGTGGGCCGCGCGGTCCAGCGCCGTGGGAGAGGACGGCCCGTTCAGCTTCGCGGGGCAGTTCGACAGCTTCCTGAACGTGACCACCGATCGGCTGCAACACGCCTGGCGACAAGTCGTCGAGAGTCGCTTCAGCGACCGGGCCATCCTGTACCGGCTGATGTGCGGGTTCACCGAAGTGGACACGCCCATGGCTGTTCTCTTCCTCCCCATGGTGGAGGCGCGGGCTGCGGGCGTCCTATACACCCGCGACCCCGTTGACGAGGCCGGCGGCCGGATGCTGCTAACCGCGGTCCCCGGGCTCGCAGACGGTCTGGTCCAGGGGCGGGTGCTGGGGGCGACGCTCCTGTTGAGCCGCGACCGGCCCGGCGAGGTTCTTTTCCCCTCTGGACCGACTGAAGCCGGTGAAGCGGCGGGCGCGGCGGCCAGTGCGACCGGCCCCGATTGCCTGTCGCCGGCGGATCTCCAGGAGCTGGCCCAGACCGGCCTGCGCCTCGAACGGCACTTCGGCCGGCCCCAGGACATTGAGTGGGTGCTCGCCCCGGACCGAGTCCTGTGGATCGTGCAGTCGAGGACGCTCCGCGTCGAAGACCGGGCCCTCCACGCCCGCCACTCCGCCGGATCGCGCCCGCCGCTGCTGGAGGGCGGCACCACCGTGTTCCCCGGCCGCGCCGTCGGCCCGGCGCACGTCGTCCGCGGCCGTGACGGGCTTTCCGGCGTCCCCGACGGAGCGATTCTCTGGGTCGAGGACGCGACGCCGGAGTTGGCGGAGGTCCTCTCCCGACTGTCCGGATTGGTTGCCGAGCGAGGCGGCCCGGGCGGACACGCCGCCACGCTGATTCGGGAGTTCGGCCTGCCCGCCCTGTTCGGCCTGCCCGCCGGAGACGCCTTCGCCTCGGGCGCGGTGCTGAGTCTCGACGCCACCCACCGCAGAGTCTACGAGGGCTCGCTCTGGCCCGAGGTGGCGCAGCGGGTGCGCTCCCGCTTGCGGCAGGCGGCATCGGGTGGGTCGGCCGGCGTGCTCCACGACCGCCTCCTGGCGCTGAGCCTGACCAACCCCTTGTCGGCGGGGTTCAGGGCGCGGGGTTGCCGGTCGGTGCACGACCTCGTCCGCTACACCCATGAGACGGCGGTGCGGGCCCTGTTCGAGATCGGGGACGAGGCCGTGCGACAGGGGCGGCGGCAGGTTTGGCGGCTGGAGACGGAGGTTCCGTTGAACCTCACGGTGATGGACCTGGGCGGCGCCGTTGCGGAGCAGGCTCGACGGCAGTCGGCGCTGCGCGTGGAGAATCTCGACTCCGTGCCCTTCCGCGCCTTGTGGAGGGGCGTGCTGCGCCCCGGCGTTTCGTGGGCCGGTCGGCGGCAGGTCAGCGGGGCAGGCTTCGCCTCGGTGCTCGTGGCTTCAGCAGGCGAGGGCGCGGGCGCTGTGCGGCGGTTGGGGGAGCGGAACTACGCCATCGTCGCCCCGGAGTTCCTGAACCTGAATGCGCGGCTGGCGTACCACTTCGCCATGGTGGATGCCTTGGTCACCGAGGTCGGCGAGAACAACTACGTCAACTTCCGCCTGCGCGGCGGCGGCGCCGGGCCGCAGCGGACGGACCTCCGCGCGCGCTTCCTCGCCGAGGTCCTGCTGCGCTCCGACTTCGGCGTGGACCGGCGCGGCGATCTGGTGACCGCCTGGATGCGCGGGCGATCAAGGGGCGCGTCCGAGGCAGGCCTCGAAGCACTGGGAGCGCTGATGGGCTGCGCCCGCCAACTCGACATGCTGATGGACGACGAAGCGCGCGTCCACCACTTCGTGGAGCGCTTCCTGGAGGGAGACTATGGCGCCTTCGCCTGAGACAAACGCGTCGCCCCCGCCAACCACAACCGACGAGAGGCCGCCGCTGTTCCACGTGATCGAGACCGACGCCGGCAGGGCGCTGCGGGAGCGGCCCAGCCTGTCCATCCGCACCCGCATGAGTCTGGGGTTCTTGCTGCTCTTCGTGCTCAGCCTGGGAATCACGGTGGCGTCGCTGGTCATGCTGCGGCGGATCCACGACAAGTTGCAGTTCCTGGAGGCCGCTGCCAGCTACACATTCGAAATCCAGCAGGCGCGCCGGTACGAAAAGAACTACTTCCTGTACGGCACAAACCTGGGCGACGCCATCGAGCATGTGCAAACAGCCGAGCACCTCCTGGCACGGCATCGGCGGAACATCGCCACCGTGGTGGGCGCCACCCATGCCGACACCATGGCAACCCACCTGGTGAAGTACGAGGAACTCCTCGGGCGGCTCGAGGCGCTAAGCCAGCGGCAGCCAAAGGCCGCCCTCCCCAGTCGGCCCGCCATCGAGGCGGAACTGAGGGTGCACGGCTCGGAGATGGTGTCCGTCGCTGAGGACTTGATGGCGCGCGAACGGCGGTCCCTCAACACCATGCTGGTCATGTCCCAGCGGGTCCCCATTGTGTTTCTGGCGGTCCTGCTTCCGTTGATCAGCTACATCGTGAACTTCCTGACCCGGCAGATCCTCCGGCCGCTGAACCGCATGATGGAGGTCGCCCGTCGAGTCGCCGAAGGCGACTTCACCCCCATCACGCCCAAACGGCGTTACCGCGACGAATTCACCGAGCTGGGTCTGACCATGAACCACATGATGGGCCAGATCATCAAGCGGCAGGAACTGCTGGTTCAGGCGCACAAGCTGCAGGCCGTCGGCACGCTGACCGCGGGGATTGCCCACGAGCTGAACAACCCCATCAACAACATCATGCTGACGGCCTCGATGTTGCTGGAAGACCGCCAGACTCTCACCGAAGACGAACAGCTCGACATGGCCACGGACTTGGTGGACCAGGCCGAACGAACCCAGCGCATCGTCCGAAACCTGCTCGACTTCGCCCGGGAGAGCGAGCTGCACACCGGCCTACCGGACGTTCAGGACCTGGTGGAGGGGACCCTGCGCCTGGCCGCGAACCAGCTCCGCCTTGGGGGCATTCGGGTTGAGCGGCGGTTCGGCGAGAACCTGCTCAAAGTGCGCGGGGACCACCAACAGCTCAACCAAGTGCTGCTGAACTTGGTGCTCAACGCCGTAGACGCCATGCCCCAAGGCGGCACGCTCACAGTCGCCACCGGGCCGGCAGACGAACCCGACTTCGTTGCCATCGAACTCTCAGACACCGGCAAGGGCATCCCCGACCATCTACTGACCCGGGTCTTCGATCCGTTCTTCACCACAAAGCCCACCGGCAAAGGCACCGGGCTGGGTCTGTCGGTGTCCCTCGGGATCGTCCAGAAGCACGGCGGCGACATCCGCGTGACGAGCAAAGTCGACCGCGGCACAACCTTCACCGTCCTCCTGCCGGTGGCCCGGGTGCCGGCGTGAGCGTGATCCCAATACGCCGGAGCTACGCAGCGCCTCCTGCGCAGGCCCCCCCCCCGCTCACACACTAAACCGGAAGCTGATCGCGTCCCCGTCTCGCACGGGGTACTCCTTGCCTTCGAGACGCAGCAGGCCCTTGGTCTTGGCGGCGTTCCATGACCCTTCTGCTTTGAGCACGTCGAAACCCACTACTTCGGCCCGGATGAACCCGCGGGCGATGTCGGAGTGGATCTTCTCCGCGGCGGCGACTGCGCTGCAGCCGGCGGTGAGGGTCCAGGCGCGGCACTCGTCTTCGCCGACGGTGAAGAAGGAGATGAGTCTGAGTGCGTGGTACGCCTCGCGGATGAGGCGGTCGCGGCCGGACTCTTCGATGCCCAGGTCGGCCATGAACAGCTCGGCGTCGGCCGCGTCCATCCGGGCCAAGTCCAGCTCGACGGCGCCGCACAGAGGCACCAGCGCCAGTGCGTGCTCCTCAGCATACGCGGCTAGTTCGGGGGCGGGGTTGTCGGCACCGAGCTGGCTCTCGTCGATGTTCGCCACCACGACCACCGGCTTCTGCGACAGGAACCGGTACCCGCGCACGAGGTGCTCTTCGCCCTCCGTCAACAGTTGCGCGCGGATCGGTGTGCCGGCCTCCAGACCGTCGTGCAGCCGGTGCAGCAGCGCCAGTTCCTTCTCGCCCAGTGCAGCGTTGTCCAGCGCGTGTTTGGCGAGATCGCTGGTCAGGCGCTCGATCCGCCGCTCGACGACCGCCAAGTCGGCCAGCAACAGCTCCAGATCCAGCAGTTCGGCGTCGCGAGCCGGGTCAATGCTGCCCTGCGGGTGCGGGATGTCTTCGGCGGCAAAACAGCGGACGACGTGCAGGAGCGAGTCTACCTCGCGAAGCGCCGCCAGCAGTGTCGGGCTGAGACCGCCGTCCCTCGCTTTGCCAGGTACCATGCCGGCGACGTCGACGAACTCGACGGTTGCCGGCGTGTGCTTCTTCGGCGTGTAGGTGTACGTGAGGAAATCCAGCCGAGGGTCGGGCACGGTCGTCACGCCGACATTGGGCTCGTCGGCCGTACCGCCGCCGTACTTGCGCACCTCGACATTGCCCTTTGTGAGCAGGTTGAAGATTGTCGACTTCCCCACGGTGGAGAGGCCGATGAGTCCGCATTTCATCTCGGTGATCACCTTCGTCGGTGGAGCGGTCCAAGATGTGGGCAGCGCCTTGAGGCGCGCGACCGCGCGCGCAAGAGGACGCGAGCAAACCAGTAGTCGGGAGGGGGAAGGACGGCGCGAGGGAACTCAGACCCGTCTGACACTTCCGTGCCCGCAAGGACCGGTGAAGCTGGAAGCTACAACAATCTGTCCATGGGCATCGTCAGCCGTTGGCCTGATTCAGCCACTGCTTCAGCACCCGGGCGTCGTCGCCGAGTTGCTCGACCGTGCCGCCAGCAACGAATTCGAGCAGGGCGAACCGCTCACGCTCGGCTGCCGCTGCTACCTCCAGGTACCGCGTCCACTGCTCATGCCCCTCGCCCAAGGGGAACTGCTTCCGCTCGGGGCCGTCGCCGCCGAAGTGGTGGACGTGCACGTGCGTCAGCCAGGGCAGCACCGTCCGCAGACCGTCGAGGTTGTAGCCCAGCGGCTCGTCGTGGTTAGGCTGCCAGTAGGTGCGCACGTTCTCGTGGTCGACGGCTCGCAGCAACGCCGCGGCTGAGGCGTTCGTGTCGGTGAGCGTGCCGCCCTGGAACTCGTATGCAATCGACAGCCCCTCGGCGGCGGCCAAGGCGGCAACGCGACGGCTTTCCTCCTCCACCCTCCGCCGGTACGGCGGACTGGCGTCCGCCGACCCCACTCCCCCGGCCCACACGCGGATCGTCGGCGCGCCCAAAGCAATCGCCGTCTCCAGCGTCCACTCGAACGGCTGCTTTTCCTCCTCGCTCCTCACCAACCGGTAGTGCGAGCCGTAGAAGACGACGCGCAGAACACGTACCTGGG
>PEVN01000196.1 GCA_002779825.1 Armatimonadetes bacterium CG06_land_8_20_14_3_00_66_21 | reverse complement strand
AGTAGTAGTACCCGATGTTCCCGGCGGCTTTGTTCGCGTCGGTGGCGACGATGTCGGGCAAGGTCATCTTTGGAGCAGACGGGCAATAGAGGACGGACATGTTCCTCACGTACGGCTGGACTTGCCCCACCAGCCTCGTGTGGGTTGTGCTGCCGTTGCAGGCGTGGTAGTCGCAGGGAAGCAGTTCGTCGTAGTCCTGGGCGTACATGTGACAGGCGAGTCCGAGTTGCCGGACGTTGCAGCAGCAGCTCGTCTTCCGGGCGGCCTCCCGCGCCCGCCCGAAGACCGGGAACAGGATGGCGGCGAGGATGGCGAGGATGGCGATGACCACCAGCAGCTCGATGAGGGTAAAGCCTCGGTTCCGGTGTAGCATCTGGTCACGTCCTTACCACGACTGCTGCACGGCAGCCGTGAAGCATTGCCTATCAAGGATAGCTCCCGGTTGCTCAAGAACACGTCAAGGCCAGCGCAAGCTTCCCTCAAGTCTGCGCGCGTAGGCCCGGCTGTGATGGCGGTACGGGGCGCATTGGGCTACATTTGGCTGTGGGGCACACGCAAGCCACTGAGGAGAGATAGAGATGCAGTCAGTACGATTGTCCGCGCAAGGCGTCGTGCTCATGGTCGCCGTAGCGCTGGCCGGGTGTCGGCAGCCGGCAACTCGGCCGCTGGCTGCGCCAAACGCGGCGGCCGTTGGCCCTGCCAAGGACGCGGAGAAGGCGGAGACCCCGAAGCTGTCGGGCAAGCTGAATGTCTTCGTCCCGTGCGCGTTTGTCCCGCCGCTGGCGGAGATCACCGAGGCGTTCACCAAAGAGCACCCGCAGGTTGAGGTCATCGAGCGCGCCGAGAACGTGGAAGTCCTGGCACCTCGGATCGAGAAGGGCGCCAAACCCGATGTCTTCGTCTGCATCGGTGACGTCGAGATGGACCGGCTCCAGAAGGCCGGCGTCGTCGAAGACCGCGAGGATTTCTGCTTCGTGGGCCTGACGTTGGTGGTGCCGGAGGCGAACCCGGCCAAGATCCAGAAACTCGCCGACCTCGCCCGACCCAATGTGAAGACCGTGGCCGTCGGCGCAGAAGGGACCTCGCCGGGGCACTACACCCGGGAGCTGCTGAAGGAAGCCGGGCTGTGGGAGAAGGTGGCGCCCAAGGCGGTCTGCCCGAAGTTCCCGTCGCAGTTGCTGAAGCTGGTCGGCGCGCTGAACAAGGCCGACGCTGCCATCGCCTATGCCGCCTGCCTCCGGGCCGGCCGTGGCGGGCGGAAGAAACAGGACCAGTATCAGACGCTGGTGCAGGGCATCAAGGTCGTGCAGTTCCTGGACGAGGGCGAGTATTGCCAGAGCGTCCCCTGTCCGGCAGCGACGGTCAAGGGCTGCAAGAACCGGGAAGCCGGACAGGCGTTCATCGACTTCCTGCGAACGAAGGCGGCGCAGGAAGTCCTGCGCAACTCGGGGTTCACCGGCCTGAGCGACGCCAAGTGCCTGAGGTAGCTGCGCCCCAGCCGCAGCCTCTCAGATTCGCTGGAACAGCTCCTCGTCGCCCGCGAGCCAGACCACCAGTGCTCCCGCTTCGTCTCCCTGTTCGCGCATCACGCGGGCGGCTTCCGCCAGCGTGCCGACATTGGTGTCGAGGGTGAGGGATTGCCCGGTGTCTTTGTTGGCGCCCGTCACGACGACGTGGTCGCCTTCGGCCAGGCTCAGGTTGCCCTTGCCGAAGGTGCAGCCCGAGCTCAGTTGCAGCCCGTCCAGCACACAGCGGGGTGGAGGCGCCATTGGACCGCGCACGGATACCTCCATGCCGAAATGGGGACGGGGCTTCAGTTCAGCGACCAGCGTTCTCCCCAGGCGCAAGCCCAACGCCAGGTAGGGTCCAAGGTGTCCATGGAACTGCTTTGCGGATTCCAGTTCGGGGGATAGGTTGCTCATCGTGACACTCCCGCTCGTTCAAGTGCTCTCATTGCCGCCGGGACGACGGTCAGTTGCAGGATCAGCCCGGGGGTCCCGGTGGCAGCACCCAGGATAACATACGCATAGGCGCTGGCGTGGAAGCCCAGCAGGGGGGCGACGGCGAGGATCTCCAGCGAGGTCACGCACCGCCCCGCCACCATGGCTGCCAGGAGGGCAAGCCAAACGCCGCCGCGGAGCGGCCTTGCGCGAACGTACACGACGGAAGCGACTGCGGCGAGCGTCGCCAACTCCGGCGCCATCAGCAGGGCGAAGGGCACCAGCGGCGGCATGCCGGTCAACGCCGCCGACGTCAGCGGGGCCAGGAAGCCCACGGCTGCGGCGATACCGGGCGGGAGCAACAGTCCCGCCATGAGCACCGGGAGGTGCATCGGCAGGAACACCTTCCCGGCCCACCCAACCGCGTGGAACAGAATGGGCACCAGCACTGCCAGCGCCAGCAGCATGCCGCCCAACGCCAAGTCGCGAGCCTGCCGACCTGGATCGCGGGACGGCAAGCCTGGGCGATGGCTGGCGGACGCGGGTGCGGTGGCGAGTGCGGCGTCGGGTGGGTGGTTCATGGTAGTCCGGCAAGCCGTCCTCAGTTCGCCTCGTAAGCCGTGTCCCAGTACTTCCGCCATGTTGCCTCAGCCACGGCGGTCGCGGTGGCGGGGACGGGGTTGCCAGCGTCATCGAGATGGTCCGTGTTGCTGTGGTACTCGTCGGGCCGAAGCCACTTGACGTGGCCGTCGCCGAACAGGCAGTTGGAGCCGTTGTTGTGGACTCGGCAGACTGCCCAGTACGAGGTGGCGCCGCCGGCAAACAGCCCCGTTGGTCCGCAGGGCGGGCCGGCATTGCACCGTTCCCATTCGGCGATCAGCAACTTGGCGCTGGGGCAGGCGATTGCGGCTTCGTTCTGCAGTTGGAACCCGGCAATCGCCGGCGTGGTGCACCCGATGTTGTAGCCCTGCCCGTAGTACCACGGAAGGGCCGGCCGGCTGGGGCATCGGTTGATCTCCGTGGTCTTGACGTAGGGCTGCAGGTTGGTCTTCCAGTGGTAGGCCATCGGGTACGTTTCGTCGTAGTCCGGAATGTACAGCAGGAACGCCAGCCCCATCTGCTTGTGGTTGCTGGCGCAGCTCGCCTGCCGAGCCTTCTCTCTGGCTCTGGCGAAGACAGGGAACAGGATTGCAGCCAGAATGGCGATGATGGCGATGACGACGAGCAACTCGATCAGCGTGAATCCGGTCCGGGTGCGGCGCAGGCGCATGGCTTGGCTCCTTCAGCAGGCTGCTCCGGGTGTCGCGATGACGGCGAGCGATCCCTCGGCATACCGGGTGCCCGGCGGGTCCAGACAACCGGCTGTTCGTGCTACGATGGTGAATATCATAGCACATGCTCCGTGCCCGGTCAAGGGCGGCAGGGGCCCTTGACACGACCATGGGTGTCGTGTATCCTTTAGGTGTAACTTACACTCAAAAGGAAGAAGCACTCGTGAGGCAAAGACACTGTTTTCGCCATGGACACGCAGACTGCGGCTGCGAAGCCCGGAACCTGCCTCGGCTGATCGAGCCGGCGGTGCTGCTGCTGCTCAAGGAACAGGGCAGCTCTCACGGCTACGACTTGGCGTCGAAAGTGAACGCGGAAGGGCTCTCGCAGTACCCGGTTGAGCCAGGCGCCATCTACCGGTGCTTGCGCCAACTCGAGGCGCAGGGCTGCGTTCAGAGCGAGTGGGACACCAGCGGAAGCGGCCCGGCGAAGCGCGGGTACGTGCTGACAGACGAGGGCGACATGCTGTTGCGCGGTTGGGCAGAGGTCCTCGCTCGTCGAGGCGAGGCGATGGTGCGCTTCGCCAAGAGGTGCAGCCGGCCAACGGGAGGAGTACCGGGATGAACAAGGGCGCCGTTCGCCTCATCATTCTGATGGACAACCGGGTCCCGCAAGCCAGCCCGCTGAGGGCTGAGCACGGCTTCTCGGCGTGGGTGGAGACGCCTGCGGGGGCGGCGCTTCTGGATGTGGGCAGGTCGGCCCTGTGGGCGTGCAACGCCGAGAAGCTCAACGTCCCGGTGGAGAGTTGCGCGGCGCTGGTCTTGAGCCACGGTCACTACGACCACACCGGCGGGCTGGTCGCTGAGGAAGCGCTCCCGGCAGGTCTCGACCTCATTGCCCATCCCGACGCCTTCACCGAAAAGCATGCCAGCCTTCCAGGTGGGGAGTCGCGCTACATCGGGCCGCCGCTGTCAGTCACGCAACTCTCCGAGCGCGGCTACCAACTCCGGCTCACTGTGGACCCGGTGGAGGTGTTGCCCGGTGTCTGGACGACCGGCGAAGTGCCCCGGACCCACGGCGCTGCGTCGACGGAGCCCCGCCTGTGCGTGCGGCAAGGGGAAGCCTTCGTGCCGGACGAACTGCTCGACGACTGCTCCCTGCTGCTCGATACCCCCCGCGGTTGGGTGGTGCTCACCGGCTGTGCGCATTCGGGGCTGACGAATGTCCTCCACCGGGCCCGCGAGGTTGCCAAGACCGACCGGCTCCACGCCGTGATCGGCGGCACTCATCTTGTGCGCGCCGACGGGCCGCAGGTGCAAGAGGCGATCGACTGTCTGCGGACCTTTCAAACGGAACTCATCGCGCCGTGCCACTGCACCGGTCCTGGCGCCAAGCGTCGCCTGGCAGCCGAGTTTGGGGAGCGCTTTGTCGATACTGGCGTCGGCACGACATTCACTTTTGAATGCTGATCGGAAAGGAGTGAGAAGAGATGCCACGAGGAGATGGAACTGGTCCTGCCGGGCAAGGTCCCGGCACCGGCCGCG
>PEVN01000266.1 GCA_002779825.1 Armatimonadetes bacterium CG06_land_8_20_14_3_00_66_21 | reverse complement strand
GTCTTCCCGCCGGCAACGGGCGCGATGGCGCTGGTGACGCGACCCAGGTCATCATAGCCGTACGTCGTCGTGCCCGTGCTGTCCGCCATGCTCGTGCGCCGACCGACGGCGTTGTAGGCGAACGTCGTGTCCGTCCCGGTCGGATAGTCCTTCTTCGTCAGCCGACCGAGCTTGTCGTGCTCGTACTTGATCGTCGCGCCGTTGCCGTCGTACTTGGCGAGTTCCCGGCCGGTGGCGTCGAAGGCGTGCTTCTCGATCCGGTTGCCCGGCTGGGTGAGCTGCTTCACGCGCCCCTGCCAGTTGAAGGCATAGGTCCACGTCTTGTCCCGCGGGTTAGTCACGGTGGTGCGGTTGCCGACCTCGCCGTAGCCGAACTCCGTCACGCCGGCCTCGGCGTCGGTCTCGCTGGTCCGCCAAGAGCGCGAAGAATACGCGAAGGAAGTGGTGTTCCCGTTGGCGTCGGTGACGGCGACTCATTCGAAGATGCTCGTGCCGGCATCGAGGAGTCGCCTCGCAAACCGCCGGAGGATCCCCTCGTAGTGGACCATCACTTCCTCGAAGTGCGCGGTCTCCGCGTCGTCAGACGGCTTGGGGCGTTTCATCCCCTTCGGTGCCATGGCGCGCAGCTCCGCTCTGGACAACCCAAAGTGCTCCGTTAGGGCCTCACTCAGGTACACCCGGCACTTGCGACCTTCGGACACATAGTAGCCCTCCGGGAGCCGCCCGCGCTGGAGTCTTACGAGGAGCATGTCCACGGTACGGTCTCGCCAATCGAGCGCGACTTCTATCCCGGTCTCTGGCCCGAGGTAGTCAATGGTGGTCGTCCACGGCTTCCGAGTCAAGACTCGTTTCAGACCGTCCAGTTGCTCAAGAAACGCAAACCTGGTCAGCGCCCGAGTCTCGATGTACTCACGATTCACGCGAACCACCTCACCGGTCCAGTCCGGGGACTCCCCCGCTCTGACCCGTCCTTCGGAATACGGCACAGCGGTTGGGAACGGGGTCACACCTACGCGCTTGACTCTCACTGGCTCAGCCGCCTGCCTGTGCGGCGGCAGACAGGCCTGCATCCTCGTCGTCTCCGTCGGTTCCGCCATCATCTGTTCGCGTTCTCGTGCCCGTCTACTTGCGCCTCCGATTTCCAGAAGTCAAGGGCGTAGGTGTGACCCCGTTCCCGAGGATCCCCTTCATTGGCGACGGGTCTTCGGGGTCGCAAGATTGCTGAGCGGTCAGTCTCGCGCAACGCCCCACGCACTGCTTCCCACGCCTCCTGGGACCGGACCAGGGCTAACCCCCAGGCCATCCCACCGTCTTCGCGTGTCTCCAGTACGTCAAGGACCACCATCTCCGGACCTGAGGATTTACGCCACTTCGCGACCTTGCCGTCGTTGTCCCAACGCGGCGGCGCTTGCGCAAAACGCCCGATTCGTCGAAGGGTCAGCCCGAACCGAGCCTGAGATGAGCTATGTTCGCAGCCGACGCCATCCAGCTTGCCTCCGCTGAACGCAAACACGACCGGATGACCGTTGTCCAAGCGTACCGTCCTGCGGTCGAACCGCCCACAGGGTGAAACCGACCTCGAGATGGCCGAAGCGGTCCCGGTGGAGCGAATTCCGCGGAGCACCATGTCCTGAGGCTGCCCCAGCCGGATGAGTGACGATCGATTGGGTACTTGAATGTACAGCACCCAATCGTCGATGTACATGCCCCCATGCGCCTGCTTCTCTCGCATCGCCTGCGCCCTCTCGGCGATGGCACTATCCCTAAGGAGGAACGAGAGCTGGGCGCCGATGATGCCCGCTGCCGCGACCACCGCGATCAGCCACGGCACTCCGCTTCTCGGGCGAGCGGCTACACAGAGCATCGCGAGCATACTCGACGTGTGGCTCATGACAGTACCTCGGTTGCCCTGCCACCGTCTGTGGGCGTTGCTTGGCAGCACAATTCTATCAGAACGGGTGCAGGATACTGCGGCACCGGCCGGCGCACACGCTGACTGACGGGCTGGTCGCAGCAGTATCGTGAGTGGCTCTCTCCTCCCCCGTTCCGCACGCAACGGCTGTGACAACGCCAACTGACTGCGACCTTACGGTCCGTACTACGGCGTGTAAGGGGTGCGGGCGAGCCAAACCAACCACACTGTCTGAGGCACACCGTGGCACGGTGGCAGCCTCAGATACCTGGATGGAGCGGCGAGGGATCTGACGAATCGGGGATGCCATCACAGTCCGCGTCGCCTTGACAGGAAGAAGGGGGCGGTGGCGGTGGTGGTGGCGGTGCAAACAGAGGATCGCAGTACTCATGCATCATGTCGAAGTAGTAGTTGATGTTCGTCCACGGCTGGTCTTGGACGCCGGTCCCCTCAGATGCGCAGTGCCCTTGATTCCAGTGCCACAGGAGACACTCGACGTGCTGAATGTAGCACTCGCATTCATCCGTCCGGATAGCGCGACCTCCGCTCAGGATGAGCCGCAGACCGTAGTCGATGCGGCAACAGCGCATGTATCGCTGCTGGCGTCGATGGCACTCCTCGTGCGCTCGGAGGCAATCCATGTCACAAGCGTCCGATGCTATTATGTTTGGCGGCATGTCCGTCACGGGAGGGAACCCGGGATACGGCGACGGCAGAGTCACTGGGTTCTCGCAGACCCGCAGGCGCTCCGTTCCAGGCGCGGGGGGTCTCGGATACGGCTCGAAAGGGGTACCTGGTAGCTGAGGCTCGCCTGGCGGTGGCGGCACTGGCGGATCCAGGGGCTCTGGGGGCCACGGTCCAGGTGGATCGGGGTCGTGACCGGGATCCCCGGGGCCCATAGGGCGCAGGCCGTTCGGATCGCTGAGTGTTGCCGGACGGGCAGACGCGTATATAGACCAGTTGGGCCGGTGGCGCCTCGGATCCTCACTCACAAACCTCCCCACCCCGCCGTCATAGTACCTCTGCGTCAGCAACTGCAGCCCACTCGCTCCGTCCAGGTAGTAGCCGTACCGCCCCACGTACTGGTGCGCCGTCGCGGACGAGTCCGAGGCGTTGAGCACGTTCCCCCACGCATCATCCGTGAACACCGCGGCCACGTCTTCGCTGCCGTCCGTCA
>PEVN01000486.1 GCA_002779825.1 Armatimonadetes bacterium CG06_land_8_20_14_3_00_66_21 | reverse complement strand
GCTGAACGTGGCGACGACGGGCGATGCGACGGTGACGAGCGCCACGGGCAACCTGGACGTGACGACGGTGACGGCGACGGGTGGCACGGCAACCCTGACCGCCAGCACAGGAGCGATCCAGGATGCCAACGGAGCAGCCAACAACGTGACCGCCACCAGCCTGTTGGCAACGGCGGCCACGGGAATCGACCTCGACACGACAGTGACGAACCTGACGGCCAGCAACACGGCTGTCGGTTCCGTGAACCTGAACGAGGCGGATGGCGCGAACGTGCTAAACGTAAGCGCAGCCGACGGTGACGCCACGGTGACCACCACCGCTGGCGACCTGAACGTGACTACAGTGGCGGCCACCAACGGCACGGCGACGCTGACGGCGGGTGCCGGCGCCGTTGCGGACGCCAACGCGGGCGCCAACAACGTGACGGCCACAGGTCTGGTGGCTACTGCAGCTAACGGAATCGAGCTGGACACCACCGTCGGCACCCTCACGGCAACGAACACGACTGCCGGCAACCTCCTGGTGCGGGAGACCGACGCCCTGGTGATCAACGGCGCCCAGACCTTGGGCGGCAACGGGAATGTCACGGTGACAGCCAACGGCGACATTGACGTCACCGGTCCCGTGGCGGCCAACGGCGCCGGGAGCGTGGTCCTCACCGCAGCCAACAACGGCATGCTCACCGTCGGCGGCGTGATCTCCTCGGGCACCGGCAACGTTGCCCTGACCGCTGATGACGGCATCGAGCTGAACGTGCCGATCACTATCGCCGGGAACGTGACGTTCACCGCGGACGCGGACGGCCCGGACGGTGTTGGCACGACAAACATCAACACCGGCGACACCAACCCGGTGACCGGCGCCGTGGTGACATTCAACGGCCCGACCATGCTGTCTCAGCCGGCGATCCTGACCGGCACGGTATCGACGACGTTCAACGCGAATATCATCGGTGGCGGGAACGACCTGACCCTGAACTCGCCGCTGACGACCTTCAACGGCAATGTCGAAGGCACCGGCGCCCTGACGACAGACAACCAAGGCGCTGGTGACACAACGACGATCAACGCCGGCATTGTCTCCGGCGACCTGCAGCACTTCACAGACAATGTGGTCCTGGAGACCTCGTCGGTGCTGACGGGCTTGATTTCGGTCACCTTCGAGGCCCTGCTCGACAGCGCTGCCGCCGAGAACAACAGCCTGACAGTGAACTCGCCAATCACCGTGTTCAACGGTCAGGTCGGCAATGCCGCCGGCAACACCGCCCTCGGCACCCTGACCACCGACGCCGCCGGCTTGACCACAATCAACACCGACGTGGTGAACGGCGCAACGCTGACCTTCAACGACCCTGTGCTGCTGGCCACCAGCACCACCTTGACCGGGACTGCGCGGGTGGACTTCATGGACACGGTCGACAGCCAAGTTACTGAGCGCAACGACCTGACGGTGAACTCGCCGCGAACTCAGTTCAACGGGAATGTCGGGGCCCTGATGCAGGCTGGCGGGCAGGACGGCATGCTTGGCGCCCTGACCACGGATCCGGCGGGGACGACATACCTGAACGCTCCGGTCTTCAACACCGCCGGCGGAACGATGACGTTCAACGACGCGGTCGTGCTGATGCAGGACGTGACGCTGACGGACATTGGCGGCACCGGCGTTAGGTTCTTCGGCACGCTGGACGACGACAACCCCGCCGGCCAGTCGTGGGATCTGACAATCAACACCCCTGGCGGCGGCGTGACTCACTTCGGTGGGCAGGTTGGCAACGCAGGTCTCGGAACGGCTCTGGGTATTCTGACGACAGATGCCGCGGGGACCACCAACGTGAACACCGACGTCGTAAACGCCGAAGTCCTGGACTTCAACGATCCCGTGACAATCGACACCGACACGGCACTGACCGGCACCACCTCTGTTGACTTTGCTCAGACGCTCAATAGCGTTGTCGGCGAAGCGAACGACGTGACGATCAACTCCCCGGTGACCATGTTCCACGGCATCGTGGGCGGAGCGGCGGGCGGCGCCGTCGGTACACTGACGACCGACGCCGCCGGCACGACGGCCATCGACACGACGGCCGTGACCGGCGCGGTGCTGGACTTCAACGACGCGGTGGTGGTGAGCCAGGACACGACGCTGACCGGCACGACCAGCGTGGACTTCGCAGCGACGCTGAACAGCGATGCAACAGCCCGCGACGTGACGATCAACTCCCCGACCACGGCGTTCCACGGAGTCGTCGGCGGGACCAACGCCCTCGACACGCTGACGACTGACGCGGTCGGAGCGACGACCATCGATACTATCGCAGTCACCGGCGCAGTGCTGGACTTCAACGACGCAGTCGTGGTGAGCCAAGACACGACGCTGACTGGCACGACCAGCGTGAACTTCGCCCAGACCTTGGACAGCGACGCCACGGCAACAGACGTGACGGTCAACTCGCCGACCACGGCGTTCCACGGCCTTGTGGGCGGCGGAAGCGCCTTGGACGTGCTGACCACCGACGCGGCGGGCACGACGACCATCGACACAACAGCCGTGACCGGCGCGCTGCTGGACTTCAACGACGCGGTGGTGCTTGACCAGACGACGACGCTGATGGGAACCACGTCGGTGGACTTCGGCGGCACGTTAGACAGCGCCGCCGGTGAGGCGAACAGCCTGACGGTGAACTCGCCGGTGACCGCGTTCCATGGCGCCGTGGGCGGCGCGGCGGGTGGCGCCCTCGGCACGCTGACGACAGACAACCAGGGTGCCGGCGACGTGACCACGATTGACACGACAGCGATGACGGGCGCTGTGCTGGCCTTCGGAGACGCGGTTGTGGTGAGCCAGGACACGGCCCTGGCCGGCACGACGAACGTGGACTTCGCGGCGACGCTCGACAGCGACGCGACGGCGCGCGACGTGACGATCAATTCGCCGCTGACGGCGTTCCACGGCATCGTGGGCGGCGGCAGCCCGTTGGACGTGCTGACCACGGACGCAGCCGGCGTGACTGTCATCGACACCACGGCGGTGACGGGCGCGGTGCTCGATCTGAACGATGCCGTAGTGCTCGATCAGACCGCGACGCTGACAGGAACCACCTCGGGGGACTTCGGCGGCACCGTGGACAACGCCGCCGGCGAGGCGAATAGCCTGACGATCAACTCGCCGACGACCGGCTTCCATGGCATTGTCGGCGGCACGGATGCTCTCGGCACGCTGACGACCGACGCCGCCGGCACGACGGCCATCGACACGACGGCAGTCACCGGCGCTGTACTGGACTTCAACGACGCGGTAGTGGCGAGCCAGGACACGACGCTAACCGGCACGACCAGCGTCGACTTCGCGGCAACGCTGGACTCCGACGCGACGGCGCGGGACGTGACGGTCAACTCCCCGACCACGGCGTTCCACGGCATCGTGGGCGGGGCCAGCCCACTGGACGTGCTGACGACCGATGCGGCCGGTGTGACGACGATCGACACGACAGCCGTGAGCGGCGCGACATTGGACCTCAACGACGCGGTCGTGGTGAGCCAAGACACGACGCTGACTGGCACGACCAGCGTGGACTTCGCGGCGACGCTGGACAGCGACGCGACGGCAAGAGACGTGACGGTCAACTCGCCGGCGACGGCCTTCCACGGGATTGTGGGCGGCGCTAGCCCGCTGGACGTGCTGAGCACCGACGCTGCCGGTACAACGACGGTAGACGCGACGGCCGTGACGGGTGCCATGCTTGACTTCAACGACGGCGTGGTCCTGAGCCAGGATACGACGCTGACCGGGACGACCTCGATTGACTTCGGCGGCACGCTGGACAGCGACGGCACCGCTCGGGACGTGACCCTCAACTCGCCGGCGACGCTGTTCCACGGAATCGTGGGCGGCGCCAGCCCGCTGGACGTCCTCAACACCGACCCCGTCGGGACAACCACCATTGACACGACGGCGGTTACCGCCGCCGTGGCTGACTTCAACGACGCTGTCGTGCTCGAAAGCAGCACCAACGTGACCGGCACCACATCAGTGGACTTCGCCGCCACGGTGAACAGTGCCGCAACCGAGCAGAACAGCCTCACGGTGACTTCGCCGCTGACGACTTTCAACGGCAACGTGGGGACGGCAGCGAACGGCGCTCTCGGCTCGCTGACGACCGACGCCGCCGGCGCGACGACCCTGAACGCCGCCCAGTTCACCACGGCGGGCAACACGATGACGTTCAACGACGCCGTGGTGCTGACGCAGGACGTGACGCTGACGGACACCGGCACGACCGGCGTCACTTTCAACAGCACCGTGGATAGCGATGCCACAGCGCGCGACCTCACCCTCAACGCCGGCACCGGCGACGTGACGTTCGCCGGCGCGGTGGGCGGCACCAGCGCCCTGGACGAGCTGACCATCAACGCCGCCCAGGACGTGACGTTCAACGGCGCGGTGAACGCGGCGGGCGTTACGCAGGCGACCGGGACCGGCACCACGACGGTGAACGCCGCCGTCAACACCACTGGCGGCACCGGCGTCGCGCTTACCAACACCGCCATCGCCCAGAACGCGGACCTGACTGCGGCGGGCGCCAGCCCAATCACGGTGACCGCGACGACCGGCGCTATCACGATGGCGGCCGGATCCAGCGCTGCGACCGATACCGGCACGATCACCTACACCGCCCAGGGCGACGCGGCGATTGCCGCTCTCGCCACCGGCGGGAACGTGGCCGTGACCGCGACCACCGGCGCGATCACGGACGTCAACGGCGCAGCGGCGAACGTGACCGCCGCGAACCTGGTTGCCGGCGCGGCGACCGGTATCGACCTGGACACGACGGTCACCAACCTCACGGCCACGAACACCGGAGTTGGCAACGTGATCGTCAACGAGACGGACGGCGCGAATGTGCTTAACGTGGGCGCCGCCAACGGCAACGCCACGGTGACCAGCGCCACCGGCAACCTGAACGTGACCACGGCGTCGGCGACCGGCACCGTGACGCTCACGGCCACGGCCGGCGCAATCACCGATGCCAACGGCGCCGCGAACAATGTCGCTGCGAACACGCTCACCGCTGCTTCGGCAACGGGCGTGGACCTGGATACGACGGTGGCCAATGCCTCGGCAACCGTGTCCGGTACCGGCGGCGTCAACCTGAGCGACGCGGACGGTGCGGTCTTCACCGACATCACAACCGCCAACGGCGCGATCACGGTCACCGCCGGCGGCACCTCCAAGCTGGTGAACGTGGTTGCTGACGGCGCTGGGAACAACATCCTCGGCACCACCACCGCCGGCGATCTGCTGGTGGACTTGGTCAACGCCAAACAAGGGAACGTGACGCTGACCTCCGCCGGCGGGATCTATGAGAACCCGGATCTGGATATCGACATCGCAGGGAACACGATCACCCTAACGGCAGTCAGCGGAATCGGCACCCCGTTGGAGGCCATTGAGATCGCCCGGCAGACAGTGAACGCCGCGACCAACACCGGCGGCATCTTCCTGAACGGCGCCGGTCCCCTGACGCTGAACAACTTGGTGAGTGGCACAGGCAACATCGTGGTGACCACGGCGGCTGGTGACCTGATCTTGAACCAGCTCAACTCCGGTGGCGGGCTGACGTTCACCACGCCCGGCTCGATCGTGGGTGTGGCAGGGAATCTCGTTACGGTTCACGGCGCGTCGGCCTTTACGGCAGGTGGGTTCATCGGCCTGAGCCAAACGCCGGCGTTGAACAACGCGATCAACCTTGTGCTGAACGGCTGGCCCCTCGTGGTCATCTCGAACGGTGGCCCTGCCAACCTGAGCGTCGCCCTGAGCGGGAACCAGGGGCAGCGTCCTCTGGACGTGGTGCAGAGCGCGCCCGGTCTGAGTATCCTGAACGCCACCCTGATCGGCGGCGCGCAGTACGGCGACTTGGACCCAGTGTTCGCGCTTCTCGATCCGTGGTCAGCCGTGACCGAGGACGACGACTTGTTCCTCTTCCTGGACGGTATCGTGTCTGGAGACGACGTGACCGGTCGAGACATGATCGACGACCGAACGGGGAACTGACACCGGAGAGAGCGCTACGGCCGAGTCAGGACAGGCGGGATACCAACCGCCTGTCCCTGTGGTTCTTGGGCACAAATGCGCGGGAATGGGTGCCAAGTGACCGCCGATGCGTCACAATCTAATTCGTGCTAAGGCGCGGCCGGATGGCTCCCTTCCTCCCCAAGGGGAGGGTTCCCCAAGCAACCGTTCAAGGGGCGCGGATCTTCCGGTCTCGCTGCGGGTGGATACGCGATCCGTACCACCGAAACCCAATCGAAAGCGGAGGATGTTACATATGAGACTGAGAAGTGTCGTAGCGATGGCTCTGGCGGTGAGCCAACTGTCCCTGTTTGCTGTGTGTGTAGCGGCAGAAGAGGCCGCTCCTGAGAAAGGGAAGGTGTCGCTCTGGATTTTCGAGAACCAGATTCGGGCGGCGGCGCCGGGCATCGACCGCGCGATCAAGCTGAACGACGAGCAGAAGAAGAAGCTTGAGACGGCATACAATGAGGTGTTCAGCGCGGAATCCGTGCAAGCGGCAAGTGCAGTCCTGCAGAACAAAGAGAGCACGTTGGCTGAGCGTCAGGAAGCGGGCAAGGCGGTCGGTGCAGCTCGGGCAGCATTCCTCAAGCGATGCAACGATGAGGTCTTCACGCCGGAGCAGAACGAGCAGATCACGAAGATCTACGCGGCCTACAACGAGGTGCGCGTCGCCGCGCAGAAGGAACTGGCGCAGAAGATCGTCACTGGCTTCGGCGAGAAGCTCGGGACCATTCTGAGCCCGGAACAGAAGGACGAGGTGGCGAAGGGCAAGGCTGAGTTCCAGGCAGCCGTCAAGGCCGCCATCGAGAAGCAGAAGGAGCAGCAGGCAGCCAAAGAGAAGGAAGCCAAGAAGGAGTAGCAGGCGGGTTGCGTCCGGGGCGGGCCCCCAGCGTTCTCTCTTGCTGCAAGCGAACCGCACACTCAGGGCGGGTCCTCTGGAACCGAGTTCAGAGCGCCCGCCCTTCGCGCGTGTCCAGGGACGTGTCCGGGGAGCCGCGCCGTCCGAACGAGAGACCCGCCGATGTGGACCGGTCGAGAACTGCGTGCCCTGACGGTTGCTGCGGCGCTCAGTGCGGTGACCATCGCCACGCTGAGTGCCGCGGAGGAGTCAGTGCTCTACGTGTCGCCGGCAGGGCGGGACATGTGGTCCGGCACCCTGCCCGATCCCGCCGCCGGTGGGGCGGCCGGCCCCTTCGCCACGCTCCAACGGGCGCGGGAGGCGGTTCGTCAACGGAAGCAGGCGGGCGTGCAGACCCCCACCCGCGTGGTGCTTCGCGAGGGGACGTACTATCTTCCGGAGACGCTCGTGCTTGGCCCTGAGGACTCGGGCACGGAGCAGTGCCCGACTACGTATGAAGCCTACGAGGGCGAGCAGGTGGTCCTCAGCGGCGGCAGACCGGTCACGGGCTGGCAGCCGGCTGACGGCGAGATCCGGTACGCGGACCTCCCCGCGGCGCGTGGCGGGAAGTGGGTGTTCCGGCAGCTTTTCGTCGGTGATCGCCGCGAAGTGCGGGCCCGCTACCCCAACCTCGACCCGGTGGACGCGGTGACGAAGGGGTACCTGTACGCGCGGGGCCAGGTTGGATACGGGGTCCTCCTCTCGGGGTTGGCAAACATGGGGGACTTCTTGGAGCACCGGGTCGAGGTGGTCGAACCCGACCGGTACGACCTCTGGGTCGGATACGCCACCACGCAGGACTCCACCAATGCGAACTGGCAGGTCACCCTCGACGGCAAGAATGTGCCCATTGCCGACATGCTCGCCAGCGGGCACTTCCGCAAGATCCGCTGGGCGAAGCTCGCGACGGTCGAGCTTGCCGCGGGGCGGCACGTCTTGCGGTGGGAGCGGCCGGAGGCGCCGGACCGGATCGTGCACTTCGATGCCTTCGTGTTCAGCACGAATCTGGATCCGAAGCCGACGCCGGAGGCCTTCCCCGAGCCGGTCGAAGGCGAGAGTCAGGCGGTTGTGCAGGCGGAGTCGCTCGAGTCGAAGCTGGCCGGCCGCGGGACGCACGTGGGTGGCTTCCAGGACTTCGAGTGTGGCAAGGAAACGCGGTACCGGGTCTACTGCAAGCCGGGGGATCTCAAGGAGAGTTGGGCTCGCGCGTCCGGAGCGGAGGTACACCTGTTTGCCGCTTGGGGCTGGTTCAACGAGATCGCTCGCGTGACCTCCGTGGATCAGGCGAACGGGCTGGTCCGCCTCCAAGGCAACGAGTGCCAGTACGGGATTCGCGAAGGCAATCGGTTCTTCCTCGAGGGCGTGCGCGAGGAGCTGGATCAACCGGGTGAGTGGTACCTCGACAGCAAAGCCGGCCGTGTCTACTACTGGCCGCGAGACGAGCGATTGAGCGAGTCGAGCGTAGTAGCGCCGGCGCTCACGACGATCGTGCACCTGACCGCCGACCCAGTCGGCGAGGCGCGCGTCCAGCACGTCCACTTCCGCGGTCTCACCTTCGCCCACACCGACTACACCCTGGATCATGCCTCCGTCCGCACCGCGCAGGACGCAACCGTGCTGCTGGAGAACGCCTGGAACTGCTCCATCGAGAACTGCACCTTCGTCAACGTGGGTGGATCCGCCATCCGGCTGCACTTGGACTGTCAGCATAACCTGATCGCCGGCAACGAGATCTCGGAAGCCGGCGGCAACGGCGTGCTGCTGACCGCGGCGCGGGTGGACCGCGGGGTCCCGTTCGACACGCGTCCGGGGGCCGAGAAGTACGCGCCCATCCGCAACACGATCACCCGGAATCACCTCCACCACTGCGGCAGGATCCACAAGTACGTCGCCGGCGTTCACCTCGACAGCCGCCCGGCGTCCCTGGCGAAGGCGCCCGGCAACGTCGTCTCGGAGAACCACATTCACGACATGCCGCGCAACGGCCTCTTCGCCTTCGAGCACCAGGGCGGCAACGTCTTCGAGGGCAACCACCTCCACGACCTCATGCTCGAGTCCGACGACGGCGGCGGCATCCACATCTGCCAGGACAACATGGAGTGCGCCCCCACGCAGATCCGCAGCAACCGCATTCACGACGTGTTCGGCAACCGTGTCGGCAAAGACGCCACCGTCACCCGCGAGATCGGCATCGGTGTCTATCTGGATGGCGCCACCAGCCGGTGCCGCGTCGCCGACAACGTGATCTACCGGACCTCCTCGGGTTGTGTCTTCTTCCACGGCGGGAAGGAGAACACGGCGGAGAACAATGTCCTCGTCGGCGACGTGAAGCGCCAGTTCTGGCTGTCCAACTACACGAACAAGATGGCGGGCAACCGCTTCCGGCGGAACGTCGTCGTGTGCACCGAACCGGAGTCGAAGGCGATGCACCTGCGTGACTTCGCCCAGGAGACGTTCGCGGAATGCGACTACAATCTGTTCTGGTTCGGCGGAATGCCGGTTGGGGTCGAGCCCTTCGGCTTGCTGGCGGAATGGCAGAAGAAGGGGTTCGACGCGAACTCGCTTGTCGCCGATCCGCTCTTCGCTGATGCGGCCAGGGACGACTACTCGCTGAGGCCGGAGTCGCCGGCGCTGAGGCTCGGGTCCGGTCCACCGAAGCAGCCGATTGCGCGCCCGACCCCCTGAGGGTACACTTCAGGGCACCTGCGTTCCGAACGGGGCTCTATCGGAGGTCACCACAAACCGGAATGCCGTCACTTCTCGCTCTGCACGGAGGGAACTCGCTGTGACTATCGAGATCGACCGCGAAGAAGATGGGCGGTGGATCGCGGAGGTGCCCGATCTGCCCGGCGTCCTGGCGTATGGTAAGAGCCGAGATGACGCGATTGCCAAGGTGAAGGCGCTCGCGCTGCGCGTGCTGGCCGACAGGTATGACCACGGCGACGAGGTACCGGCACTGCAAGGTGTGTTCGCGCTCGCGGCATGAGTTCGTGGCGGTCCAGCAAAGCCAGGCGAGTGCTGGCTGCACTGCTGCGCCTTGGGTGGCAGAGCAAGCGCCAGGCGGGCACCTCGCATCGGGTCCTCGAGCGCGACGGATGGCCTGACTTCGTGTTCGCTTTCCACGATAGCGATGAGGTCGGCCCGCGCATGCTGGCGCGTATCGCGAAGCGCACCGGACTGAAGCCGGAGGATCTCTGAAGCACTGGGTCTGCAGATCCAGATACCCGTTCCGCCTCCCTCAGCACCCATGTACCCTCTCCACACCCCCGAAGTAGTCATCCTTGACCGCGTCCGCCAGGACCCTCTGGCGAACGCCCGCCTCGAGCGGATGCTCGCGGCGATTGAGACCGACCGGCTCACCGAGGTCGATGAAGCCGGGTTCAACGACCTGGTCGCCCAGCGCGGCTGGAACCGTGGTGGCTGGCGGACGGGGCAGTACCGGATGACTGAGCCACCGCCGCTTCTTTTCAGCACCTTCCGCTGGGCCAGCGCTGAGGAGTTCGCCGAGTTGCGCGCGCGGTACCCCAACCTGACGGGCACGCTGTGGTTGGGACAGGCGCCGTGGACCTTCCGCGACGCTTCGACGCTACGCCGCGACCAGTCCTGCGTCTGTCAATCTGCCTGGGAGATCCATTGCGCCTACGGCTGCCTGCACGCCTGCGACTACTGTCACGTGCCCAACTGGTTCCTGATCAACCTGAACCTGGAGGAGCTGGCGAAGCGCGTCCGTGCGTTCGGCGAGACAGTTCCCGAGCAGAACCTCTACAAGTTCGACAACATGACGGACACGATCGCCCTGGAGCCGGAGTACGGCGCGTCGGCTGTCATGGTGCCGCTGTTCGCCGACTGGCCGGGCCGCTACCTGTTGCTGTACACCAAGTCGGACAACGTGGACCACCTGCTCGAGCTGCCGCACAGCGGGAAGACGATGGTCAGTTGGTCGCTGTCGTCGGCAAGGGTCGCTGAGCAGATTGAGAAGGGCACGCCGTCGATGGAAGCGCGGATTGCCGCGATCGAGAAGTGCCAGCGGGCGGGGTACACCGTTCGGGTCCGGATCTCACCCATCTGCCCGATCCGCGATTGGCGCGAGGACTACCGGGAGCTGGTCCAGCAACTGCTGACGCGGACGAGACCGGAC
>PEVN01000023.1 GCA_002779825.1 Armatimonadetes bacterium CG06_land_8_20_14_3_00_66_21 | reverse complement strand
ACGGCACGCAGCAGCGGAGCGATCAGACGCGGGCCAACCAGATGAAAGCCATCCTGGAGGGCAAGTTCGGGAAGCTGCTGGTGTCGCACGGTCACGCCTCCAAGGGGCGTGGGAGCATCGGCGTCAAGCCGGTGGAGCCGGTACCCGCCAACGTCAACTGGGACCTCTGGCGCGGCCCTGCCATGATCCCGGACGACGGGTTCCACCGGAACTTCGTCCACTACAACTGGCACTGGTTCTGGATCACCGGCAACGGCGAGATCGGTAACCAGGGGGTGCACCAGATGGACGTGGCTCGCTGGGCGCTGGGGAAGGCGTACCCGAAGCGCGTCATGAGCATCGGCGGCCGGTTCGCCTGGAACGACCAAGGCGAGACGCCCAACTCTCAGTTCGCCGTGATGGACTTTGGCGACGATCAGTACCTGTTCTTCACCGTCCGCAACGTGACGCACAAAGGCTACCAGACCGAAGTCAAGAACGACTTCTATTTCGAGGACTACCGTCTGGTCAACAACAAGCTCTACCGGAACGGCAGCGACCAAGAGGAGAAGGTCGACTACCCCAAGGCTGAGATCACCCCGGGGGGGCCGTTCGGCAGCTTCGTCAACGCGATTCGCGCCGGCAAGCGCGAGGCGTGCAACGCCGACATCGAGATCGCCCACTACTCCAGCGCGCTCGGCCACCTGGCGAACATCTCCCATCGGTTAGGCGAGAAGGTGCCGTTCAGCAAGGAGCAGAAGGCGTTCGGCGACAACAAGGCCGCCCACGAGGCCTTCGAGCGCATGCACGACATCCTCAAGGACGGCGTCCAGCTCCCCATCGACAAGACGGAGTACCTCCTCGGCCCGTGGCTGGAGTTCGACGGCGAGAGGGAGGTCTTCGTCGGCGACCGCGCAGACGAAGCCAACAAGCTCCTCCGCGACGACTGCCGGAAGGGCTACGAGATGCCGGAAGCGGACAAGGTCTGACCGCTGTCTGGAGTGTTGGCGTGCTGAGGCCCCCGGTACTCCGTCACTCCAGTGCTCCACCACTCCACCACTCCACCACTCCACTACCCCACTACCCCGGCGCCCGTGGGTTCGGCGGCGACCGCAGCCGCGAGGGGCGCACTCCCTTGTGAGGTGATCCGTCGTGCCCGTGATCCGTGGTGGGCTTTGGCGCGCGCGCGCCAGCATCTGCGCACTGGTCCTCCCGCTGGTGTGTCTGTCCGCGTTCCTATCTCCTCCCGGCGCCGACGCGGCGGCGGCTCCGAGCACCCAGTCGGCCAACCTGGTCGCCAACTCCAGCTTCGAGGATAGCTCCGACCTGGGTGGACCGGCCGAGGGGTGGACCGTGCCAAACGCTCCTGCCGGCGGGGCCAACCAGCCGACGGCCGAGAAGGCCCACGGCGGCAAGTTCTGTCACCGGATCACCGTGCCCCCGGAGGCAGAGGTCACCTGGCACCAGGTGAACCAGGTGATCGCGGGCGCTTCGGTGGGGAACACCTTCACGCTGAGCGCGTTCCTCCAGACGGAAGATGTCCGCGACGGCTCTGGCGCGTACTGTTCGATCAACTGCTATGATGGCGCCGACAAGCGCGTCGGGATCTTCGACGCTGAGGCGAAGCTCACGGGCACAGTTGCGGAGTGGCGACGGCAGTCGGTCACGGCGACCATTCCGAAGGAAACTACGCGCACGGTCTGCATCCTCACACTGCACGGGCACGGAAGCGCCTGGTTCGATGACGTGCAGTTCGAGCCCGGCGCTACGGCAACCGAGTACCGGCAGTCGTTACCCGACCTCCAGACCGCCCGGCAAGCCGAGCGGGAGCGCGCAGAGGCGCAGGCGTTCTTCCGGGGGACCCGTGTTGCGCCGGGCGGGCGCGGCACCGTGGCACTGTTCTGCGATGCGCTGCCGGTAGACGGCTGCGCTTCGTCGCCCGAGCTCCTGGGCGGGTGGCTGAAGGAAGCCGGCTACAGCGTCGCCTATCTGAATGCGACGCAGCTCGCGAACCCCTTCGTCCTGCGCGGGCCGCTGTCCCCGCCGGGAGCAGGGCTGCCGACGTTCGACTTGCTGGTGCTCCCCTATGGCGGCTCGTTCCCCGCGCCCGCAGGTCGCGCGCTGAAGAACTTCCTGCGGCACCACGGGGCGTGCTTCTCAACGGGCGGGTACGCGTTCGACTCGCAGTTCGTGCGGTACGCGAAGGAAGACGGAACACCGCGGTGGGTCCGTCCCGACGAAGTGCCCCCACCAAACACGCCGACCGTGGCGGTGCTCGACTTCGACAGTGGACTTGGCGAAGGCTGGTGGCCGGGAAGCGACTCGGGCGGAGTGGCGCCCGTGCTGACGACGGCGGCGGGGCGCGAAGGGGAAGGCAAGTCGCTGCAGTTTTCCGCAAGCCCGATGCACCTGTGGGCGACGGCCACCCTCGGCGTCGCCGGCAAGCTGCCGAAGGACTGGGCGATCACCCGTTTCTGGGCCAAGGGCGACGCCAAGACCCCGAAGCTCGCCATCGAGTGGACGGAGGAGGATGGCTCCCGCTGGAAGACGAACGTCGCGCTGACGACGGAGTGGAAGGAGTACGTGCTCAAGCTCAGCGACTTCTGGTACTGGCACGACAACCCCAGCGTCGGCCGGGGCGGCAGCGACGACCACCTGCATCTTGAGCACGCCGACCGACTGCTCCTCGGCGTCGCAGTAGACATCGCCGCCGCCGATCAGGACCACACGTTCTGGCTCGACGACGTGTGCGTGCAGGCCGACCCGTTGGCGAGTCTCCGGACGCCGCCTCCGCGTCTGAACACACGGTACGCCCCCATCCGCGACGCCATGTGGCCGACGCCCGACCAAGTTCCGCTCTTCGATCCGTCGCATCGACTGGAGTGGGTGCGCAGTGCCAAGGCAGCCGAGGGGCAGTTCGCGCTGGCCGGCGTTGGTGCCCTCGCCGGGCCCTTCGAAGGCTACGCCGCCGTCGGCATGACCAGCAACCAGGGGCACGGGTTCGGGCCGAACCTGTCGCGGCTGATTCCGCTGCTCGACGGTTTGGACCGCTTCGGTCGCTATCGCGGTCCGCTCGGCTCGATCATGCGCACCTACGCCGGCTACTACACCGGCGCCAGCTTCGCGTTCTTCGGCGTGACCAACCGAGACCTGTTCGGCGCCGCTGCCCCGAAGGGCAAGGAGCTATTCGTGAGCACCGTTGGGCACCTGCTCCGCAGCGTCTACGTGCACGACACCGACACCGAGTTCTCCGGCTACCGCCCCGGCGAGGCAGTTCGGCTTCGCACTCAAGTGAGCAACTTCGGGCGAGAGCTGGCAGAGGTCGTCGTGCGTTTGGAGGCTCTGGCGCAGCACGGCGGCAAGGCGGCGTTCACCGAGACCCGTTCGCTCACGCTGGCGCCGAACACCACCGAGTCGGTGACGGCTGAGTGGAAGACGCCGAGCGACTTGTCTGGTGGGTTGTCCAGCGTTCGTGCGACACTGCTGATGGCCGGCAAGCCAATTGACCAGGAAGACAACGCAGTCGTCGTCTGGTCCGACTGGTCAGACAAGTCGGACAGGTCGGACAGGCCCTTGACCAAGCGCGGCCCCTACTTTGCCTTCGGCGAGCGGCCGCTGTTCGCCTTGGGCTGCCAGACCTACTGGGGGCAGAACGGTTCGGTGACGGCCCGATCGCCGCTGGCCTTCGAGCGCGACTTCGCGATGATGCAGGACTACGGGCTGCACTTTTCCCGCGCGTTCATCCCCTTCAAGACCGACGGCGACCGCCGGCAGAGCGATGCCATCGTCCAGTTGGCGCAGCAACATCGGGTGTTGCTGTACCATACGCCTAACCTCACCAACACCGTCGTGCCCAGCACCCTCGCCGACGAGGCGGAGCAGGCGAAGACGATTGGTGAGCGCTACCGCGGCGTGCGGACGAACGGCGTCCGTTCGCCGTGGCTGACGGTCGACGTCTGCAACGAGCCGCAATTCGGCGTGGAAGAGCCGGGCGCCGAAGCTGCCTTCAACGAGTTCCTGCGCGAACGCTACGGCACCACCGAGCGCTTGCAGCAAGCCTGGGGGGACGGGAGCGTCGAGCTGGGCGCGGTGAAGCCGACGCCGCTGTCCGACCGGTGGGACGACGTTCGCTCGGCTGACACGCACCTGTTCCTCGCCACCGCGCAGCGGCGGTGGGCGACTGCTAACCGGGCGGCGCTTCGGTCCGGCGACGACACCCGCCTCGCCTCGGTGGGGTTCATGCAGAGCTACGGCGGCGCGGACCGGATCTGGGACCCGCCGCTTGCCTCGGCAGACCTGGACTTCACCGACCGGCACTACTACGGCCCGTTTGCGGGCTTCCCGGCGCAACTCAAGGACATCGACCTGCGCGTCATAGGCAAGCCGATGGTGCAAGGTGAGTGCGGCGCCAAGGATCACCCGACCTACACCGAGAAGGACCCCTGGGGCATGGGGGACACGCCGGAGAAGTTCTGCCGGCGGTTCTCCTACCTAGTGCATCACGCCTTCGGGCTGGGCGCCGCTGCGCTGGCGTCTTGGCACTGGCGCGACCCGATGGAGGGTATCTTCCCGTGCGGGCTGGTCCACGCAGACCGAGTCCCGCGCCCGGCAGCGTCGGTGATGCGCGCCCTTGCCTTCACCCTCGGCCGGCTGCGCCCGCGGTATGAGACGCCGCAGATCCTGCTCGTCGTGCCGGAGAACCACCGCCTGGGCGGGTCGCGCGTTCCAGCGACCAACGCCCTCCACCGCGCGGAAGAGCTGCTGATGAGCTGCCAGGTCGACTTCGGTCTCCTCAGCGAGAACCAACTCGACAAGCTCCCCGACAGCGTCCGTGCACTGCTCTACCCAGTGCCGTACTGCCCGTCGGACAAAGTCGTGGAGTTGCTGAAGCAGTTCGTCCAGAGGGGCGGTGCGCTCTACGTCTCCGGCGACCTGAGCTACGACCCGCAACGGAAGTTGACCCGCCAGCAACGACTGCCGGAGTTGGCGGGCGTCGAGCGCGTCGGCGAACGCTACCCAAACATCGCTCGGAACACCGGCAAGCCGACGCAACTCTCCTCGGCAATTGGCGGTCTGGCTGGCGGTGAAGCACGACCCGGCATCGATGTCCGGGTCACCGATGCCGAAGTGCTGGCGACGGACGCCGGCGGTCACCCGGTGCTCACCAGCCGGAGACTGGGAACGGGCTCGGTGCTCTTCTGCACCGATCCGGTGGAGACCGCAACCGAGTCGCTGCCGTGGCACCGAGCGCTCTACCTGGAGTTTCTCCGGCGGGCGGGAGTCGCGCGCAACGCTGTGCAACCGGACACACCAACTCTCCGCTGCTTCCGGGTGCCGCTTGAGGACCGCGGCGAAGCTTTCGTGCTCTACAACGACACCGAGGCCGCCGTCCAGGCCACGGTACGAGGCGTCGATCCCGACAAGTCGCCGCCCGTCGCCCTGACGCTTGCCGCCAACAGCGCCGGGCTTGCCGTCTTCAATAGCAGCGGCCGCCTGACAACTGTCGAGGCGCAGGGCGCCGTGCTCCGCGGACGCACGGCGTCCGTGCGCGGCGGCAAGCCGCTGTTGGCGATCGCCGGCCACGCGGTCGTCCAGAGCCTCGACGACCGCGACCT
>PEVN01000093.1 GCA_002779825.1 Armatimonadetes bacterium CG06_land_8_20_14_3_00_66_21 | reverse complement strand
CAGACCTGAACGTCATCACCAAGGTCACCCGCAAGGACGCTCTGGTGTTCGCCGAGAACGTCCGCGAGAAGAAGCCGTTCGCCGGCGCGACGGTGGTGTTGAGCGACGGCGAGAAGGTACTGGCCACCGGGCAGACCAATGCCGACGGGATCTATCACGTGGCGCTCGACGTACCGCCGGCGCCTCGTCGGCCAGGGGAGGCAGGCGTCCCGACTGCGCCACAAGAGGCAGGCGAGACGCCTGCGCTACGGGACGTCAATAACCTGCGGGTGCTGGCATATTCCGGTTCGCACTACGCCTCGACGACCAGCGACCTGAGCAAGCTGAAGATCGTGCCCGGGCTCGAGCCGCGCGGGCTGCTCTACACGGATCGCCCGACGTACCGGCCCGGTCACACAGTGCGGCTGCGGGGGATCCTCCGCAAGGCGGAGGCCGGCGAGTACGTGTTCACAGAGGGCGAGGCGTTCGACCTGACTGTCACCAGCCCGGCCGGCGTTGTGGTCCACCAGGGACAGGTGAAGCTGAGCGCCTTCGGCACGTTCGCCGATCAGTTGGATCTCCCGGCCGACGCGGTGACGGGAGAGTACACAATCACCGTCAAGGATGTCGAGGACACCGCGCCTCCCAGTGTAGCCGCGGCCGCCAGGCCGCGGACCGACGCAGAGGCGCCCGTGACCACCGGCTCCGCGCCGGCGGCTACGGTCCCCGCCCTTGGCGGGCGCGGCTACGAGGGTGCGTCGCTCACCGTCACCGGAAAGTTCTCCGTGCTGGAGTACAAGCTGGAGCGCGTTCGGCTCGACTTGGAGCTGCCGAAGCGGACCTACCTGCGCGGAGAGGAGATCAAGGGGAAGGCGGTCGCGAAGTACTACTATGGTGAGCCGCTCGCCGGGCGCAAGGTGCGCTTCGGCTGGGACCAGGAGCCGGGGCAGGAGTATGAGACTGGGGCGGACGGCTCGTTCGAGTTCACGGTGACGACGCGGCGCTTCGATGAGGAGCAGACGGTGACGCTGTGGGCGCGGCTGGAAGAGGAGTCCATCACTGCACAGGAGCGGGTCTACATTGCGCCGGTGGCGATCCGGGCGTCGCTGACGACGGTGCGCGACGTCTTCCTGGTGAAAGAGCCGTTCGAGGTCGAGGTGAAGACCACTGACTTGGCGGCGAAGCCCGTTGCCGTGAAGATGCAGCTCCGGCTGTTCAAGCGGGAGAAGGACGAGACCGGCCGGGTGGGCGAGCGCGAAGTGCGCAGCCTGGGGGTGCAGACCGACCAGGAAGGCTCCGGCAAGGCCCGCGTTGAGTTCGCGGACAGTGGCGACTACGTCCTGCGCCTGCTGGGGACGGACGATCGGCAGAACCCGTTCTCCGTGGAGAAGCACGTCCGGATCGTCGGCGACGAGGACGAAGTCAAGCTGCGAATCTTAGCGGACACCGACACGTACAAGGTGGGTGAGACGCCGAAGATCAAGCTGGTCAGCCGGACCGAACCGCAGCTTTGCCTGTTGACCTACGAAGGCGACCGGATCTACGGCTACCAGGTGGCCTCGCTCGCCAAGGGAGTGAACGAGGTCGCCGTGCCGATGACCGCGAAGCTTGCCCCCAGGTTCGCGCTGGGCGCAGGGATGATGGACGGGGACAAGTTCCACTCAACAAGCAAGGTGTTCAACGTCGAGCGCGAGCTGAAGGTCACGCTGTCACCCGACAAGCCGAAGTACCTGCCCAAGGACAAGGCCAAGGTCACCGTCAAGGTGGCAGACCAGAACGGCAAGCCGGTGGCCGCGGAGCTTTCGCTGGCCGCGGTGAACGCCTCGCTGTACGCCGTGCTGGCTGACCCGACGCCGAACCTGGGCGACTTCTTCTACCAGCGCCCGTTTGTGGAGCGGGCCGTTGCGGGCGCGACCTCGTGCACCTTCAACTACAGCGCGCAGGCGAAGCAGGTGGAGGTGCAGACGAGGGACGCGAGACGCAACCTGAGCTTCGCCCTTGGCCAGCAGGTGGCGATTGGCGGACGCTTCGTGTACCAGACTCGACGGGCCGGCTCGTCTAGTGGCTACGGCGGCGGTCTGGGAGGGGGTGGGCTTGGCAACGTGGGTGGTGGACAGCTCTTCCAGCTCCCACCCGGCGTTGAGGCCTGGGGTGCCTACAATCCGCGCAACGCTGTCTTGGTCAGGGGTGAGGACGGAGCGGCCGGCGCCGCCGGTCCCGTGGGGCAGGAGTTGGCCGAAGCGGTGGAAGCGCCGCCGGAGAGCGCGGGCAAGCCAACCGCAGCCCTGGCCGACATGCCGATGCTCGGCGCGTTGTTCGCCCAGCGCGGGGAAGGCGGCGAAACCGAAGTCCGCACCGCCTTCGGCGAAACAGCCTTCTGGGACGCTCACGTCGTGACGGCAGATGACGGCACCGCGACGGTCGAGTTCACCGTCCCCGACTCGATCACCGAATGGCGCCTCACCGGGCGCGGCGTCACCAAGGCGACGCTGGTCGGGCAGGCGACTGCTTCGGTCGTCTCTGCGAAGCCGTTCCTAACGGAGCTGAAGACACCGACGCTGCTCCAGCAAGGCGACACTGTCTATCTCGTGGCTGAGGTGCACAACAACACCGACACTTCGGTGAAGGCAGCGGTGCTGCTGGGCTGCGAGATCGGGAGAAAGGCTGAGCAGAGCAAGCAGGAGGCGGACGTGCCCGCTCACTCGCAGCGGGAGGTATTGTTCCGAATCGAGGTCGCCGACGGCCGCGAGGCGAAGCTGACCCTCACGGCGAGCGCCGGTGACGGACTGACCGACATCAGTGAGCACACGGTGCCCATCCGCCCGTGGGGCATCGAGTTTGCCGACTCCGCCGGTGGCACCGCCGACACGCACCGAACGGTAACTCTGCAACTGCCCGAGCAGCCCTACACCACTCGCGACCTGGAGATCACCGTCGGTCCGTCTGTCGAGCGCGCCGTCCTCGACGCAGCGACGCAGACTCCGGTGCGGTGCTTCAGCATCGCCTCGGGGGTTCCGGCACGTGCCCTCGCCATAGCGGCAGCGGCGCGGTACCTGCGGCAGTTGGGGCGCGGTGAAACGCCCGACTGCCGGTCGCTCCAGGCCAGTCTGACCGGTCTGGTGACCCGTTTGCTCGCGACGCAGAATGACGACGGCGGCTGGAGCTGGGCGCAGCCCCAACGGCTGCCGCTGGAGAATGCGCAGCAAGACCAGAGCGACGTCTTCGTGACGAGCCAAGCGGCCAGCGCGTTGGCGCAGGCGCAGGCGCTGGGCGTTTCCGCGCCGCCGGAGCCCTTGGCCAAAGCCAAGGCGTTCCTGCAGAACCAGTTCCAAGCAGCCGGGGAGAGTGACTACGAGCGGAAGCTCGCGATCCTGGACGCACAAGCCCAGGCGGGCGAAGCCGACTTTGCCTACGTCAACCGGGTATACCGGGTGCGCAACCAGTTGGATGCACGAGGACTTGCGGTCCTCATCCAGATCCTGGCCCGGATGGAGCGGGCCGGAACTGCGAAGGAGCTGGAGGACGCGCTGGTCGCCAAGCTGAAGCAAGCGGACGGCAAGGCGTTTGCGCCTGCGAGCAACCAGGAGCGTCGGTTCGGCGGCGATGAAGTCGAGACCACCGCCCACGCCCTATTGGCGCTGGCGATGGTTGACCCTCAATCCAAGCTTCTGCCGGCCCTGGCGGAATGGCTCTGGGCTCGCCGCGTCGGCGTGGCGTGGGCAACCGACCAGGCAAGCGCGGCAGCGGTGCAGGCCCTTGCCTACTACACTGCCCTGGCCAAGCCGGCGACCGACCGGTACACCCTCATGATCGCCGCCAACGGCACGGAAGTGAAGCGACTCGAAGTCGATGGCGCCACCACGACCGTGACCGTTCCCGTGCCGCGCGACCTGGTCATCGGGAACCAAGCCAAGGTCAGCTTCGCCCTGGAAGGCCGGGGCCAGTACACCTACTCCTGCGTCCTGCGGGGCTTCTCGTCGAAGGTTGAGGAGTACGACGCCGGCCTGGAGGTCGAGCGCAGCTACGTGCACGCGCCCGTGACGTTGGACGGCAAGCCCATGCCGCGCGGGTTCAGCACGGTGGAGATCGACAACACCTGGACCAACGACGCCAAGGAGATCGCCGCCGGCAACTACACCGAGGTGCGCCTCAACTGGCACAAGCGCCTGCGCGACTTCAACCCCGGTAGCTACGTAGTTCTGCGCGAGCCGTTCCCCGCCGGCTGCCAGCCGCTGACGCAGTCGATCACCGGCAACTTCGAGCGCTATGAGATTGGCGACGGCGAACTGGTCTTCTACTTCCACACCCGCGGCGAGAGCTGGCCCAGCGGCTCCGCCAACTACCAGCTCTACGGCCGCCTGCCCGGATCGTACCGCGGGCTGCCAGCCCGCGTCTGGTCGTACTACCAGCCGGACCTGTATGCCTACAGCAAGCCCTCCGACCTCCGCGTGCTGGAGCGCGGCCGGAAGTCCGGCGACGAGTACCGCCCGACGCCGGACGAAACCTACAACCTGGGCAAGGCGTACTTCGAGCGCGAGTCCTTCAAGGAAGCCGAAGCGCAGTTGGCGCCGTACTACGATCAGTTCAAGCTGCGCGACGAGCCGTCCAAGGAGACGGCGCGGATGCTGTTCTACTGCTATCTCGATCAGGAGAAGCACGACAAGGTGGTCCGCTTCTTCGAGGTGCTCAACGAGCGGCACCCGACGCTGGTGATCCCGTTCAGCGACATCGTCGCCGTCGCCCGCGCCTACAAGGCCCTCGACGAACGGGAGCGGCAGATGCAGGTATACCGCGCCACCGCCGCCGCCAGCTTCGACCGCGAATCGCGGGTGGCCGGCATGCTGAATGAGGAAGGGGAGTTTGAGGCCAGCGTCGAGTTCATGCGCAACTTGGCGTTGACCTACCCCGACGTGCCCACCACGGAGCTGGCGCTGTACAACCTGTCCCAGTACCTGTACGAGAAGGCCGGCCAACTGGAGAGCGACGAAGCGCTGAAGAAGGCGGGTGTCACCAAGCAGCAGCTCATCGAGCGGGCCGCGCAGCAGATCCAGGCATTCCTGGCGCTTTACCCCGAGAACGTCGTGTGCGATGAGGCGAGCTTCTCGCTGGCGAATGCTTGGGTCGAGTTGGAGCAGTTCGACAGAGCCATCCAATGGTGCAGCGGGCTGCCAGCCCGCTATCCCGACAGCCCGTTCCAGGACGACTTCGAGTACATCCAGGCCTACGGGCACTTCCTCAACGCGCAGTTCGACGACGCCCTGAAGCTCTGCGAGAAGCTGGCGACCGCGAAGTACCCGCAGCCCGACAAGTCGCTGGCGCCCAGCGGGTTCCAGACGCTCGCGCTCTATATCGCCGGACAGGTCTACCATTCGCAGGGGCGGGCGGCAGACGCGATCAAGTACTATGAGCGCGTCGCCGAGAAGTACGCCGATGCGAGGGAAGCCATCGAGTACTTCAAGCAGAAGGGCGTCCACGTGCCAGAGGTGACCATTGTCCACGGCGCCGAGCCGGTGACCCTCAAACTGTCAGCCCGCAATGTGCCCACGGCGGAGCTGCAGGTCTACAAGGTGGATCTGCTTAAGTTCTACCAGATGCACCGCAACCTGAAGGGGCTGGCGCAGATGAACTTGGCAGGCATCAAGCCGTACCTGCAGCAGACCGTCACCCTGGCCGGTGGCGAGACATATCTCGACAAGGAGACGCCCGTTGCCCTCGACCTGAAGGAAAAGGGCGCCTACTTCGTCGTGCTGAAAGCTGAAGGCGCCTCCGGGTCCGGCATCGTGCTCCGGACCGACCTCGATCTGGAAGTCCAAGAAGAAGCCGACAGCGGCCGCGTCCGCGTGAATGTGGTCAACAAGACCACGGACGGGTACGAGCCCAAGGCCAGCGTCTGGGTGGTTGGCACCGGCAACAAGGAGTTCACGAAAGGCGAGACCGATTTGCGCGGTCTGCTCATCGCCGACGACATCAAGGGCACCGCCACCGTCATCGCCAGCAAGGGCGAGCAGTACGCCTTCCACCGCGGCACGACCGTTCTGCAACCCGAGGTCGCCGCCGGCGAGGACAAGGCCACAGCCCG
>PEVN01000395.1 GCA_002779825.1 Armatimonadetes bacterium CG06_land_8_20_14_3_00_66_21 | reverse complement strand
GGAACTAACGCCTTCGGCGACTGAACATCGAACACCGAACACCGAACGCTCAACTTTCAACGCCCAACTCTCAACGTTCAATGGTAGCAGGCGTCCACTCGCTTGGCGCTCGTGGCTACGGGACGGTGAGAACGTAGCCCGAGGCGCCAAGCCGAGGGACGTAGCAGGCGTCCACTCGCTTGGCGCTCGTGGCTACGGGATAGCGTCGCTCTCGTAGGAGACGGACCCTTCGCCGGTGCCGTCCGGGAACGGGTCCCCACCCGCCCTGCCAGTTGTCGGTAGTACGCCGTGCACGAGGTGGCCTGCATGCCGATCTGCACCGCGTGCCCCAGCAGCAGATCGAGGGTCTTGGCGCTGCGGTCGAACCGGTAGACGGACCACGGGTGGAAGTACGTGCGGTAGTAGTCCAGGCCGCTCTCGACAGCGTACTCGAGTCCCTGCCGGAAGCAGTAATTCACGTTCGACACCAGCAGGATCCCGTCTTCGGCTTCGCGCACGCACAGATCTTCGGCGTCGAACTCCACGGCAACTGCGCGTGCTTCGCGGCCGGTCTCTTCGTCAGCCGGTTGCGCCATCCACACGATCTGTCCGCGCCTGCGAGGCGTCTTCCGAAGCAGCTTCAGCGCCTCGTCAATGGTAGCGCACTTCTGCGCGATCAGGCGATTGAGGACCAGCGACGGGACGCCGGCTGGATTCGTTCTCGCGCCGCCGCCGAGATGGTTCGCCACCACCAACCCGCGTGAGTTCACCAGCGTGGCGCCACCGAGGATGCCGGTGAAGCCGACGGCGGTGAAGGGGTAGCCGTCTCCCTTCCGCGGCGCGTAGTATGTGGTCAGCGCGCAGTGGTAGACCAACTCGCCGCCGTAGTAGTCCAGGTTGCGCCCGGCGAGCAGGCTGCCGTTGGCGAGGTTGGGCTTGCCGAAGACGACGTGGGCAGAGCAGGCGGCGCTGGGAGACCTGCGGTCACTCGTTCCGGGACGGTCGGGAGACCTGTCCCGAGCTGGAGAATCGACCTGCCAAATGTCCCCTTCGCACTGCGCCAACAGCAACTCCCCCTCGTCCACGCCAGCCGCCCTCGCACAGGCGGATAGCTCGGCGAGGTACCACTCAGGCAGCGACGGCTTCATCGCCGGCACCCGGGCAAGGAGGTCGTTCAGCACCTCACGGTCGCGCCGACACACGATCTCCTGCCCGTGGGCACAGCCCAGTCGGCCGCCGCCCACTTCCTTCGGGACTCGATCGAGGGGGCGGAAGGTGGGCGCGCGCGGCCAGACGCGCCACATGAGGATGATCCCCAATACCAACAGCAGGCAGAGGCGGCACTTCGGGTGATTGAGGATCTTCCCCGGGGCACCGGTGCTCATGTGCTGATTCGGTCCTGCCTGCGCCCCGTGATCGCCTGCCGCCCTCAAGCGTGGTGAGTAGCGTACTCATCGAGCAACCGGCAGATCATCTTCTGGTACGGAACGTGGTGGGTCTCTGCCTGCCGCTTGAAGAAGTCGATGCTCGACCTGCTCAACGAGATCGTCACTTTGACGGTCTCCTCCCTGAAGGCCAACTCCTCAGGAGGGGGAAGGAAGTCAGGCACCACCTTGACGTGGCCCAGGGGCTCGTCAGTGTACTCGATTCTCTTCTTCATAGAGGCGCTTCCCTTTGCGCCAGTAGCCGGCACCGATGACGGGCGAACGGTTGGGACACGTTCGTTGCGCGCAGCCTCGAATGAGGTCCGCGATGCCTACAGCTTCGCCCAAAACGCGGTCGAGGGCAACTCCCACGTCTGCCCGGGCCGAGCCTCGAACCCGACGTTTCCCTTCTTCGCGAACACCTTCGTGTGGTCTCCGGCGGGTGCGACGCCGCGGATCGGGTCGGCGCGGCGGAGGTCGCCGTCTTGGACGAAGAGCGTCTGACCGACACAGTCCTCGGGCAGTTGACCGTCGAGCACGAACCAGGAGTCGCCGCCGGCTGAGCCGACTTCGAGGAGGGTTCCTCCAAGTGCTGGGTTCGCAGTGACCTCGAGATCGCCAATCGACAAGCGCGTGCCGCCCACGAGGCAGGCGGAACTCGGTGTGCCGTCGGAGGAGAGGACCGCGGCGACCAGACCGTCCGTCTTCAGCTCGCCGAGTGGCGTCGCAAGGACCGTGGCTTGAGAGGTCAGCGACGACACGATCACGTCGGTGCCTCGCGTCGTTTCGACGGCCACTGCGACAGCGCCCTCGGGCGCCTCGGCGGGCAGCGGGAGCAGTTTCACGCTCTTCGCGGGAACCGCGTCTTTGGGGGCGCCGCAGAAGACGGAGACGAACGTGTCCAAGTCACCGCCTTCGGTCTGGCGGATCAGATAGGGCAGCGTCGCGCCGCGGTCGGTGTTGCGGTGGTCGCGCTGGCCCCAACCGTCGCCGACGAGGACAGTCTCCTGCTTGCGGCCTGGCGAGAGGGCGACGAACGTGTAGTCCTCGGGCAGTGACCACACCGCGCGCCACGGCGCCTCCCCCGAGGCTTTGCGCAGGTTCTCCAAGGGCAGCTTGGTGCTTGGCAGTGTAAACGCGGCTTCGTACTGCTTCCATTCGGCGGCCGCACTCAGTTGCCGCATAGTCACGTGCACTCGGTCGGCTGCGCTGGCCGGGTCATTCGGCCACGTCACGGCGTCGAGGTTCACGTGGTCGGCGTTGCCCTTGATCCAACAGCGCACCTTGTAGGTGGCGCCGAGGACGCCGGCGATTGCCTTCGCTCCGCGGTAGCCGTCGGACTCGCCCACCAGCAACGCCGCATTCATGCGACCGTTCTCGTGCGGCTTGAGCGCGCGGAACCGGACGCACTGCGCGTCTGTTCGGCCGGGCGTGACGACAGCCATGTCGGCCGAGCCGTCGCCGGTGTAGACGCCCCAGCCGGGCGCTGGTTTGTTGCGGGCGCCCGTTGCAACAGACCCATTGGGTGCAAGGTTCGGCCCGTCGGTTGCATTTGGCTGCACTTGGCGGATCTCGACGTCATCCACGTAGAGTTCGCTTACCTGCGGCAGATGGAATCTTAGCGCGAACGGCGCCGGCCGCGCTGACTGCACGGCGGGTTGGAGGTCGAGCCCCTGCACCTGGTACGCCGTTCCAGGACCATGGAAGAGGTACTGCCGCCGCGTGCCACCTTTGACGCGGAAGAGGTCCACCACGTACGAGCCCGCCTCCCCGTGGTCCACCTGCACGCACGTTCGCCGGTAGACTTCCGCAGCCGGGTACGCTTTCGAGGACGCTTCCATCACCTTCACCCGCGGGGTGACGGAGAACAGGTGGAAGCTGCCGCCGCGTCCACCTGTTGCCTGGTCGCTCCCGTCGAGCAGCACCAAGTTGTGGGCAAACGCGCGCCGCGTCTGGTACGAATCCGGGTGGTCCCACAGGTACCCGAGGTCCGACAGCAACTCGTGCCCAGCCTGCCAGTAGTACAGGTTGAGGCTGTCGAGGTGATGGTGGCCGCCGTAGTCGCTGGCGTTGAGCATCAGCAGGCTGTCACGGCCGGCTGCGCCCGTTCGCAGATAGCCCTGCGACAGGAACGGGAAGGCAACGTCCGGCAGAGCGAACGGCGGGACCTCGCGATCCGCCAAGGCAGGCTCGCGGCAGAAGAGCGCCTGCGAGGCGGACCCGGCGGCAAGGTCCTTTCCGGCGTACTCCTTGAGCAGCGCCACATGCTCGTCGGTCGGGTAGGCAACGGCGATCAGCTCAGCATACGTCGCCCCGAGGGAGGTTGTGCGGTACGAGTCAGCAGACGGCGGGTGACGCAGGTCGCCCTGCAGATTCCAGATTAGTCCTTGCCAGCAGTCGCCATAGCGTGTGTCGCGGCAAGCGTTGAAGTGCTCAAGGCGCTTGCCGTCGGCGCCGACATACCCCTCCGGGTCGGAGTAGTCGCGGAACATCAGCGCGAAGCCGTCAACGCCGCCCATGGTCATCATCGCATACGCCGGCGACTCGGAGGTGCCACCGTCGGGCAGGAACCACTCCTCGACCGTGCGCTTGAAGCCGTCCAGACCGAACCGTACCAGGCCGGGGTGGCCCACCACCAAACCGACCATGGCACACCCCGCCCGGTTGCCGACGGACTTGTTGTTGATCGAGTCGTCGCATGCCGCCAGGTAGGTACTTTCGAGCAGCACGTCGCGCTCGATGCGCAGCCGCTCGTCATCCGAGTAGACCGGCTTGTCGCCCGCTTGCGCGGTGCACGTCAAGTCGTAGGATTCGGCCACGTTGCTCACCCAGCCGCCGTCCATGCCCGAGCTGCCGACCCGGCTGGCGGCCCAGTATCCCGCGTACAGCTTCCGATCAGGCCTGTTGGGCGGGTAGACCAACTCGTCGTTGGGTAGGTCGTCGATCCGCTCCGAGGCGACGTGGGGGTCGCAGTCGGTGTACTCGCCATAGCCGTAGCCCGCCCGCACCAGGTACTTGGGGAACACCTCCGCCAGCCGCAGCAGAACGGCCTTCGCCGCCTGCGCGTACTTGGGCTCGTCCGTCAGCGCGTAGGCCAGCGCGAGCGTGTGCAACTGCCCGGTCGCGTGCCCCAGCTTGCGCGCGCGGATGATGCCCGAGAGGCTGGGTCGCGCGTTCGTGTAGCCGAAACACTTGAAGGTCTCCCCGCCGACGAAGCCAAACTTCTGTTCCGGGTCCCAGGTGCTCTGCAGGACGATCTCCTCGGGGAACTCCTCGTTGGGGAAGACGGTCTTGCACACGCTGCAGGTGAGCTGATCCGGCTTCGAGGCAGACCACGACCACTGTCCGTTCGGGTGCCACGGCAGCCCTTTGGCGCGGCACGCCGGGCACGGGCCGACGCAGCCGGGCGTCGTGCGCTCGATCACCTGACTCAGGTACTCCGGCGTGAGCTGCGTAGCGTAGGCGTCGGCGCTCCTGCGGAGGTTGGTGAGGTATTGCTTGGCCCAGTCGAAGCGTTCGAGGTTCATCTTCGCCCGGTCGAGGTCCGCGGGCTTGATTGCCGCGGCTGGGTGCTGCACCTGGCCGCGGTGCTGTTTCCAGGCGGCCCAGTCGGTAGGGGCTGTGGTCTGCGCAGACATGTCGCGCATCGCTCCGAGAAGCACGGCCACAACAGCCGTTGCGTAGGTGCGGGATCGAGGTTGGCTCATGATGGCTCTTCCGTTGGACGTTTGGTCTCGGCGCTCCTGCCGCCGGGCCGAAGTGAGATCATGCCCGGCGAGAGCTGTCGGGGGTGCCGGCGGGTCAGTGCTTCCCAGTGATCTCGACCGAGTCCACCAACAGCGTGTTGCAGCCCATGTCCTCCCATCTCCACACTTGGTTGCCCTGCAAGTCGAAGGCGACTACTGCCTCCACTTCCCACCCGCGGATAGTCACTTCGTCGTCGTTTCGGAGGCGCCGAAGCTGGTCGCAGACGTCCCTGGTCGGCGGGACGGTGTGCAGCAGGTTGATTCTGCCGCGAGGGTGGGCCGTCTTGCGCGAGCCCCAGGTGAACATGTGGTATAGTCGCGAAGGTTAGGAATACACCGAAGCTATTGCACAAGTTCGACGCCTCTGCGTGCACAGCAGTGTGTTGGGTGCTCACCACACGCCCCCGGGTGAAGTTCTGCGAACTTCCACTTCGGTGTATTCCTAACCTTCGCGAGTATAGGACACGTTGGTGCTGACGATCTTCGGGTCGGCGTAGTCGCCGGCGGTGACCAAAATGTCGTGGCTCAGGATGTCCAGGTTGCGCTCGCGGATCGGCGAGGCGTAGCGGATGCGGCCGGCGAAGACGGCGAGGCGCCCCTGCTCGTCGGTGACGCTCCAGCGCAGTCGGTCCGTCTTGAACTGCTCGTACGAAGGGGACACCGTCAGCACATCGAAGCCCGGCCCTCCCCCGTGGAACACGCCGCTGCGGCCCCCCAGCAGGACCAGCAGGAGGAGAAACGCCGGCGCCAGCACAAGCACCGGGCCGTTCCCTCCGAGAAAGTCGAGGAATCGAGTGGTGGTGTCGGCGGTCGGCTGGGGTTCGCGGTGTTCGGCTGTCATCAGTGATTCCCCGGGTCGGCGCGGCAGCTTGATCCCCACTCGCCTTTTGGGTATACTCGCGCCCATTGTAATCTGGTGAGCCTGGCACCGGTCCATGGGTGCCAAACGGAGACTGCGCCGACAGCGGGCTCCTCGGGCTGCCGGGTCCTCCCCTCATCCTTCAGCGCGTCCCCAACGACAGGACGCGAATCGGGGCCGACGCCCCGGGCTTGGTTGGAAGGTTACGTTCACGTGCGCGAGCTTTGGACACTTTGGCGGAACACCCGAATGGTGGTGTTGGTGGCGCAGATTGCAGCGCTCTACGCCGCCGTTTGCATCCCGTTCAAGCTGGCCGTCATCGTCCCCGGCTTCACTGAAGTTCGACCTGCCGCCGCGATTCCGGTCGTGTGTGGGATTCTCTTCGGGCCGGCGGCGGCGTGGGGGAGCGCGTTCGGCAACCTGATCGCCGACTGCTTCGGGAGCCTCGGTCCCGGGTCCCTGGCCGGGTTCGTCGCCAACTTCTTCTACGCCTACGTTCCGTATCGCGTGTGGCGGCTGCTCGCACCGGGCCGGGCGGAGTTCCGCGCCGCGGGACCCGGCGCCCGACTTCTCGGCACCGTGATGTTTGCCTGCACTGTCGCTGCGCTGCTGGTGTATGGCGTCGTGAATGCCATGGATGCCAAGGGCGAGCATCCGTTGCTGCGCTACGCGTACTGGGCGACCACGGGGATATTGGTCCTGTCCAACCTCTTCGTCCTGCTCAAGGGCATGCGCCTCCAGCAGCCCGAGAACCTCGGCGAGGTCATGGACGGGAACTCGGGCGTCACCCCGGCGCTCTTTTGCAACGCCTTTGTCGGTGTCGCGGTGTCTGCGTTGCCGATCTTCGTTTTCTGGGACTCAAGCCGGTCGGTGCCGCTGACGCTTGCGCTCTGCGAGCTGGTGGTGCTGCTCGACGCCCTGTTGCTGACGCGCCCGGTCTGGCGCGCCGTCAAGGCGCGTCCCGACACGCGCCTGGCCACCTCCACCCTCGGGAAATTCGTCCTGACCGCACTCCTCGCCAGCGGGGCGTGCGCCTTCGGCGTAGGCTTTGGTGTCGATGCGCTGGGAGTTGTTCCGTTCCAGATCGTGGCGCCGATCATTCTGGTGAACAACTTCGTGCTCACCTGCCTGCTCGGCCCGCTCCTGCTGGGGATCCTGTACCCGCGCGTGGCGCGCTGGGGGTTCCTGGTCGACGACGTGTTGCCCTCGGCGACCCGCTCCGAGGGGTACGCTCCCTTCCTGGGTATGCTCCTGGTGGCGGGAGGGGCTGCAAGCGGACTCGTCCTCGGTTGCTGGTTGGGATTCGCCCCGGAGCAGGCAGTGATGAAGCTGTCCCTGCTCGGCCTGAACCTCGCCCCCCAGGTGCCGATCTGGAAGGCGACCTTGCCGTCTGCGGCCGCCCTTGTTGCGGGGGCCGCACTTCTGTGACCGTTATGCTCGCCGCCCGAGTGGCGCGGGCCATTGCATCGAGAAGTCATGGCAACTCCAGCTCCCCCCAACGAAGAGACGCCCCGACGGAGCAGCGCCGCTGAACCCTCACCCGCTCCGCCGCTCATCGAGAGCCAAGGGCTGTGTTTCACCTACCGCGGCAGCGGCACGGCCGCGCTGCGCGGCCTCGACTTCCGGCAGGAGCGTGGCGAGTTCGTCGTGCTGATGGGCGCCTCGGGCGCCGGCAAGTCCACGTTCTGCCGGTGCCTCAACGGGCTCATCCCCAACTTCCAGAAGGGCGAGTTGACGGGGTCGCTCGCCGTGTGCGGTGAGTCGGTATCTGACCGCCCGACGCATGAGTCAGCTCGGAAGGTCGGGCTGGTGTTCCAGGACTTCGAGGCGCAGTTGTTCTGCTCCAGCACCGACCTGGAGCTGGCCTTCGGCCCGGAAAACCTCTGCCTGCCGCCAGCGGAGATCCTTGGGCGGGTGGTTGAGTTGATGCCCTTCCTGGGTCTGGACGGGCTGGAGCGGCGCGAGCCGGCAACGCTTTCCGGAGGCGAAAAGCAGCGGCTGGCCATTGGGGCAGTGCTCGCCATGGCGCCCCAGTTGCTGGTGTTGGACGAGCCCACCAGCGACCTCGACCCCGAGGGGAAAGACGCTGTGTTCGCTATCGCCACCGCGCTGCGGAAGTCGGGCATGGGTGTTCTCGCGGTGGAACACGAGACGGACCGGGCGCTGGCTGCCGACTTGGTTGTCCTCCTGGTCAACGGCCGGGTGAAGGCCGCCGGCCCACCGCGCCGGGTGCTGGTCCGCCGGGAGCTGCTGGAGCAATCCGGCGTGCGCCCGCCCGACCTGTGCGAGGCCTTCCTGGCGCTGGGCGACGAAGAGCCGCCGTTCACCGTCGAGGAGGCGACCCAGCGCCTGCTGGAGAACGGCTGGTATTTCGACGGCGTCGAGCAGGCGGCCCTCGTCCAGGAAGAGGAGAAACGCCGCGCTGCCTACGGAGATGTGCTCGTCAAGGCGGAGAACCTGTCGCACCGGTACGAGGGTGCGCGCACAGCCGTCAACGAGGTCTCCTTCGAGATCCGGGCCGGCGAGTTTGTGGCGCTGGTGGGTCAGAACGGGTGCGGCAAGACGACCCTCCTGAACCACTTCAATGGACTGCTGGCGCCGACCCGGGGAGTCGTCCGGATCTACGGCAAACCGACCACCGAACACTCGTTGGCGGAGTTGGGGCGACGAGTGGGATACGTGTTCCAGAACCCCGACCACCAGATCTTCGCGGACACCGTGTTCGACGAGGTGGCGTTCGCCCCCCGGAACCAGTCGCTGGACGGGCAGCAAGTCTCCAAGCGCGTCAACGAGGCGCTAACTGCGGTCGAATTGAGCGGCAAGGAGAAGGAAGACCCGTTCTCTCTGACCAAAGGCGAACGCCAGCGCGTCGCCGTGGCTTCGGTGTTGGCCGCGAAGCCGGAGATCCTCCTGTTCGATGAGCCGACCACCGGGCTCGATCACCGCCAGCAGCGCCTGATGATGGACTTGATCCGCAAGCTCAACGAGCAGGGCCACACCGTCGTCATGATCACGCACAGCATGTGGGCAGTAACGCACTACGCACACCGCTGCCTGGTGATGCATGAAGGCAAGCTCCTCGCGGACGGGCCGGTGCGGCAGGTATTCGCCGATGTCGAGCTGCTGGCCAGCGCGTCGCTGAGCGCCCCGCCGCTCGTCCGGTTCAGTACGGAAATGGGTGTCACGGTTCTCACTGCAGAAGAGCTGCGGCAATGCCTGGTGACAAGGGAGGAAGAGTAGGTGCAGCTTGGGTTCTATCAAGACTTCGACACGATCGCGCACCGGCTTCACCCCGCGATCAAGACCGTGTGCCTGGCGCTGTTCTTCGTCGTCGCCCTTCAGTTCACGCACCCGGGGTATGACCTCCTGGTGCTCCTGACTGCGGTTGCCCTTGTCGGCATCGCGCAGGCCGGCAAGGGCGTCTCGCGAGTCCGGGTGTTTCTGCTCGTGCTGTTCACCTTCAGCACCCTCCTTTGGGCGTTGCTGAAGCCCGGGCACACGCTCTGGAGGGAGCTCGGGCCGCTCACGGTGACGCGGGAGTCGTTCTTCTACGGGTTGGGCCTCGGCATGCGACTCGACGCCATGCTGATCGCCGGCGTCGTGTTCCTCTCGTGCACAACCGTCGAGGCGTTCGTCGCGGGATTGCGCGCGCTCTACGTACCGTTCCCGGTGACATTCGCCCTCGGGTTGGCCTTCCGCTTTGTGCCCACGCTCTTCGCGACAACCGCCAAAGTGGTTCAGGCGCAGTGCTCCAGGGGGCTGCGCCTGGACCAGGGAAGCCTGAGCGCCCGCGCGCGCCGTTACGTCCCCCTGCTCGTGCCCATCTTCGTGGCGACCCTCCGCAACACGAACCTCCTGGCCATGGCGCTGGAAGCCCGCGCCTTCAGCCCGGGACGACCGAGAACCTCCGTCCAGGAGTTCGACGTGGAGCTGGCGGACTGGGTGATCCTCGGGGTGTTCCTGTTCCTGGCGGGTATCTCCCTCGGGCTGAAGTTCGCGCAGGTGGGGCAGGTCGTCTTGGGTGCGGCGTAGGGGCGGTCCGCCGTTCCGACACCACGGCCGGCACAACACGAGGTTCCGGTCTGCGCCTTTCGATCGAACGGTGGCGGCCGCACGTGTGTTGCGCGCCCCTCATCGGCGGGTGCCGGCAGTCGCGGGCACAACAAGGTCTCGTGCGTTGACGGCTCTCCATTGCGCCGGCATAATGGGTAGCGCCTCGGGGCGGCGACGGTACCATGCATATCATCTCCCGCAGTGCCCTCCGGGACGCCGCGCAACGCCATCCAGACGTCGCCCCTTGGCTCAACGTCTGGTGGCAGCACGCCAGCAAGGCCCGTTGGGAGAATCTGCACGACGTACGCGCCGACTACCCGGCTGTGGACCAGGTCGGGCAATGTCTGGCGTTCAACGCGAAGGGCACCAGATACCGACTGATCTGCCGTGTCGCCTACGCCAACGAATGGCAGCGGGGCTCGCTCTTCATGAAGCACTGCGTGACGCATGCTGAGTACGACCGGGGCCGCTGGAGGAAGGAGTGTGAACGATGGCTGAGGCAACCATGACGGCGTACCAGTCGCTCTTGGTGCAGTGCACGCCGCGCCCCATTCGCTCCGGCCGTGAACACCGGCGAGCGCTCCGCCAACTCGACAGGCTAATGACTCCGAACCCCGGGCGCGCCGAGAGCGAGATGATCGAGCTGCTCGCCACCTTGGTTGAGCAGTATGAGTTTGCCGAGTTCCCCACCCCCAGAAGCTCGCCTACCTCAGTCCTTGCGCACTACTTTGAGAACAGGGACCTCACTGCGGCAGAGGTTGCGCGTGCCACGGGGATTCGCCCGGCCGTCTTGGCGGACGCGCTCGCAGGGCGTCGGGCCCTCGGCAAGGCGAACGCAACGAGACTGGCCGGGTACCTCCGCGTGCCAGTGAGCTTCCTCCTCGAGGAGGGGTAGCTGCGCGTCCGCACGGCAAGGAGTACCACCATGCCCTCCCGACGGATCCCCGCACTCTCGTTCGACCACTTCTTCACCCATGCCGAGGTCACCGACTTCGTCGAGCGACTGGCTCGGAGCCGGCCGGAACTGGTGACGTTGTCCTCGCTTGGCGATTCGCGCGAGGGGCGGGCGATTCACCTGCTGACGATCACCGATCCATCCACTGGTGCGGCCGAAGATAAGCCAGCCTATCTCATCCACGGCAACATTCACGCCCAGGAGCTGTCGGGCACGCACGCGGCGCTGTACACGGCGCGGCAGCTTGTGGCGGATCATCCGCGGTCCGACCTGCTCAAGCGGGTCGTGTTCTACGTCGTGCCGCGGCTCAACCCCGACGGGGCGGAGTTTGCGGTGACGACCTCCGGCAGCATCCGCAGCCGCACGGACAGGTCGGCGCGGGTGCCCAACACGCTCTACCAGGAAGACGTGAACGGCGATGGGCTGATCCTGACCATGCGGAGGGAGCACCCCAACGGGCCCTTCGTGCCCGACCCGAAGGACAAGCGGCTGCTCATCCGTCGAACGAAGGACAGCAAGCCGCCCTTCTACCGCACGTTGCCGGAAGGGCTGATCCACGCCTGGGATGGGACCGACCATATCGGCGTCGAAGGGCGCGGGTTCGACTGGAACCGCAATTGGTCGTACGACTGGCGGCCGGAGCCGGAGCAGGGCGGTGCAGGCGACTTCCCGTTCAGCGAGCCGGAGATGCGCTCCCTGGCGGAGTTCCTGTTCAACCGCCCCAACGTCTTCGGCGTCCTCGGCTATCACAACGGGCCCAACGCGGTGCTCCGCCCGCCCTCGACGGGCGCCGACACCGATCTCGATGCCGATGACGTGAAGGTCATGCAGGAGCTGGCCGAAGTCGGCGCCAAGCACACCAAGTTCCCCGTCGTGCCCGTCGTCAAGTACCGGCGCGACAACGACCGGGACCTCAATCTGCGGGGGCACTTCCACAACTTCGGCTACCAGCACCTGGGCTTGTTTGTGTTCGAGTTCGAGCTGGGGATGCTGCTCAACAGCGCCGGCATCAGCACCAAGACGATCTTCGCCGCGAAGAACGAGCAGGAGTACGAGGTGTTGATCCGGCGGATGATGAAGTGGTGGGACAAGCAGCAGAAGCGCGACCCGGTCTTCGCCCCGTGGACCCCATTCCCTCACCCGCAGTTGGGCACCGTCGAGGTCGGTGGCTTGCTCCCCAAGTTCATGGCGGGGCCGACACTCGCCGACCTGAAGACCCTCTCAGCCGGCACGTACAAGTTCACCCTTGAGCACGCCGGCCGGCATCCGCGCGTCGTGATTGAGCATCTGTGTGTCGAGAGGGTCGGCGCAGAGGTCTATCGCCTCCGGGCCCGGGTTGCCAACCGCGGTCAGTTCCCAACGCACGTAACCAACAAGGGGAAGAGCCTTCGGCGACTCAAGCCGGTCCGCGTCGAGTTCCACCCCGGCGACGGCGTGAAGCTGCTCTCGCAGACCGGGCACCATTCGCTGGGTCACCTCGCTGGCGTGACGGATGGCCGCGAGTTGGAGTGGTTCGTGGTGGCGGAAGGCGAGACGGACACGCTGTGCGAGCTGCGCGTGTCGGGCGGCACGGGTGGGAACGTCACGGCAGGGGTGAGCCGACCGCGACGAACATCTGCTGGGAAGCCCGAACAGCGCGCGTGTGCGCCCTGATCGCCCTCGCCGGGCTGACGTTGGCGCCGGCCCGCGTCTGGTTCCCGCTGTTGGCTGCTCCGTCGCCAGCACTTCCCGAGCGTAGGTCAACCGGCGGACCGGCGTCTGCCGCCTCGTGGCACTGACGTTTAGCGTGAGCTACAATCCAGAAGCCACTGGCGAGGCGACCTGGGGCTGTTCGCAGTGGCGCGTGTCGGTCCGAACTACTCCCAGCACCCCGGCTGAGGGCGCTGCGAGGCACGTGAATGCCAACCACCCACACCGAGATCGAGAAGCGCCTCTGGGCCGCCGCGGATGAGCTGCGGGCGAACTCGAAGCTGAAGGCGTCGGAGTACTCCGTTCCCGTCTTGGGGCTGATCTTCCTGCGGCAGGCGGATCAGATGTTCGAGGAGGCGGAGAAGCGGCTCAAGCGGCAGTCCACCGGGCGGCGGCAGGTCGGCAAGCTCGACTACCAGGCACAAGGGGTCATGTACCTGCCGGCCGAGGCGCGGTTTGCGGAGCTGTTGGCGCTGCCGGAAGGCGCCAACGTCGGGCAGGCGGTCAATGACGCCATGAAGGCGATTGAGGCGGAGAACCCCGACCTCAAGGATGTGCTCCCGAAGACCTACAACCGCCTGGAGAACGCCACGCTCGTTGAGCTGCTGAAGACGATGGCGTCCATTCCAGCGGACATCGAGGGGGACGCCTTCGGGAAGATCTACGAGTACTTTCTGGGCAAGTTCGCCATGGCGGAGGGGCAGAAGGGCGGCGAGTTCTTCACGCCCACCTGCCTGGTCAAGCTCATCGTCGCGATCATCGAGCCGTTCCACGGCCGCCTGCTCGACCATGCCTGCGGTTCCGGCGGCATGTTCGTCCAGAGCGCCCGGTTCGTCGCCGAGCACAAGGCCAATCCCAACTCCGTCATCTCCATCCACGGTCAGGAACGCGTCGCCGAAACCGTGCGGCTCTGCAAAATGAACCTCGCCGTGCACGGTCTGGCTGGCGACATCCGCCAGGGCAACAGCTACTACGAAGACCTCCACAGCAGTGTGGGCAGGTTCGACTTCGTCATGGCGAATCCGCCCTTCAACGTGGATCGGGTGGACAAGGAACGGCTGAAGGACGACACAGCGCGCTTCCCCTTCGGCATGCCCACAGTGGACAACGCCAACTATCTGTGGATCCAGCTCTTCTACAGCGCACTCAACGAGACCGCCCGCGCTGGCTTCGTCATGGCCAACTCCGCCGCCGATGCTCGCGGCTCGGAGTTGGAGATCCGTAAGAAGCTGATCGAGGCCGGCGTCGTGGACGCCATCGTCGCCATCGACTCCAATTTCTTCTACACCGTCACCCTGCCCTGCACGCTCTGGTTCTTGGATAAGGGTAAGCGGGGCACCGACCGACAAGGCAAGGTGCTCTTCCTCGACGCCCGCGGTCTCTACAACCAGACCGACCGCGCCCACCGCGAGTTTGCGCCGGAGCACCTCGCGTTCCTTGCCAACATCGCCCGGCTGTATCGCGGCGAGAAGCCCGAGGATCCGCCCGCGATCGTAGAGACGTTGCATGCAACGTCTCTACAATACCGGTGGGCGGAGCTGTTCCCGAAGGGCAAGTACGTGGACGTGCCGGGGCTGTGCAAGGTGGTGACCGTCGAGGAGGTCGTGGAGCAGGGGCACAGCCTGAATCCGGGGAGGTACGTGGGCGTCGCGGCCGGGAACGACGATGGCGGCGACTTCGGAGAGAGACTGACGGAACTCAACGACGAGTTGACGGCGCTCAACGCGGAGGCGCGACAATTGGACGGGCGGATCGCCCGGAATGTCGGCGGTCTGCTCGAGAGTGGCCGGTGAGACCGCCTCGGAGGACTCTCGCCGAATGCGGCAGCGAGAGGTACACTGACCACTTGCCCGGGGCGGCAGACGCAACGGAGAGGAGGCTTTTCCATGCCGCGTATAGGACGGAAACGTCGGTCCTGGAGGATCGAACACTGACTCTGAGGGACCTGCCCTTCGCGGCGGGCGAGGGGGTGCAGGTGATCATCTTCCCGTCGGCATCCGAGCCGCGGTCACTCAACCAGTATCCCTTGCGGGGGAAGCCAGTTCACTATGAGGATCCCACCGAACCCGTGGCCGTTGAGGACTGGGAAGCGTTGCGATGAAGGGCAGCAGCGCGGTAGAAGCGTCCGAGGCATCGGCCCTGGTGCCTCTCCAGTCCATTGAGCGGCTCATCTACACTGTCAGAGGACAGCGGGTGATGCTCGACTCCGACTTGGCTCGGATCTACGGCATAGCCACCAGCCGCCTCAACGAGCAGGTGCGGCGGAACGCCGACCGATTCCCGGAGGACTTCTGCTTTCAGTTGACGCACGAGGAGTGGTCACGTTTGATGTCGCAAATTGCGATATCAAAGACGGGACGCGGCGGCAGGAGAAAGCTCCCCCTCGTTTTCACCGAGCACGGCGCCATCATGGCCGCCAACGTGTTGAACAGCCCCGTCGCCGTGCAGGCGAGCGTTCAGGTCGTCCGCGCCTTCGTCCGGCTGCGCGAGCTGGTCCTCTCCAACCTGGAACTGGCCCGCCGGCTCGACGAGTTGGAGAAACGGTACGACGGCCAGTTCAAGGTGGTGTTCGACGCCCTCCGGCAACTCATGTCGCCCCCACCCGCACCGCGAATCGGGTTCCGGGTGACGAAGGGCGGGGAGAAGCAGGAAGCGGATGGGTAGGCAGTCTCAGTTGACCCTCACTGACGTGTGCAAGCAGATCGTTGACTGCGAGCACAAGACGGCACCGACTCAGGGACAGGGCTACCCGTCCATTCGGACGCCGAACATCGGCAGAGGGCGGCTCATCCTGGACGGCGTCAACCGGGTATCCGAAGACACGTATCGCGCCTGGACTCGTCGCGCCGTGCCACGGGCAGGCGACTTGGTCCTTGCCCGCGAAGCACCGGTGGGGAATGTCGCTATCATCCCTGAGGGCCTGCAGGTGTGTCTGGGCCAGAGGACAGTGCTACTGAGACCGGATCCGCTTGTGATCAACCCGGCGTACCTGGCTTACTTGCTGTTGGGCGACGAGATCCAGGCACGATTCCAGGGGATCGCGGCGGGCGCGACTGTGCCGCACCTGAACGTTGACGACATCCGTTCGCACGTGCTCCCGCCACTGCCTCCTCGGAAGGCACAGGACGCCGTCGCCTCCATCCTCTCCGCCTACGACGACCTGATCGAGAACAACGAGCGGCGGATTCGGATTCTCGAAGAGCTGGCGCGACGGCTCTACCGCGAGTGGTTCGTCCACTTCCGGTTCCCGGGGCATGAGCGGGTGAAGCTGGTGGAGTCGGCGGTCGGGAGGGTGCCGGAGGGGTGGGAGGTGAAGCGGCTGGGGGATCTCGCCGAGCAAGTGCGCGACAGCGTCATGCCAGACGGGGTGCCGCCTGACACGCCGTACTTCGGTCTGGAACACCTCCCTCGGCGCTCCATCACCCTTGGTGAGTGGGGCGCTGCAAGCGCTGTCCAGAGCACGAAGCTGGCATTCCGGAAGGGCGACATTCTCTTCGGCAAGATCAGACCGTACTTCCACAAGGTCGGGGTGGCACCGGTGGACGGACTGTGTTCGTCGGACACCATCGTGATTCGCTCACTCCGACCTGACCACTTCGGTCTGGTGCTCGGCTGTGTATCCAGCGATGAGTTCGTGGCGCACGCGACGCAGACTTCGCAGGGAACGAAGATGCCCAGGGCGAACTGGGGTGTGCTCACCAGGTACCCGCTGCCTTTGCCGCCTGTGCGCGTGCTGCGCCAGTTCTCCAGCTTTGCGACCGATGCCGTGGCGATGACGCAGAACCTGCTGTTTCGGAACCGGAATCTGCGGGAGACGCGGGATCTGCTGTTGCCGAAGTTGGTGTCGGGAGAGGTGGACGTGTCAGCGCTGACCATCGACCGGTAGGACAGTGACCCACAAACGCAATCGCCGCCCTCAAACGGAGACGACGAAAGACCTCTTTCCACGCGTGGTGGATGAGGCGGAAGGCATGATATCATAGCGGCAAGCCTCGTCACACACGAATCCGCCTCACAGGACCCGCTGATGAGCCGCTCACCCACAGACAACCGATTCGACTGCCTGGCGTTCAAGTGGGACGTGCAGAGCCGGATCTACGAGGAGATCAAGGACCTGTCGCCGGAGGAGCAGATTGCGTACTTCCGGCGGCGGGCGGCGTGGTTCACTTCCCGTCGGGAGCCGGCGGCGGCGACGCGGCCGCAGACTGCGCGTGCGGAGCCCTGATTGCCACGCGGGATCAGTCGGTACTGGCTCGGCGTGCGGCACGTGAACGCTTGCTCAGCGTCCAGCCGCGGCGTACAATCACTGCCACAGGAACGAAAGGGGGGGGTGCCCGATGCTCGAAGCTGTCATCTCCAAGCCCGTCTATCGCATCCTGACCGACCTCACCCGAGAGCCGCGGTTGGAGGTGGCCCTGCCGCTGGCCACGAAAGACCTGCTGCGCCTGAAGCTTCGAGAGGCGAGGGAGCAGCAGGAATCCTTCGAGGCGCGATACGGAATGGAGTTCGCCGCCTTCAAGGGCGCGTGGGAGGCGGACCGGATCCCTGACGCCCACTCCTATCTGGTGGAGCGCGACTACCGGGAGTGGGAAGCGGCAGTGACCGACGAGGGGCGCCTTCGTGAGATGCTGGAGAGCCTTCCGTGACCCTGACCGAGTTCGAGGGCGAGGTCTTCGCCGCAGCTCGTCGGCGGAGGCGCGTCGCAGGGAAGAGGCCACGCAATAGCGGCCAACGCAGCAGAGGGAACGCCCGATGGTGAAGCCGAAGGAGGTGACCGTGGATGAGCCAGAAGAGCCTTGACAAGCCCTTCGACTGCCTCGCGTTCAAGTGGGACGCGCAGAGCCGGATCTACGAGGACATCAAGGACCTGTCGCCGGAGGAGCAGTGTGCCTACTTCCGGCGGAAGGCGGCGTGGTTCAGGGGGCGCTCTGACGTAGCGCGCCCTGTCCCGGAGGGACTGTGTGAGAATAGCCCAGTGGATTCATCCCTGGGGCAAAGGGGGCACGCGCACCATCTCGAAGTCCTGTAAGGACGGCTGAGAGTGTTGGCTAACCTCAGCCGTCCTTTCAGGACTCCGGCTTCCTTCGTCGCCGCACCACCCCAAGGCTGAAGCCGTTGGGCTACTATCGTTCTGTCCCGTTGGGACGGGGTGCGCGTGTGCCGAGTGATTGCACTGAAGATGAGCCGGTACACACCGAGACCAAGGGTTCATGACCAACTCCGACTACTCCGAAAACGCCCTCGTCGAGCAACCCGCCCTCGCGTTGCTGGACGCCCTCGGCTGGCAGACGGTCAACTGCTTCCACGAGTTCGAGCACGCCGGCGGCAGCCCGTTGGGTCGGGAGACGAAGGGCGAGGTGGTGCTCGTATCGCGGCTGCGGCCGGCGCTCGGGAGGCTGAACCCCGAGGCGTCGCGGGAGGCGATCGACCTCGCCATTGAGGAGTTGCTGCGCGATCGAGGCGCTATGAGCTTGGCGGCGGCGAATGCGGAGGTCTATGGGCTGCTGAAGGGCGGGGTGCGGGTGACGGTGTCGGGCGCGGGCGAGGAAGGCGGCGAGACCGACGAGGTGCTGCGGGTCATCGACTGGGACGAGCCGACGAACAACGGCTTTCTGCTTTGCTCGCAGTTCTGGGTCACCGGCGACATGTACACGCGGCGGCCGGACCTGATCTGGTTCGTCAACGGGCTGCCGCTGGTGTTCGTGGAACTGAAGGCGCCCGGCGAGCCGGTGGAAGATGCCTACCGGGGCAACCTCCTCGACTACCGCGACACGGTCCCGCACCTGTTCTGGTACAACGGTCTGATCGTCCTGTCCAACGGCAGCCAGAGCAAGCTGGGCAGCGTGACCGGGCAGTGGGACCACTTCTCTGACTGGGCGAAGATCGACGACGAGACGGAAGAGGGCGTCATCTCCCTGGAGACGATGCTGCGGGGCGCCTGCGAGCCGGCGCGGCTGCTGGACTTGGTCGAGAACTTCACGTTGTTCGAGGAGAGCAAGGGCGGGCTGATCAAGCTGATCGCCAAGTGCCACCAGTACCATGGCGTGCGGAACGCGTTAGACGCGCTCGCACAACTCGGCGAGAACCGCGGGCGGCTCGGCGTGTTCTGGCACACGCAGGGCAGCGGCAAGAGCGTGTCCATGGTGTTCTTCGCGCAGAAGGTGCTGCGGAAGCTGCCGGGCAACTGGACCTTCGTGGTCGTGACTGACGGCAAGGAGCTGGACGAGCAGATCTACCGGAAGTTCGCGAACACGGGCGCCGTCACCGAGAAGCAGGCCCACGCCTCCAGCTCCGCCCATCTGCGCCGGCTGCTGACCGAAGATCATCGCTACGTCTTCACGCTCATCCACAAGTTCGGCACGCCGAAGGGGAAGAAGCACCCCGTGCTCTCGGAGCGCTCGGACATCATCGTCATGACCGACGAGGCGCATCGCACGCAGTACGACACGCTGGCGCTGAACATGCGCACGGCACTGCCGAACGCGGCGTTCCTCGCCTTCACCGGCACGCCGCTGCTGGCCGGCGAGGAGAAGACGCGGGAGGTGTTCGGCGACTACGTCAGCGTCTACAACTTCAAGGAGTCGGTGGACGACAAGGCGACGGTGCCGCTCTACTACGAGAACCGCATCCCCGAGTTGCAGTTGACCAACGACAAGCTGACGGAAGACATCGCCCGGGTCGTCGAAGAGACCGAGTTGGATGACGATCAGGAAGCCAAGCTGGAACGCGAGTTCGCCCGCGAGTACCACCTGATCACCCGCGACGAGCGATTGGACACCCTCGCTGCTGACTTGGTGAAGCACTTCCTGGGGCGGGGCTTCCAGGGCAAAGCCATGGTGGTCTGCATCGACAAGGCGACGGCTGTGCGGATGCATGACAAGGTGCGGCGGGAGTGGGCGAAGTCCCTCGACCGGCTCCGCGTGGAAGCCGCCGCGGCGCCTGAAGAACGCGCGGGGCAACTGCAGTCGCGGCTCGCCTACCTGGAAGAGACTGACATGGCGGTGGTCGTGTCGCAGTCGCAAGGCGAGATTCGGGAGTGCGGGCGAAAGGGGGCTGACATTCGGCCGCACCGACAGCGGATGCTCAAGGAGGACCTGGACACCAAGTTCAAGGACCCCGACGACCCGTTCCGAATCGTGTTCGTCTGCGCCATGTGGATGACCGGCTTCGACGTGCCGTGCTGCTCGACCATCTACCTCGACAAGCCGATGCGTAACCACACGCTCATGCAGACCATCGCCCGGGCGAACCGGGTGTTCGGCGACAAGCAGAACGGGTTGATCGTGGACTACGTCGGCGTGTTCCGCAACCTGCAGAAGGCGTTGGCGCTGTACGGTTCCGCGTCAGGTGGCGGTGTGGACGAGGGAGAGACGCCGGTCGCCGACAAGTCGGAGTTGGTCGAGGCGCTGAAGCAGGCGCTCGGGCGAGTCGAGGAGTTCTGCGCAGGGCTTGGCATCGACCTGGACGGAATACAGGCGGCGGCAGGATTCGACCGAGTCGCCCTGCTTGACGAGGCGGTTGAGGCAATCCTGGTCGATACAGATACGAAGAAGCGCTTCACGGCCCTGGCGACCGACGTCGGCAATCTCTACAAGGCGGTGTTGCCCGACCCCGTCGCCAACCAAGTTGCGCCGAGATGCGCTCTGCTTGACGTGCTGGTGAAGAAGCTGCGGTCACTCCTCCCGCCCCCCGACATCTCCAAAGTGATGCAGGCAGTTGATGGCATCCTCGACGACTCCATTGCGCCGACGCCCTTCGTCATCCGCGATTCCGATTCCGACACGGACCCCCTCGTTGACCTGAGCAAGGTGGACTTCGAGGCACTGAAGGCAAAGATGCAGCGCGGGAGGAAGCGAACCGAAGCCGAGAAGCTCCGCGGGATGATCGACCGGAAGCTCGCCGACATGCTTCGCGTGAACCGGTCGCGGATGAACTGGACGGAGCGCTTCGGGAAGATGATCGAGGAGTACAATGCCGGCAGCGTGAACGTCGAAGAGTGGCTGAACCGGCTGATCGGGTTCGCCCAGGAGTTGACCGAGGAGGAACAGCGCGCACAGCGCGAAGGGCTTTCCGATGACGAGCTTGCTGTGTTCGACCTGCTGACTGATCCGAAGCTTGACCTTGGCCCACGGCAACGGGCGCGCGTCAAGCGGGTGGCGCGGGAGTTGTTGGAGCGGCTGAAGGCACGGCAACTCGTGCTAGACTGGCGCAAACGACAGCAGTCAAGGGCGGCCGTGCAGGTCGCCATTCGGGACACGCTCGACGACCTGCCCAAGTGCTACACCTCCAGGCTGCACGAACAGAAGCGCCAAGCCGTGTACCAGCATGTGTACGCGGCGTATTGGGGAGCGGCTGCGGGAGTCTGTGCAAGCGCGACTCTTGGACAGCGGCCATCGACGCGACCGGAGACGTACTCCGGTGCGCTGCGCGCGGCAACCCAGCGATGACGATCACCTTGCACTCTCCGCGTACCGGCAAGCAAGCAGCGGCCCCTACACCTCGGCACCGAGTTCTGTGGCTCGTCGCGGCTTGCCTCGTGTGTAGTGCTGCTGCCGCCAGCGCGCAGCCCAAAGGCGAACGCCCCCTCGTCGACCTCAAAGGCACCGACCTCGTTGGTGGGGCGCAGACGCAGTTCGGCTCGACGCAGTACGGCGAACGCCACGTGAACCACGTATCCGCCAAGCCGACGGGCCGGTTCGCCACAATGACGGCGAAGCGCATCCTCGCGGCAGTACCGGACGCGCCCATGTTCCTGCACCTCCTCGGCTGCAACAACGATGTCGGCGGACAGTGTCGGATCGACCTCGCGCTGAACGGTACGCCGCTCTTCGCCGGTCCGAATGGGTTCCCCTCCGCCCAATTCCGCTGGGCGAAGTTCAGCGTGCCCGAGGGAGTGCTACGTGCAGGCGCGAACGAGTTGCGGATCGAGAACACCGAAACGACCGGCGCGCTCGGCCAACCGCCATGGTTCATGGTGGCGCGGGCTATGCTGGGGCCGCGGGACCTGCCGCTGGACCGGCGCCCGAAGATCGAGCAGGACTTCTTCGTCGAACTCCCGGAGACAGAGCTGCCGTTGCCGACACCATTGCCGGCCGGGCGAGAACCCGGCTTTGCGTTGCGCGGGACCAAGGGCTGGATGTGGCTGCCCGGGCAGTATCTGGCGGAGCTGCCGACGCTGGCCGAGCACGGCGGGAACTTCCTGATGCTCTGCTACGGGTCGATGTGGAACCTCGAAGGCTACCCGGAGTGGCCGGAGCGCAACGCTTGGTGGCTGCCGCTGCCAGAGAAGAAGCGGCAAGCGTATCTGGAGCTGCTGCGCGCCTGTCAGGAGCGAGGAGTCGGCCTCTGCCTCAGCATGAACCCCAACCTGAGCAGCAGCCGGCCGCTGGACTACGGCAAGGCGGATGACCTCGACGCCCTGTGGCAACACTACCAGTGGTTCCAGTCCAAGGGCATGAAGTGGTTCTCGGTCTGCCTCGACGACATCAGCCAGGGAATCGACGCCGCGGGGCAGGCGCGGGTCGTGAACGGGATCTTGCAGCGACTCCGTGCCAACGATCCCGAAGCCCGGTTGATCTTCTGCCCCACCCTCTATTGGGGCGACGGCTCGGGTAGCCAGGCGCCGTACCTGGAGACCCTCGCGACGGACTTGCACCCGGACGTTTTCCTGTTCTGGACGGGCGACGCGGTGGTGACGCCGCAGGTCACGCGGGAAGCAGCCGAGGCCTACCGCGCCCGCTGCCAGCACCGCCTGATTCTCTGGGACAACTACCCGGTCAACGACGGCAACCCGACGCTGCATCTCGGCCCGGTGACCGGCCGCGACCCGGCCCTCGGTGAAGTCTGCTACGGCTACATGTCCAACCCGCTGCACTCGGAGAGCGAGCTCAACCGCATGCCGCTGCTGACCTGTCTCGACTACGCCTTCAATCCCCGCGACTACGACCCCGCGCGCTCGATCGGACAGGCGATCCTCCACGTCGGCGAGACGCCGGAGCAGCGCCAGGTGCTCAGGGACCTCGTCGAGTTGTTCCCCGGCATGCTGGTCTACGGCAAGGGCACGGGCCATAACCCGGTGACCGAACGCTTCGACCAGATGCTCGACACGCCCCACTCACGGTATCTGGCGAGTCTCTACCTGCGGCACGCGGAAGACGTTGCCGGTCGGTTGGCGACGGCGTTCCCGGACAGGTTCGGCGCGGCCCGAGCGACGCTGGACAGAACCCTCGGCAGGATGCGGCAAGCCTTCGAGAGGCAGTACCCGCCTGCAGCCCGCTGACGAACGCCGGCCCGCAACCGAGCCCGTTGCCGAGTTGCCAAATCACTTGGCGGGCGTCAGCCGGATCACATTCCACGACGCCGCCTCCAGCACAGCCGTCAACACTCTGTCGTCCACGCCCGCGCCGGTGGCCACGGCCGGCTGCACCTTGTTTGGCGCTGCACAGGTGTTCTCGGCCAGCAGGTCGCTGTGCCGCAGCGTCGTCCACTCGTCAACGTGGAGCGCAGCGAAGGCCCGCAAGTCGACTGTCAGCTTGAGCCGGCTGTCGAGGCTGCGGTTGACGGCGAAGAGCGTGACGCCGCCGGTGTCGGGGTCGAGCACGCAGGCGCTGGTCAGATGGGGGACGGCAGCGCGGTCCTTGCAGTCGTAGTACGACGACTCCGCAACCTGCCGGAGGACGGTGCCGCGGCCGTGCTTCGACACGTGGGCGAACGGATGGAAGATCGTCTGCCGCCACGCCGGGCCGCCCGGCTGTGTCATGATGGCTGCGATCACGTTGACCACCTGCGCGAGGCAGCCGATCTTCACGCGGTCGCAGTGGTTCAGCAGCGAGATCAACATGCCGCCGACGACCAGCGCGTCCTCCATCGTGTAGGCGTCCTCAAGCAACGGCGGCGCGCTGTCCCAAGGCCGGATGTTCCGCTTCTCTCGGTCGCCGTGCGAATGGTACCAGACGTTCCACTCGTCGAATGACAGCATGAGCCGCTTGCGCGACTTGCGTTTCGCAGACACGTAGTCAGCCGTGGCGACCACCTGGTCGATGAAGTCACTCATCTGCTCGGGGCGAGCGAGAAAGCTGGGCGTGTCGCCATCGGCATTGCCGTAGTAGGTGTGGATCGACAGGTAGTCCACGTGATCCAGCGTGTGCTCCAGCACCTCCGCTTCCCACGCGGCGAAGGTCGGCATGCCGCCGTTGCTGGAACCGCAGACAACCAGTTCCAGCGACGGGTCCGTCCACTTCATCAGCTTTGCTGCTTCGCACGCAACGCGGCCGTACTCGGCCGCCGTCTTGTGCCCCATCTGCCACGGCCCGTCCATCTCGTTGCCGAGGCACCAGAGCTTCACGCAGTGCGGTTGCGCAAAGCCGTGCTTCCGCCGAAGATCGCTCCAGGCGCTGCCGCCGGGGTGATTGCAGTACTCGACCAGGTTGCGGGCTTCCTCCGGCCCGCGCGTGCCGAGGTTGACGGCGAGCATCGGTTCGCTGTTCGCCTTGCGGCACCACTGCACAAACTCGTCCGTGCCGAACTGGTTCGTCTCGGTGCTCTGCCAGGCGAGGTCCAGCCGGGTAGGCCGTTGGTCCCGTGGCCCGACGCCCTCCTCCCAGTCGTAGCCCGAGACGAAGTTGCCGCCCGGGTACCGCATGACCGGCATGTCCAGTTCACGTACCAGCTCCAGCACGTCGGTGCGGAAGCCGTTCTCATCCGCCGAGAGGTGATCCGGTTCGTACATCCCGCCATAGACGCACCGGCCCAGGTGCTCGACGAATCCGCCGAACAGCCGCGGATCGACCTCGCCGAGGGTGAAGTCCTTGTCAAGGATGATCTTCGCAGCAAGCATGACCAGCGTCTCCTCAGTGGCAGGTGGTGACTGGTGAAGGGTCACCGCAAGCCGGTAGACTGGGTGTTCGACGTTGAGGGTTCGACGTTGAGGGTTCGACGTTGAGGGTTCAATGTTGAGGGTTCAATGTTGAGTGTTCGATGTTGAGTGTTCGATGTTGAGTGTTCGATGTTGAGTGTTCGATGTTGAGTGTTCGATGTTGAGTGTTCGATGTTGGGTGTTCGATGTTGAGTGTTCGATGTTGAGGGTTCGACGTTGAGGGTTGGCTGTTCAGCGTTCGCCCTTCGCCGTCTGCCGTCCTTCTACCACCCTCTGCCCTGCAGCCACTGGCCGCACAATTCTGCCCAGGTGGCCACATGCGGGTCTCCAGGCGCAAGCCCGAGCCCGTGTTGCCCGTCGGGATAGAGGTGCATCTCGAACGACACCCCGTGGTCCCGTAGCGCCTGCGCAAAGAGCAGGCTGTTCTCCACCGGCACGCCAGCATCGGCGACGGTGTGCCAGAGAAACGTAGGCGGCGTCTCCTTGGTGACTTGCGTCTCCAACGACATCAGGTGGAGCAACTCTGGCGACTGGTCGTCTCCGAGCAGGTTGTGGAAGGAGCCGCGGTGGCCGAGTTTGCCGGAGGAAAGCACGGCGTAGCACAGGACCAGCGCGTCGGGCCGGCTGCTCTCGCGGTCAATCTCGTCGTCGGCTCTGACGGGGAGCACGTTGTAGTGAACGCCGGCGCTACCGGCGAGGTGGCCGCCGGCGGAGAAGCCGAGGATCGCCAGCCGATGGGGGTCGACATTCCACTCTGCGGCCCGGTGCCGAACGATCCGCAGCGCCCGGAGCGCGTCCATCAACGGCGCCGGATGTCGATTCGGCGCCACCCGGTACTGCACGACAAACCCGTGGAGACCGGCTTCATTCAGCCGCTTTGCGATGGGCGCCCCTTCATGCGGCGCCCGGCCGCCGTATCCGCCGCCGGGGCAGATGAGCACTGCACCGCGTGGTTTGTCGGTCTCGACGGGGTACGGCTCCAGCCACGGCCGGAAGCTGTCGCCGGGCGCGGAGTCCGGCGGCTCGCCGGGCCAGAGCGGGATCTGGCGCTCGGTAGGTTGTTCGGCTGATCGTTCTGCCATTGCTGATCCTCCAAGGCGGATGCCGGCTCTCCTGCCGGGGCACGCGGCAAGGCGCCGGACGCCTCACCTGCGCTACTGGAAGAACCCCGCCTTCTGCGACAGGCAGCGGTGAGGCCGCCCCGACGGAGACCGCGCCAGCCCCGGTAGACCCGCCAAAGAAACCCGTCGAGTTTGGGAACTCCCGTGGCACCCACTGCGCTAATGCTCGCATCAACTCCCGTAAAGGGAAAGGACGCAAGACGAAAGGAAGAAGAAGGGGGCCCCGACCCGCGGCCGCTTCACTGACTCCCGACGCCCTTGACCCGCGTGCGAACCGAATACAGCGCCGTCCCCGCGGTGATGAACAGCGTCCGGCGAGCTGCCCCGCCAAAGCAGACATTGGCCGTCCAGCCCTCGGGCACGGCGATCTGCTCAACCCGTTTGCCGGACTTGTCGAAGACGGTCACGCCTTTGCCGGTGAGGTAGACGTTGCCTTCGTCGTCGATTGTCATGCCGTCGGACCCCAGGTCACAGAACAGGCGGCGATTGGCGAGGGTGCCCTCGGGTTGCCGGTCGTAAACGTAGGTCTTCCCGGCGCCGATGTCGGCGACGTAGAGCGTTTTCCCGTCGGCCGTGCCGATGATCCCGTTGGGTTGGGCGAGATCGTCGATGACGCGGCGGAGCGTCTCGTGGTCGGCGGCGAGGTAGTAGACGCCCTGCACTTCCTGCTCCATGGGGCCGCGGTTCCAGTACGGGCGTTTGTACAGCGGGTCAGTGAAGTAGAGACCACCGTCAGGAGCGAGCCACACGTCGTTGGGGCCGTTCAGTAACTTGCCCCGATAGCCCTTCACGACCACAGTCGCCTTGCCGCTGGGAGCGATGCACCATAGCTCGTTCTTCTCGTCGGCGCACGCCCACAGGTTGCCATTGCCGTCAAAGCACAACCCGTTGGACCGGCCGCACGGCTGCAGGAAGGTGGACAGCTTGCCGTCGACGCTCCACTTCAGAATGCGGTCGTTGGGCTGGTCGGTGAAGAACACGTTGCCTTCGGCGTCGCACACAGGCCCCTCGGTGAACTTGCAGTCGCTAACGAGCTTCTGCACCGTGGCGCCCGGCGCGAGCACGTCACCCTCTTGGGCGCCCGCGAGTGCGCAAAGCGTCAGCGTCGAGAAGAGCCCTGTGAGTGTGGCAATCGGCATGGGCGGTTCCTTCGAGAATCCGGTTTGACGCCCGTGTGAGGCCGGCGTGGTTGGCGGTGTGACGGGATACACTGGTGCGACACTTGGCTCGTCACTCCCTGCCAGCGCCCCGATGGCGCCGGATAGACGGAAATTGGTTCTGCGGCTACCGCGCGTAGACGCCTGTGGGTGCCCACACCGAGTCCATCCCGGGCAGCGCTACCACCGTCAATGGCTGCCCGTTGACCTTCAAGCTATACTCGCGAAGGTTAGGAATACACCGAAGTGGAAGTTCGCAGAACTTCACCCGGGGGCGTGTGGTGAGCACCCAACACACTGCTGTGCACGCAGAGGCGTCGAACTTGTGCAATAGCTTTGGTGTATTCCTAACCTTCGCGAGTATACCTCAATCTCTGCGGTCACTACCGGCAGGCCCTCGAAGGGCGTCCCTGCGAAGACGTTCGGCCCAAAGTACGCGCCGACGACGGGGTCTGGCGAGACGAACCCGGCGCACACCGGCGGGCTCTCGGGGGGGGGGGGGTACAGGAGCATGCCGGCCGGGGCGGAGCCGGCCGGGGTGTGGACGAGTCGCGCAACGTGCACGATCACGTTCGGCTGCTGAGCCTCGGGGCTGGTGGCGCCGACGAGATCAACGCCGCCTTCCCATGACATCCAAGCTGAGAGTGGCATTCCTGTCTCCTGATCGGGAGGGAGTTGCCCGCAGAGGCGACCACCCTACAGTATGGCGAGGGGACCGGCGAACGGAACCACAGACGTGGCACCACCCGCGCTCAATGGAAGATCTGGTACCCCTGGTAGTTCAGCAGTGGGCTGAGGATCGCCCAGATTGAGCCGATGACGTAGTCGCCCAGAACGAGACCCAGGAAGAAGGGGATCATGCGGCGGTACGTCTCCTGCCCGCCGTAGCGCAGGATCAGTCCCTTGGCGATCCAGGCCAGCATGAACGGGAACCAGACCCAGATCAGTCCCGGCCCGGCGCAGTAGCCAAGAGCGTGGAAGCCAAGCCAAGTGTACCGGTTGCGCAGCACCCAGAGCACGAGTGTGAACGCCGAGGCCCCGGCGACAGCGAACAGCCGCGGCCACTCCAGCGGCCGGCCGACGGTCGTCATTGTCTGCAGCCAGTTGAAGGTCTCGGTGCCGGTCCACTGCGCGAAGCCGATGCACTTGGCGGCCATGCCCTCGGTGTAGCCCACGTGCAGGCAGGCCCACGGGCCGGCAATGCAAGCGGCGACGGTTGCGAGGACGATG